>NZER01000210.1 GCA_002690445.1 Candidatus Pacearchaeota archaeon
GAACCCCCATTGGCTTGGGGGCAAGGGTTTATGCCAGGTCGTACAAGAGACCCTGACGACGACGATTGTTGGTGACCAACTGGCCACCAAATACCACGAACGCAGCACGGGCAAGCTGGTTGCTCGGACGCTGGAACGGGGTCTTCGAGAAGTTGCGGCCAGCCTGCACCTTCAACTTCAGATACTTGGTGTTGAGGAAATACATACTGTCAGTGACACAATCCCGATCAGCAATCAGCGGTGCGCCACGGAACGTGACATCACCAGTGACACCAAGAGCTGCCTTCCCCGCGCCAGTAAAGCGGGTATGGCCTGTGCCTTCAAACACGGCCTCGTAGTTCCCGTAATGGGTATGCGAAGCAACGAGAAGGGTGGGCTTGTCATTGCCCTCAGAAACCGCATTCCACATCTGGCCCATGGCCAGAATGCCGGTATACTGATCACCGATCTTGGTCAGGAAATTGGTATACGTGGCCAGCATTTCACCAGTACCAGCAGTGAAATCGCCGCGCTTGTTGTCCCACCACGTATTGGAGGTCTGCGAAATGCCACCCAGCGTTGTGCCGGTTGACTCTGCACAAATGTCCTGCAGGCCAATCATCGACTTGCCGGACTGGGCATTGTGGATCGAAGCATTGATCGTATCAAATGACTTGGTCATGGCCTGCTTGGCCTTGGCCGTAATCAGTTTGACCGATCCAGACTTACGAGACTCGTCGTCTTCAGTGTCAGAAATGACCACCGGGACGGCGTTGTAGCGGAACTGGTAGAACGCGGCCGTGATGCCGTCGTTCGCGTTGGTGGACAATACGTCGTAACCGTCGAACCACTCGGACGATCCAAGACCGTACATCAGATCTTCCTGGATCTCCTTGCCACCGGTTTCAACTTCCATGACACCCGAACGCTTGAGACGATCTGTCGTCGGATAGCTGTCGGAGATGTTATCCGTCAGCCGCTTCCGATGCGACCGCATCGTCAATGTCCAAGCCGCGTCCCAGGTTTCACTGGTGGTTGCAGCAGCCATAATTGGTACCCCTGTCTATGGGAGCATTCGCTCCCTTTGTTGGCGTTGTAGAGCTACGCCTTCAAACCCAGTGCTGCCAGCTTTGAGGCAAGCTCTGTTTCGGATAAAGCACCCGAGCCATTATCAGCAGCAACAGAGGGAGTAGACGAGGCATTACCAGCAGCGTTGCGCCGGACACGTTTCTGGCCAGCCTGTAATTGAGCAGACTTCTGGCCAGCAATTCCGGTGAGCAACTCGTACGCTTCAGCAGGCGTGTAGTTCTTTCTCGTCGCCGGATTCGGCACAGCGGTCAGGGCGCTGACTTGCGCCTGATACTGGTCAATATCCGGGTACTGCCGACGAGCGTCCTGTGCAGCGGTGTTCTGTGCCTGCGCGGACTGCTGGACAATATGCACAGCAAGCTGGCGAACTGCGTTCGTCAACTGCTCTACCTGTTGTCCCTGCGTTTCCACTCTCTGGCCCACGTCGGTCTTGACGACCTCGCGCATAATATCGAGGGCACCTTGCTCCTCGGGGCCGAGTCGGGCACGAACTCCTGCAAAGGGATCTTCCTCCGGGGAGGTAGCATCCACACGCGCACTCAGATCGTTCTGCTGGTTCTGCAACGTCGCCATCTGCAAGCGTTGCTGCAGACTCTCGTTCTCCCGCATCTTCTGCGCCGCGGCCTGTGTCTTTTGCGTATGATCTGCAACAAGACGACGGGCCATCGGTCGAAGTTGCTCGGGTAAGGACTCCATTTCCTCTATCGTTGATAGATTCCGTGGGGCATCCTGAGTCGCGTCCTCACCGGGGCTTCTGTCTGTGTCAGCGGCAGCCTCATCTTGCAAGCCGTCAATGGGGGGTGCTTCGCTCGGGGACTCAAGGTCAGCCCCCAGATCGATCACTCCACTGTCAGCAGCAGATTCGGAGATCCCGTCTTCTTCAGGAGAATCCGTTTGGACGACTTCGGTCATCTTATTCTGTCCTTATTCGCCGTGCGGGTCACCGACCCAACTTGGCGATGTGGAGGAAGGTCCGGGATCAGATTTCTGATAGCACCTGGAGCCGCCCGTAGTATCAGACGATTCCTGCACATCCAGTTCCCTCATCAGGCGCTGTTTGTGGCCGTAACTCTCGACCACAACGCCCAGCCCCGGCTCGAACTTCCCATACATGGACGAGTGCGTCGCATGGATAAAGTTCTGTTTGGGGTGGGCAAACACCCTGTTGGCCTCGCTGCCGCACTCAACGCACGGCCGGCAAGGCGTGACCTCGCTCCTTAATGAAAAGTAAACATCAACTTCCACGAAACCGCAAGTAGAACATTTGTAATCCTCCATTCGAGGCATATCAGATACCCTTCGTTATGCGGGACAGGAGCCGCAGGCTCACGTCCTTCTGATGGTCACATCGATAGTCCCTGTCAACCATCACCTTGTATCCCGCCTCGGCAACGCGCTCACAGAAGTGGAAGTCCTCTCCCTTGCCGTCACGCATCTCAAATCGAGGCTCTTGAATCGCCTCGACCAGCTCTTTTTGCAGCACCATACAGCCACAGCCCACGGCATCGACGTTGAACAGGCGCTCTTTGGGCCACCGCCGCTGGGGGATCGGCGCGTAGTTCTTGTCTGGCATTCTGAACCAGGTGTCCCACACCAGTCCCTCCATCGTCAGATGCTGGTAGATGCCGTTGAGACAGGGAAATTCGTCGGCATGATCCAGCAAATTCAGGTTCTTCGGTGGTACTGTATCCGCATCGACCATCCACAGGTGAGTGCAGTCGCTTTGCAGAAATTGTTGACATATCTGGTTCCTGTTCTCGACCACGCCCCAGCAGGAGCAGTGGATGTCAATGTCTGCATCCGGCATTTCTCTGGCAAACCACATCAGCCAGCGTGTCAATTCCCTGTCAACGCCGGCAGCGGTGGGGATTCGCAGAAATACCTTCAAATCTCTCTCATTCAGTTCTGGTTCCTGTCAATCACGGCACCGGGCTGTGAGATTCTCTGGGCGTTGCTGCGTACGGCCGAGTTGACCGAACCGACGGTCTGCTGCACCTGACTCAACGGCGAGCCGGTGCCCCGGCCGTCGCCACCGATACTCTCGATCTTGCCAGTGGGCTGGGTCTGACCGCCACCCCCTCCGGCCTGGGCCTGGAAGGCTTCCTGATGCTCCTGCAGGTGCTGCTGTATGGTTTGCATGATCTGCTGGGCCAGCATCTGGTTGGCCTGGGCCAACTGCTGGAACTTGGGATCTTCCGGCAGTTTCTTATGCACCTCGGCGTGGGTTGTATGCTGCTCACCCGGATGCACCCTGACCTGCTGACCGCTCATCAGCAGCAGATTCTCGTACTGAGCAGCCCGCTGGGCGTCAATTCGGGCCGCATCCCCGATGAACTTCTCCATATTCGGCACCCGGAAGCTCTGCAGCACATGGCGCAGCACTTCGTTCCTGGGCACCTGCGGGAACTGCATCAGCCAGGTTGCCAGCGCGAGGGCATCTTCCTTCTCAATCTCCTCAAACATCGGCTTCATCGACGACGCTTCGACCTCGACGGTGAAACGGGCTGCCATCATATCGCCCCGCACCGCCTCAAACACCGGATCGTTCTCTGACTCTGCGACGTTGACCAGGAAGGCTTTCGGCTCATAGCGCACATCGCTGATGATCCTGGCGTAGTTGTAGGCCAGCTCCTTGTATACCTGGGCCACCTTGCCCTGCATCCAGTCACGGTTCAACTGACCGAACGAGGCTTCCAGTGCCGCCTGCGTGGCGGTGCGCCGGGGACCGCCGCCGGAGGTCAGCGACGAGACGTTGAGAATCTGCTCCTGGTAGTTGCGGTAGTCCGACTCCAGGCCCAGTTGATCGGCCGGGGGCGTGGCCTGCGTCATCTCCGAGAAGGAGTTGTGTACGTCGTCCACCCAGATGATCTTGCCGTCCTGGGCCTTGTCGATATCGTCACCGATATCCGGGTTGTTGGCCTGCTCTCCCTTGCGTCCCAGGATCGTGCGCGAGTTGCGCTTGATGCCGTCAGCCCGACGGGTCAGCGACTCGACAATGCCGGCCTGGGTATCCTCGGCGTAAGCCATGACCGGCAGGCCGTAGAACTCTTCCGGGGTATTGTCGTAGGTCAGGGACGTATAGGGCGTTCCGTTCATCACCAGAAAGCCGCCTCTGGGGGTGAAGTCGTCAGTAGCGACCATCTCGCCGGTAAGCGGGTCCGGTGCCATGCGGGTTTCCCCGGCAAGGAACGGATGATCGATCTCCAGCACCGGCTTCTTGACGCCCTGCGCGAAGATGTACTGTTTTTTGTGGATGCGGTCATGCACCTCGCGGAACAGCACGTACTCTCCGAGAATACGTGACTCTTCCTGGGCCTTGCGCTCAACGTCTTCGCCCTCCTGATCCGACTCCCAGTCCCCGAGCATGAGATCTTCCCGGTCATCGGCGGTCAGGGGCTTGATATCGGCCTTGTGCTGCAGGCGCTCGTCGGCTTTTACGAACTCCATCGGCACCAGCATTTTTTCGTAACAGTAGCGTTGGTGGCCGAACACATGGTTGGGCGTGACGATATCGCCAAAGAAGTTGAACGGCGACACGCGCAGGGTAGCGACCATGCCGTTCTGCAACGTGTCGTTGGCCACATACGGCGGCATCAGATCTTCATCGCCGCGAGGGTTGACCACGGTCTTGAGAATGCCACGGTAGGCGAACAGGGCATCGAAGACCATCTGCTGCACATGCGCCTTGGCATCGGACAATTCGAGCGCGTTGTTGATGGTCCGCTGCATGATTTCCGCTTGAAAAGCCTTCTGCGGGGCTGATACGCGGAAGAAGATGCGCGGGTTCTGGAAGACAATGGAGGCAATAATCTGTCGGGCCAGCGGATAGAACTGCGAGATCTTGCGGGTCTTGCTGGAATCGAGCGACACCACGTCGTTGAAATCGAGCCGGTACTGTCGATGCAGCCGACGCCAGCGACGGTGATGCTCCTCCATGAACTTTTCCGTATTGATAAACGTGCTTTGCCAGAAATCTATGTTTTCTTGGTTCATGCTCTGCGCCTTTGCTTGGCGACCGGCACCTGGTCGAGGATGTTGGTGCCAAAGAACGGGTTGGCATTCTGACTGGGCTGGGCGCGAGATGGCTGATATAAGTGCATCACCGCGTAACGCAACTCGTCGGCGGCGTGGTCTTCAGTGTGCGTATCGAGATCTTCGGGGTTGCTCTTGGAGCGGGGCAGGGAGGGCAGGGTGCGGCAGAGGTTGTCGTTCCAGCCGTCGAAGCAATGCAGCTTGCGCTGGGCCAGCATGTCGTTGATAACGCGCCAGCCGGTGACACGGTCGTTGTTGGCCTTGGTGAGGGAAAGGCCCTGCTGCAAAAATACGTCAGCCGGCGACTGGTTGACCACTTCCGACAGTCTCCGCTTGACCCACATGGAGGGATCGGCAAAGATCTGCTGGGGTCGTCGGCCGTTGGTATGCGGGTTGGCCGCGATCATCCGGTCAATCTCATAGGCATGTGTGGAGGCGGTGGAGCCGGCCTGGTAGTATTCACAGAGCCGGTAGACATGGCCGTCGTAATCGATGGTGTAAAGACCAAAGGACGTGGGCGAAGATTCGCCATAGTCGAGGCCCCCGAACAGGGGCCAATGTTCTGGAATTTCAAATGAGGGGATGACGCAGTGTCTGGAACTCCAGTTGGTGAAGTAGGCTCCGAGGGAGACAGACCAGTCACCTTCCAGCCAGGCCCGTACCAGCTCGGGGTCGCCAACGGACTGCAGCCTCTTGATATAAAGCGGGTCCGCATCGAGCAAGATCTTGTTGTCGGTGACAAGCGACTTGATCCACATGCGGGGAATGGCCGACTTGTCGTCCTGGATGATCGTTTCCGGTGCGCCGGCATCGATGAAGTATTCCTTGACCGCCTGGTGGCCGACGCCGCCGGGGTTGCCGGTGGCACGGACCCGCAGGTTATCGATCTTGGCCGTTGAGCGCAGGCAAGCCTTGAGTTTGTTGTAGCCCCCGAGGTTGGGCCAGTTGCACAACTCGTCGAAGGCGATGTAGGTATACTGGTGCCCCATGTAGTTGTCGGCATCGGCCTCGCTCTCCAGGTGGCGCAGCCGGAGGGTGACGGTGCCGGTGGCATGGGGGATACGGAACTCATGGACACCTACCTTGTATTCAGTTCCCGGAAAGGCGGGGTAGAGAACCTTCTTGCCCTCTTCCAC
>NZER01000211.1 GCA_002690445.1 Candidatus Pacearchaeota archaeon
GCAACATTTTCTTGCTTGGTCCACGCTTATTCCATTTGCTAATTTGTTTCTTTGCCCGTTCAAGTTCTTTGTCTGCAAAATTCGGAACGAAGCCAGACGCAAAATTGAATGGTTTGACTTGAGGCCACCCCGGCGTTTCCTTTTCTGAACCCTTTTTTCTCCGCGAATAAGTAAAGTCCGTATCGCTCGTGCGATCGGAAATATACCATTCGTAATCCTTTAGTCGCGGATTTATCTGCAACATTTTCTTGCTTGGTCCACGCTTATTCCATTTGCTAATTTGTTTCTTTGCCCGTTCAAGTTCTTTGTCTGCAAAATTCGGAACGAAGCCTTGGTTTCTTCGTGACCCCGGTCCAATGTACCAGTTTTTAGGCACGATATCCGTACCGGGCGGCCTATAACGGAGCGGCGTTTCTAAATATTCTTGAGTCATATACGCTGGCAAACCTTTGGGAAACAGTTTTTGTCCGCGAGGGGTTTGAGCGAATTGTTTAAGATCTTCCAGACTAATTGGCTTTAGGCTTCCTGTAGAGTTACCTTTATTGCCCGCATCCTTAGCGGTGGCAAATCCCGGGAAAATAGGTACACGGTTGCCTCCGGGCATAGTATTGTCTTGCGTACCTCTGACGTCCCAATATGTGGTACCATCCGGTCTGGTCACCTTTCGTCCGAACGGTATATCTACTCCCGGTACACCTTTACCAAAGCCCCCTAGCCGCTTCGGGTCCGGTATCTTTCCCCCAGAGGGGTAACCATGAACAGGACCAACGATAGGATGCCCTTGGGAGCGTGCGAAATTTCCTGCTCGCGCATCTCCCGCGGCAGCCGTCTGCAAGTCAGTAAAACCATACGTGAGAAATTGGCCCGGAATTATGTTTCCAGCAGGGTCGAACATTGGATTGTCGGGATTCCTCTGAATCGGCAGCGGTCGGTTTTCGTCCGGTCTCCAAGGTGCTTCGCCCGGCTTTGGAGCATATATTTGCGCGGGGGTTGGCTGCGGCCGAGGCTGTCGCTGTGGCGGCCGAGGCTGTGGCGCTGGGATTCTAAAATTGGGGTTTGGAGCCATCCCGCCCCCACCCTGACCTCGACCTCGTCTCCGATTCCCTTGAAATGCATTGGGGCGAGTTTGCACTGCTCCCGCGCCCGCGATCGCGCCTGATGGCATGTGGTAATGCCTAAAATTAGCTGGATGAAAGTTCGGAACGAAGCCGTCTGCTTGAAAAAGATTTTTAAATTTTTCCTTACCGGCGTTAACGTAAGCTTTAGCTTTGATTCCTAATTTTATTTGGTCAGCTTTTTCTTCTGATAAAAATCCATGACTGACCGCTAGACCTATAGTTGACTCCATGCCCTCCATATGTCTTGGCATCCATTTTCCTTCTCCTCGTTTAACGGCGTCAAGCAACGACCAACCTTTTTTAGAATCCGATTCGGGTCTGTTTTCGAATGTTCCCGAGTACATTTTAAGCATAGCTTCAAGCGCTTTATCTTTGCCTCCAAAATTTTCATAGAATTGAGCTAATCCTTTTTTACCCAAGACTCCCTCTATAAGCGGTATCGCCATAAAGCTTTCCACTCCTGCTGCTTCGAAATTACCTTTTTGGGATAGCTTAGCCATTTTTGTTATATCTTTTATACTTAAGCCACGGTCGCCGGTCTTGCCATACATGTGTTGTATGCCTGTAGGCCCGCTCATTATGTCTGCGGGGAAAGATAGTCGATCATCGGAGCTCGTAGCCCCCCAAGCTTTTTTATTTTCCGGAATTCGCATGGCGTCAACAATTTCTCCAAGACTTATTCTTACTTTTTTATCCTTGTCTTTCGTAAGAAGATCTAGCCCTTTAATACTAAGTGCGCCTATGGGCAATCCAGTTGCTTCCATCAATGGGTCCGAACCCGGCGTATTACCTGCTACCTTAAAACTTTGTTTCCTTAATTTATCTATTAAGAGGGCCCCTCCGGGAAGATCCCCAAGTTGATCTTCTAATATGTCATATAGACCCGGTATAGCTTGTGGATTTATTTTAAAGAGTTCCTCTATCTTTGGCGCAACTTTCTTTACGTAGCCTTGCCCTACTGCTTTTGCGTGACGTTTTGCGGGTGCTACTGGTGCAACGCCGTAAATTGCATCTGCTAAAAACTGGATACCGCCAAACCCTTGTTGGTATCTATCGCCGCTTAAAGCGTTTGCCCCAATGTCTAGAGCTGTTTGTTTGGCTCGGGGAACAGCCAAGACTATATCATCTATAATTGAATTTTTTAAATCATTTTCTCTGTTGGCTAATTTTTGCACCCCATCACTAACCGAAGGAGGAGCAAAATTCGGAACAAAGCCTTGGGCTTTTTGATCTGCCTTTGCTGCCCCCTTAAGAATTCTTATTCCTTCTTTTCGAGATTTCGTTTTAACGTCCCAATCTAGGACATCATTTTGTTGCTCTTTTTTTAAGTTGTTAAAAAATTCTTTTCTTGTTTGCCCGTTGGCTAATTTTTCGTTCCACCCGATCTTCTTGCCACCAAATACATTTGGAGCCTTGTAAGTTGCTTCTGCAATTTGTCCAGACTCCTTAAGATATTTAGCGAGTATCTCATTTTGGTCATTAAGCCCTTTGTATTTTGGTCTTGGTATTAAGAGCTTGGTTCCTATCCCGAGCTTATTCCATCTTCCTTTGTGCTCCGGATTGGCGTCTTGTATTTCTTTTGGAGTTACTCCGGGGTACCATTGCGCTGCTTTCCCAACGCTTTCATTAGGTCTAAGCAGGTACTTATCCATGTCTTCTGGAATGGGTTTTACTTCGGGTTCTTTTCCTGAGCGATCTATGTGCTTATCGCTGCCCACAAGCATTTCTCCGCGAGTATCAAATCTCCATACGTGTTCTTTTACCTTGTCTAATCTTAAGGCTGCTTTATCATATTCTCCCTTCGCTATATGATTCGTAAATGCCTTGAAGGCCCCTCCTCCTTGCCCTAACCAAGATTTATGGCCGAATCCGTATTGATGTCCAATATCAGAAAATACTGCCTGACCCTTAAATCCTAAATCGCTCCACTTTTTCTTTGTTAGTTCTTCGTATTTTTTCTTAGAAGCTTCCCAATGTTTATCCCAGACTACCTGTTTGATTCTATTATTTTCTGTTACTGAAATTTTTGGTTTACCTATTTCTCCTATTTTTCGCTCTGCGTTTGCTCTTTTTAAACCGGCAAAGGGTAATATTTTTTTACGAATAGATTCATCTATTTCTTTTTCAGAACCAGTAGAGTTAAACATTTTTTTAATTTGGTCAGCTGAGTGAGCTCCAACATCAAATGCTACACCCCTGTTTTGTGCGTTTACTCCAAGCGTTAATCCAGATTTTCCTGATTTTGGAACATTTGTTTTGTCTTGATTCTCTAATCCCATAGTGAAGTCCAGAGCTCTTTCTTTATTGCTTAGTGATTCGTCTGCCCATCTTGGAGTAGGCGGAGCAAAGTTCGGAACAAAGCCTTCGTTTGCTATTGATGCAGAACTTTTTCTTCTAATTTCTTTTGCCCTGTTTTCAATGTCTCCTTCTGACAATCCAGATTTTCTTATTTGTTGTGACAGCTTTGTGTCAACTTCAGCTCTTTCTTTGTCTGTTTTAAGTTCTGATCTGGATCTTTTAATTTCACTTATTGCAAACGCTGCTACGTTTTTATCTGTTTCAGATGGGTCCTTAGGCGCTAAAGCCGCCTTGTGAACTTTTGTAAATTTTTCAATATTTTTCTTTGGATCTGGATCCGGACGAACATCTACGAGAACCGAACCAGATGTTACAGTCCTTATAAATTCAGGGGTTTTTGCAAGACTGCCTCCTGCTGTTGCGTGTGCTTCTTCGTGCTTGATGATATCCCGTTCTATTCTTGCGAAATCCTTTTCGTCACGCATGGGAACAAATCCCTTGGCCGCGTATGCTGGAGGAATCATTCCTGTTTTTCTAATCGATTCTTTTAAGTGAGCTTTTCCTGCTCTCGAGTTCTTCGGTGGACTTATCCAAGTCTTACCCGCGAAGTTAGAGACATGTTCGGCGCTGTTCATGACCACGTTAGCTGGGCCTCCGGACTGAGTAAGGTTTGGCCCTTTATGAACGTTTCCAGCTAAGTATCCTCCGGCTAAGGCTCCTCGTTTTTCAGCCATTTTAATAGTTTGAGAAATATTAAATGATGGTACGTGACCACTGGCGGTTGTCTTTTGACCTCTAACCATTTCGTAGTAACGGCGGGCCGAATCAAACTCTCCTCTTAATCCTTCTTGTCCTAACTCAGTACCGTCGAAAGGTGGTCGGCCATCATCGCCATCTTTAGCGAGGAAACGACGCATATCTTCGAAAGTTTTTCCTTGTGTTAACAAGGTTCCATGAATAGCTCCTAATAGGTCTTCTCTGTTTTTGGCGCTTGCGAGAAGTGGTTCGTCTTTCGTATCTAAATTTTGTCTTTGCACCATGTCAAGGAACGCGTCCTTAGCTGGTGGTAGCATCGTCGTTCCTTCTTGTTGTTGTAAAGCTTTTTGCCTTTGATCAGATACATAAGCAAGTGTACCCTCGTAATTCTTATCGAGTATTGAAGATACCCTTGTGGCGGTAGTTTCTGGCTTTTCAGAAGTTTCTTTCGTCTCTTGTTTTTCTGAAGCTTTACGTAGTTGTATGATTTGGGGTTCGACTTGCTCTGCTTGTTTATATTCCTTTTCTCTTCTTTTTAGCTGCAATTGGGCGTCTTCTAAATCAGATTGAGCTTGGGCTACGTTACTGCCTGTTTCTTTCGCTTCAGCAAGTGCTCGCTTCTTATTGGTTACTTCAATTGCTGCTGCATTTTTTTGGTCTCTTGTTTCTTTAAATTTCTCAGTGAGAATTGGCACTTCGATATCTGGTTTGCCGGGTCTCTTTATGGTTTCTGTCGTTGGCTTGTCTCTTTCTGTAATATGTGATTTTAGTACACCTTTTATCCATTCCGGAAGAGCGCCGCGGTCGATTTCCCCTCTATCCCCTTTCGGTAAAGTTTCGAGCGCGTCCCACCCCATCCTTTTACTTAATTCGGATTCTATTTGTGAGTCCCCATCCACACCGGCGTCCACGTGTTGCATACCACTCTCTATCCACTTTTGAGCTCTTTCTATATCTTGTTCTTGGGTAAATCCCTGAATTTTTTGACCCTCGCTTAGAACTTTAGCCAATCCCGTGATCCCGACAGACTGGCCAATAGCGTCAGACAATCTTCGGGGCAGGCTCAAAAACATTTGTGCGACGTCAGGACCCGGTGCACCTTCATCCGTCATGAGGACTCCTTTAGGTTTAATTTTTGCTTGCCCCGTCTTATCATCGTACACCGGGCGATTATCTTCGCCCAGTTCAAGCTCAAATCTACTTCCAAATTTTTCGATCGCGCTCATAGGAACCTTAGCTGCTTCATCAACACCCAGAAGGTCTTCTAGTTTCTTTTTGCCCATGGCGAAATCCAAGTTCGTGCCCGCCATTCGTGGATCGACATTCCGATAGCCTGCTATAATTTGCGGCAGAAAACCTTGGACTGATTCCATTGTAGCTTCCAACTGACCATCTTCACCCTCCGTAATGCCTAATTGTGCTCGATTTTCTTCTATAAGCTTTAAATCTTTTACTATCCTCCCCACCTTAGCCTTCCCGGCTTCTGTTTTGCCTTCCGGAGTTCTTAGTATTTCTTCCGCATCCGCCCTTAGGTCATCGCTTACTTCTCTATAGTATTCATTAACAGCCAACGCTATTGCTTCCATTCCTTTGTCGATTGTTTTACGGTCAAGCCCAGAAACCTTCACTTGTGACAGTACGCCCCCTCTACCGATCTTCATGCGTTTGGGGTCGCCTAGCCAATCCAAGAAATGAGCTCCTGAAGTTCCTTTGGTTTTGTCGCCTTTCGCCATTGCCCAAGGCAATGATTTTCCCCCCTTAACCTCTGGAATCCTGCGCCCCATGGGGGCATTCTGGCTGCCGACTCCGAGGTTCAAATTGTAACGGTTGCCCTGAGCGTAATTGGGCTGTACAGATTGTAGCCCATGTTCACCAATTTGACTTATTTGAGCTTGCAGTTCATTAAAATACTGCTCTGCTCGGTGGAAGTTCTCCCGCATCCAGTTTACATTGCTTTTCGCGGGAACCGTTGTATCCTGTGCGCTCAGCCTAATATTGTCTCCAAACTGCGCCATCTGACCTACTTGGCCCGCAAAAGCTTGGCTGCCGCGTCTATCGAACTGCCTTCCACTCATCTTTTCGTTAGGGGCGTCAGGGGCAGGTCTTACTCCGGGGCGGCCCCCGGGTCCACTTCTTGACGCGTCCCAGAGTTTGCTGCCCCTATGGATCCGTGCGTCAGGATTAATGTGAGCCTCTGTCTTTGTTACACTGTGCCGTCCGCCAATTATTTTCGTTCCGATTGGCGGCCCATCCTTCCCGCCAGCCCCCGGGACATCTGGTAGTGAGGCCAGCCAAATTTCCCGCATGTTTGCATGCCATTCGCGGGCTGCTACATCTTGCGCATCCCAAAAACTCTTTCTTATTTTAACATGTAATAAATATTGTTTGTCGTATGCCTCTTCATCTTTAAGGAATAAATTTTTCATGGCTTCGGCCGGTTTCCCAGATTGGACATAACCAAGCATTTGCTGCAGCTGGGGAATGCCTTCGGGCTCTACTCCGTCACGGCCTGTATCACCAGCTTTTTTTCTGATGTTTTCCATCCTAAGCTTGATTATATTCAGAGCCTTTTGTTTTCCTTCATCTCCCTTAAATTTTTCTTTTATTGAATCAGATACATCGTCTTGGCTTAGGTTGGTGTATAAGCCAGTCATTGGATTGTCTGCTCTCGCAATTCCTGTTGTTTCCGATGCCCTGCCTCTGGCCGCCGCCAATTTTTGTCTGGATTCTTGAGCAGCTTTTCTTGTGTTTTTCATTGATGCAAGAGTCTCATCTTTTAAAGGTATTTCAAAATCTTCCCAGTAATTTGTTGTATGGGCATATTGATTAAACTTTTGGCCCCGAGCTACGAACCTTTCATACTGTTCGTCTTCAGAGCCAGCCCGCGGGTGAGGAGGCAAAACAGATAAGCCGTATAATGGCTTAGGTCGAAAATCGGCTGTATGACCCTCACCTCTCGTGGCCAAGCCCGACGTATGTTCGCTCATCAGGAGTGAGCCTGCTTTATTTTGTTTACGCACCATTGCGTGCCCAAACCCTGCCCGGCTGCCAGTTAGGCGGGGTGCGTTCGGATCCTTAGCGCGCTGTTCTTCCTCTCTAGGACCGAAGTCTTCTGGTTCTCCCGATGTTAGAAAACGCCACCTTGGTATTTGTTCTATTGCCTCAAATCTTTCGGTGGCTATAGGGTCTCCTCGTTTTTGCTGTAGAAATGAGGTTGGCAAAAGCTCATTGGGTTGTGCTGGGCGTTGCCATTCTTGGCCATCGATAGTTTTAGCTGTCCAGCCTGTGTTTGAGGCTTTGTATCTTTGTCTGCCGGTACTGAAGTGTCGTATTTTTTTCGAAAACGCTGTGGCATCACCTTCTACAGAAGACCTATCGTATACGGGCTCTTGGACCATGGAAGGAAGATACCCGGGATCACCGGGTTTGCCGCGACCCCTAAACGACATGCCGCTCTCTCTTATTCTCACCATAAGATTTTCAAATTTTGTCAAACCTTTTAGCCAGTTTTCGGTAACCAGTTTTTCGCCCGGGGTAGTCGCGGCTCCTTCTTTGACTGGCGCCCCTTCCTTAAACCAATCAACAATTGGTTTATCATGCATTTTCTCGGGAGCCAGCCTGATCACCCCCTGTAAACCTTCGGGGGTTCCAGATTTGGCCAATGAGGCCTGCTCGATTGTTTTGCTAAACATTTCTGGCAACTTGATGTTTCCTATTTTTTCTACCCAAGCTCTAGTTAAAGTTTTGGCTCCTATTGTTTCGGTTTCTACTTTTGGTTTCTCTGCTTTTGCCGTCGTTTGATATCCTTTATCTAGTTTAAGAGCTTTTGCGAGAAGATCGTTTTGAAAGTTTCTGCCCGGTTTGTCAACGCCCGCTGGTCGTAGGAAATTTTTAGCTATATTTTTTAATTCATCTGGAATGCTTTTTAAGCGAGATGGAACAGGGGGACCGTCTTTTGCTTTTTGAACATGGCTTCTAAATGTGTCTATTAATAAATTAATTTTATTCTGTCTTTCGTCATCAGTAGCAGTAAGGTCTAGTCCAAGGTCTTTATTATTTAATGATTTAATATGGTTTGAAAAATCTATCATATTGTTCACAAAAACTCCTTGTGCTCGTGCAGCATTTTGCGCTGGAGTTCGCATATTACTAGGAAGATTTGCGCCCGTGTTTGGTAGAACGTTTGATTGCTGATTCGGTAGTGGTTGATTTGAGCCTCTGTTCATTCTGCCGTCGGGTTGCCCAATTCGACTCGGCCCAGCGTCCATTCTATCTGCGGCTGGTGGACGATTTGTAACTACTATTGGTGCCTTGGGGTAAGGATATTGTTGGGCAGTCGGCCCAGTAACCACTCCTCTTCTTAATGGCCCTCCTAAGACTCCTTCGTGCTGAGGCCCAACACCTGCTGCCCTTCTGTATTGATCACTAATGTTGCCAAGGTCTGCCGATAATCGAGCCGAAGTATCTTCAACAGCGCCAGCTACAGTAGCAGCCGCTTGACGGGTTGCTTCTCTTGTTTTGTCGCCCTCTGTCCTTGTGGTTTGGTTTACTGAATCAGCATTTTGTTGTGTTGCTTGCGATACTCCTTGGTTGTATTTTCTTACTAAAGCATCTTTCTCTGCGTCGGTACCACTGGTTAATATTCGTAAATTCTCTCTTCCTTCCTTGGTGTTTCCTGTCGGAATATTTGACGCCATTTCTATGTTGGCTTCTTTTTGTTTTTTGTTCGCCGCTTCTTGCGCCACTTGTTGACGTGTATCAAAGAAATTTTTCGCATTCATTATTCCGCCAAATTGTCCTAACTCCGAAGGGTCATCTCTAAGCTCTTTGAGTATCTTAGTTAATAGTCCTATCATTAGTCCCTGCGCTCTTTCTGATGACGGAGCCCCTGACGGCATAAACATGTTTTCAAATTGATGGTATCCTCTGTATTCTTTTAATTTTTCATTTTCAACCATTCCACCTTGATGAACCTGCGATCTCCTTTCGTCTATCCTGCGTCTTAAGTTAAGCTCTTGACCCATTTGCGCGCCGGATTCTAGACTAGAGAGAGCTTTCCAAACAGAATTGGATACTGCTGATTGAAGCACAGAAAAATTACCGTCTTCAGTTTCAAAATGAACTTGACCTTCCTCGTTTTTGTTAGATTTTTTTGCTCTTGATTGAGCTAAGAACATATTCAATTTTGATTCTGTTGAGCCCGCCGAGCTTTGACGTAAAGATTCTATAAATTTTTTATAAGGTGGCCCCTCGGATGGAAATTCGCCCTGTGCGTAGCCTGATCTTAATATAGATAAAGATGATCTTAAATTAGAAAGATCCCCGAATGCCGCTGCCGGACCAAGAACTCTTAATGCGTCTGACTCTTCTTTTTGTTTAGCTTCAGCTATTTCACCGTATCCAAAGCGCTCTCTTCTTTCTGCCATATGAGAAGCTATCTCCCCCGCAAGTTGCTGAGCGTTCATCCTACTGCCCCTTACTTCCTTGGTGGGCTTTCCTTGTTCGTCCCGCTCGACAGCTACCATGTTATACCCCACATTCTTTGCGGCTTCTCCCGTTGCTCCGGTTAACCTGATTGCTTCTTGCCTCAAGGCTTCAAACGCCTTTTCCATTTGTTTTACTTTTTCCGGAGACATGTCGCCAGACTTTACTCCTCCCGGGGTTATTGCGCGGATGGCTGTTCCGATACTCTGTGTAAGAGTGACAATAGCATCATCAATAAATAATGTTTGCCAACTCCAGTTATTACCTACCCCCTCGTCAAAAGAAGTTACATTGCGCCACGCTCCAATATTTTCCATTCTGCTGCCCTCAGCAACTCCTTCAGATCTAAAAGCAGCGCCTAGAAGTTTATAGAATTTTTGATAGTCTCTAGCTGGATCACCCTTATGCGGAAGGACTCCCATTTCGTCAGCCATATGTTCGTAACGTTTTCCTCTATGGGAGTCAAGCTCTTCTATTTCGTCTTGAAAATGATCAAGTTGAGCTGATAGGTTCATGAAACGACCTCCAACATCTCCAAGCGTACCGAATAGGGTTGACATTGCTCCTGCCCAAGCCGCAGCAGGAATATTACCCTGCGCGATCCAAGGCGCCATAGCCGCAGGACCTCTTAGTGCGCTTCCCAAGACATCTCTAGCTCCACCCTCTTTATCGGTAGACTGAAGATAAGAGGCCCCTATATCAGTTGCTACATTCCAACCTATGCCCTTGGCTAAACTTCCTCCACCTATTGGCTTCACATTGCCAGCTCCGGGTATTTCGGAATGTTTCATCCATTTATCCATTCCAATCGCTCTTCCAAATCTTCCGTATTGCACAGGTTTGGGCTGCAATGCTTGGGCCCCGGGGGCGGTAGGGTAACTCTCTGCTAGAGCTAGATTTCTTGTATACGCATCTGTTGGCATAACCCCCGGCAAATTCCTCATCGCCAAGGACGCACCGCCCGTTCCGATTCCGTAACCTAATGCCTCTTTGTTTGTTAGCCTAAATGCGTTTGATTCGTCATATCTTCCCCTTTCGCGTTGATTTCTGCTTCTGTCAGTTTCCATGCCAAGGAATGTCTCGTCTCCATAGTCCCCCAATAAACTACCTGCGGCATATTGGCCTCCATACATGGCTCCAAAACCGTAGCCCATTCTTCTGAGGTTAGTGAACCCGGGCTTATCCCATACCTGTCTTGCTTTGTCCATTCCTCCACCAGCCCATTGCGCGAGCCTTGTCATTTTGCCCGGTTCTTTTACGCTCTTTAGAAATTCTGTTAGCTTAATGCTTCCTAGCTCTCGCAGATCTTTAAAGAATGTTCCCGATCTAAGACTATCGAATGCAGTTTTTTGGCTCATTGTCGGCGATTCTGTAAATCTTCCTTGGCCTTCGACCTTGCCAAATCCAAATAAATCTCCAAGAATATTTCTAAGTACGGTTCCAATAAATCCCCGTGGAGTACCAGCCGTCGTTGTTCCGCCCGAACTTCCTCCTCCAAGGGCTCGGGATGTTATCGAGCTTGGGGCTTCCGTCCGTGTACCTCTGTACCAGTCCTTCATGGCATCAACTGGGCCTCTTCTGTGCTTGGTAAGGCCTTTCCATGTTTCTGATAGACTTGGCCCTAACCTTGCCGAGGCACGGTTTGAAAGTTTTTCGCTAAAACTCATTCCTGATTGCGCGTGAGTTCCTGCTCCGAATATGTCCCCAAAACTCTGGAAGCCTGTAGCCCATTTCATTAATGCTTTCGGGGATTGATTTAAATGGTGAAAAAATCTTCTTAAGGCGTGTGTAGCTTTTTCTGTCCAAGTTTTCATCTCTGCCTGAGATTTAAATGTTTTTATGTGACTGATGTCTTCCCCCTTGTACATCGCTCCACCTCGGTATTTCATGGATGTGAAATCTCCGGTTCGGTTCAAATCAAAGCGGGCTTGTCTAATGTTGGAAATTTCAGAAGCTGCAGCTTTCCAACCTGTTTTGATATCCCCCGCGAGATTACCCATGAATTTCCAACCACTCTTAAAGGCTTGAGCTATAGCATTCTTGATAGACGCTCCAGACATGCTCCCCCATCTTTCTCCCATGTTTCTAAATAATTTTTCCATCATGGTAACCGCCGGGTTGCCAGACATGGTTGGAATTTCGGGAGCCCTAATTCTTCCAACAGCCGCCTCCCTTCCAAACCTAAATTGTTCAAAAGCTCTTCCTCCTCCATCCTTTATACTGGTTAAAATTGGGCCAAAGGTTCCTTTTAATACATGACCAAGGGCTTGAACAATTCCCTTTCCGCCCCCCCCTAGTGGTCCACCTTTTGCTCGGGATTTCATCCAATCTGTTTTTATATCGTCTCCTATTTCAGCCAAGTGTTTCCCAAATCTATATGATTTTGTTGACGGATCGACTCCTTCATTCATGACAAAACTATATTTTAACGGTTGCCCCGGCCGAGGTGCAGTTGGACCGCGGGAAGGCCCTCTGGTTTCACCCGCCATTCTTTGCGTGCCTGCTCTAAAGTTTTTCCAATTTTGGCTTCCGGGTTCAGAGACGTTTGTTTTCCAGAATGATTGTCCTCTTTTGAGTTGAGCTTTGGCTGAATTTTTTGCTTGTGTTGCTAAATTTTTTATTGCCGTTGTTTGCCCAGCCAAAACAGGAGCAAAGCCTGCTATTGCCGCGTTAAACCTTCGATCCATATGAGTTGTTGTAAACGTTCTATTTATTGGGTCAATGTCGGCCTTCGTATTGGGGGGGAGAATTTCTGCCAAGTCACGAGTGTTTCTATCAATGTTACCTAAGGCTCTACAACATTCTTTTAACCAATCAGGAATTCCCGCTGTGAGAGCTTCGTAATCCGGCACAGGCATAGATTTTAAAACTTCTTTAAGAGCTTCTTTGTCGTCGCCCTCTGGCATGGATTTTATCTGTTCGCTTAATTTTCTATGTGTATCAGCCACGCCCTTCAGTTCAGCGGCTAGCGCGGGAGATGGAATAGATGTGCCCATTCCTATGGGCGCGTCAACTTGAACACCAGTTACCGTGCTTTGTCCTTCGTAAGTCGACTTTATTCCTCTAGTTTCAACCTTTCGGCTTGGATGGGGGGTTATTCTTACGCCCTTTCTTGCTTCAGCAGCTTCTCCGCCTAATTTCCCACTATCCGGCGTCGGGGTTCCAGCCTTCTCTCCAGTAAACACATAAATACCCGTGCCTCCTTCTTGCCGTGCTTTTATCGCTCCAAAAATTTGTTTTTTTAAGTCGTTGACTTCATCCATGTGTCTCAGCTGTTCTTCCTCACTTCCTCCTGCTACGAGATTTCTATCTTCGTCTCTTTTTAGTTTATATGAAGCTAATTTCTTCTGCATGTCTCCAATTCTACCAGAATATAAATCCATCCTATCTTTGGTTCCAGATAGATTCATCATCCGCAAGCCTTCCCGCTGTCGTTCGGATAGTTGATTATAGTCTGTTCTTGCTCCGGGGGTTTCTATTTTTTGCCCGAAAGTATTCCATAGTCTTGTAGCTTCTCTAGCTATATCTGTTTGGCTTTGTGTGCCTTTTTGATTTTTCCATTGTTGCATGTTCCATTCGCCGCCCAAAGCTCCACCCATTTTTTGCATGGCAGCGAATATATCATTGTACGCTCCCTTTGCTCGCTGTATCGCCATCACTTGATCATAAAGGACCTTGTTATGTTTCTTCATAACCTCAAGTCCAGCGATCATGGTCTCAGGCGTAGCCATCTTTGTGGTCATTTGGTTGTAGGCATCGCTGGCTTTCGCGCGTAACCCTTCTGGGCCTTCGAGTTTCGCTTTTAAGACTGTATCAATTGAGCGTAAAAGAACCGTGTGTTCTTGTATATTTTCTAAAGCGGTGCCCGATAGTTGCATTTTTTTATTGACTTGTATTTGCGACATTTCCCGAAGGGATGGAAGATCTTCGGCTTGAGCAGAAAGACTTCCGGCCTGCTCTAAGTATGCAGCCCGCGTTGTTAGTCTTCTTTGGGCATTTATGTCCCCGCCAGCAGCACGCCGTTGAAGTTCGGCTGGGTCTCCTAGTTGTGCCGCTTCATATCGCATTCTAGTGGCCCCACTTCTCAACAAGGCTTGAGCATTGGCCATCCGACCTTCTACACCCTTTCTCATCATAGCTTGAACACCGGGAGTATCTCTAAGTTCTCCTCCTTGTAATTCTTTTAACGCACTAAGAAAATGAATTGCGCCTCTCCCCTCTAAGTCTTGCGAATTGGTTATAAGCCCTGATTGTAGAAGGCCTATTCCCTTATTGAAGCCTTCGATAACAGGGTTTAGTGCGGTTGGGTCTAAATAAGCTTCTATACCCCCCACTCTTTTTGATTGAACATTTTCGTGCCGCATTCTTTCGTTCGAAAGTCTCATTAAGACCATTTCTCGTTTTTCTTGCAATTGAGTGACGGACATCTTTGAGAGCCCTTCGAGCTGTTTTTGTTGTAATTCTTTTAGGGATTGTAACAGTGAATCTCTCTTTCCTGCCGACAAAGATTTAGTTACTGCGTCTTCTTGCAAGATTGCAGACATCGCTTGAACCGCTTGAGTTATTGTCGCGTCTCCTTTGAGTAGGGCTTGCTGTATTGCTGCAATTCTTACTACCGCGCTTGTACTTGTTTCGATTTTCTCTTTTGCCATAGCTCCTCTGGCAACCTGCATTCCTCCTCTGCCGCCTCCTTTTTTGCCCCTTTCTGAAAGCTCTTTGCTTGACAAGTTTATTTGTCTTATGCCTTTAAACAATATTCCTGCTGCTTGATTTACGAGCTCTGGAGAAGTGGCGGCCTTTATGGCTTCCGCATGTTTAGCATTCATCTTTGAAGCGTTTATTGCCTCTTGTCGTCTCGCTTTATCGTCTTTACTCATGTACGGGGAGAGACGTTTAAGATCAAGCTCGGCTTGGAATATTGGCGTATTGATTTCTCTGTTTGTTTTTTCTTTGTCTTCTATGGTTTTCTTGAACCCGACCCTTCGTGCCCCCAGCATGGCAAACCTAACCATGTTGTCTCTATGGGAGTTAAGCGCTGCAATTGCGTCTTCTTGAGCTGCCGCGATTTGCTTGTCAATTCTTATTCTCTCTTCGCCTATGGCATTTACTTGTTTTATTGCAGCCTGTTCTTCTCTTAGCCTGTATATTCTGCCTGCGATACTACTCATAACGAGGCTTAGAGTACCGTCTTCCTTTTCTCGGGTTTTTATTATTTCATTGAGAATCTCTTTCCCGTTTGCCGTAACACCGCTCATGTTCATCATAGCTCTCGCAAATTCTTCCGCAGCGTCTCTTCCCTTTTCTGAGTCATCCGAAATGTTAGCAACGTTAAGCTTGCCTCTCAAGAGGCCACCAGCTTGTTCAATGGTTGGGTCATCTAGACCTGATACAAATTGAGCGCCCATGTTTCTTCTGGCCATTCTTCCGGATGCGGTGTCAGTCTTTATGGCTGATTCTGCTCCAAGCCAAGGGATATTAACACCCAAGAAGCTTTGTTGTAGCCCAAACATACCCCTTGAGTCATCAATCATTTGGGCCATTTTTGAAGCAAAATTTAATTGCTTCATGTCTCTAGCTTGTGTTATCATGGCTTCCGCTAGAGCCTCTTGCGCCTCCCTCAAATTGGTTGATCCCATGATTTCCGATCTCTGTGCCGTGGGTACATCAACTAAAGCTTCTGCCATTTCTCTATCCATTCTTTGAAGCGTTGTTGCTTTCATGTTTGGATCGTCATAGGCCTGCTGTCTTTTCTCGTATATTGTGGAGAACTTCTGAAGGCTGTCACTAGTTTTTTGAAATTTTTCCTGAGCCTGCTCTTGAAGCTTTTTCATTCCGGGCCCAATATCATTAAATGCGCGGTATACTTTTTGAGCGCCTACAAGCAACCCTCCAAGAGCGCCAACCCACATTCCTGCTGGCCCGGGAATCATGAACATCGCGGTTGCGGCAGCATTGAACCCTTCTGCAGCACCCTGCAAAGCTCTTTTAGTTTCGCTAGCCTCGTCTTTTATCATTCCTGCAGCTATACCAAGGGCCATCCCTCCTCCCATGGCGGCGGCAGAAACTACTCCCTTTGTTTTTTCTTGTCTTTCTGCTTGCGCTTCTAAGCCGGCTAGATCTTCTTGTTTTCTGCCAGCTAATCCGGCTTGTTTTTCTCTCCGATCAAGAGCCGCAGCCTCTTGCGCCTCAAGTTCTTCTGATCGTCCTCGATGCATTGCTCTTTGCATGGCGGCGTCTTCTCTACGTTTTCTAGCTGCCCTGTTCTTGGGCAATGGCTTCGTGCCAATTTCTTCTTCGTATAGTTCTTGTTCGCGAGTTTTCTTGCTTTTGTCGCCTTTTTTACGTTTTAGTCGTTTTCTGTCTTCGTCAGAAAGGGTTATTTCTTCCGCTTTTGATTGGTTATGCTGTTCTGTCGCGTGCCTTACTTCTGATATACTATGCTCTGTTTTATCTAGGTCGCCTTGTAGCCCTTCTAATTCTTTTGAGGTGTCAGAGAGTGATTTTTCGATAGGATTTAAAGCCTTCCTTAACATGTCAAATTGAGCCATGAAACCAAACATGCCCATACCCATGCTTCCGAAAAAGTCTGATTGAAAATTAGGAATATGCCCAGAGGAATACATCTCTTTCCCTGAGCCTGTTTTCATTAAATTGGAAATTGATCCGCCTTGACCTCTTTCGATGTGATCTTCTCTGATTATTTGATCAGCGTTTGAACCGTATTTTTTAATTTGTTTTTGGTTGACTACTACTGGAGATTTTAGCCTGTTAGAATATAAAACTTTAGCTTTGTGACCGCGTGACTCTTCCCTTGCTATAGCTTTTTTAATTGCCCCTTCCGCAAAATTTGGAACGAAGCCTTCGGAGGCGAGACGTTTATAAAGAGGTGTTGCTCCTTTATTTCCTTCAAAAACCTTCTTTTCTACTAGAGCTACCCTTCCGGCCTTCAAATCAGCCCGCACTCGCTTGGCGACCGTTACTTGGTGCCTTCCCTTTGCTTCGGCTAACTCTTTTGTTGAAAATACCCGTCCTTTTTCAAACGGATAATATTTATCCATAGGCACCCATCTGTTCGTGCTGGGTCCGGTCTTACCCACATGGTGCATACCTCGACCGATTTTTGGTGGTGGTGCTGGCCGTCTACCTCTTTTGCCCATCTGACTAGCGGCAACTTCTTCTCCGGAATATTTCCATGGATCTTTTCTGGTACCTGTATGAGACCTAGCAGAGGGCAGAAGGGTATCTTTTCCTTTTCCTCCACCACCAACACCTAAAGCATATTTTCCTAAATTAACAAAGTCTTGGCGTTCATCTACAAACTCTTTAAAGCCCCTTGACACGCTCTTACCTACTTGCATGCTTTGTGTATCTAGTGCATATCTGGCGTGTTTACCTATTGTAGCTTTGTAAAATTCCTTAATATTTTTTGGGGTATAGTTTCCGTACTTGGTGTAGGTGCCGAACCCCTTTACATTCTTTGCGTCTCCCGCCTCGAACTGTCCGTCTCCATCAGCATATACAACATCTACAGGATAATACTTGCTATCCCTACCCGATTCCCTCTCGGGTCCCGATGGTCTAAGGCCTTTTTTTCGCGCACGAGCTTCATCGCCTTTTCTTCCGGTTGTCATGCCGCGAGTTTTTTCCGCAAGCCTCTCCTCTAGTCGCGCGCTTGCCAATGGAGTGAACTGGTGATCCGTTTCGTCCGGGTGCGCGCTATCCTTAAACGGTACGACCGTTACTTCATGTCGAAAAGTGTCATCCTTTTCTAGGAAAGATCTACTTACTTTTCTTTTGCGCCCCTTAGATACGGTGCCCCGACCAGTATTGATCCTTGTCGGGCTCGTTTCACTCCCTTCGTATATATATCGTTGGTCCTTGTAGTATTTATCTGCGTAAGGAAACATACTAACGACATCCGACATGTTTGCTTTAACTACATATTTTTTTCCCTTTCTAGTAAAGGAAGGAGCGAAGTTAGGAATATGTCCTCCTGACGCAATTGGGTTTTCCCTTTGCATCTTAGAAAGATCTTTTTGGTACCCCTTCTTTAATCTTGCTCTCTCGTTCTCTCTTAAATCTGTTATGTTATTAACTATTCTTGTTACATCTTCATCAATGCCTACTTGCTGTTTTACTGCGCCAGATATGCTTGACAGGTTTTTGCCAGTAGGTTTTCTGTATCCTCTCTCTTCAGCTACCCTTGTAAGGTCTGCAAATTCTTTTTCTATCCTTCCTTTAACGTTTTTCTCAGCAGTTTTATATTCCTTAACACGAGTATTGCGCCGATTCATTTCTCTCATGTTTTCCGGCCTCGTAAGAACTTCGGCAACCCGAGGCTCTAGACCTTTCTTAGCTTCTTCGATATTCCCCTGTGAAAGAGCGGTTCTTACTTTTGTGGCGCTTATTGCTCCCGTATCATCCATGCCCGCGCTCGTAGTATCTCTTTCAACTTCTTTAACTTGGTAACCTTTATCTTCAAATCTTTTTGCCACCGCGCTCTGCTTACCTGTCTTAGGGTCTATAACCCTATCTGAACCAAGGTATACCGTGGTTTTATCTCGTTTTGCTCTTACTAATTTACCCTCCATTCTCATCACTTCTGGCATGCTTCCGTGGGTACCCATTGTTTCTAGTTGGGGGTGGTGTAGTTTGATTAATTTTCGCTTTTCTGATATTGATAGACCAACGTCTTCGTCTCTCGTCATTCCTGTTGACACGGCAAAAAGCGGCTTGCGCCCCGATCTTTCAGCGTCTTCTACAATTTTATTAAAGAGCTTAGCATGTCCCTTGGTGGGTGGGGTTACCGCGCCAGTCCCCATGACCATGGGAATGTTTTCGATCTTTTCAATTTCATCACGGCTTTTTTTGTGCCACTTCCAGTTTCCCTCTTTGTCTTGTTTTGCTTTTAGTGATGCAAATTTTCCATGTTGTCCTTCAAATTCTTCAGCCACCCTTGCTTCTGCCGCACTAAAATCTTTTCCTGCAAATTGTGTAGAGCCCGCTTTCCTTCCGTATGCGGTTTTGTCTGTTCCAGACGTAATTTCGTTATCTCTTATTCCCCTCCTTCTTTCAATTTCTTCCGCAGGCACATCTAGATGAATTACTCTGTTTGCTTTAGCAAAGTATGGCTCTGACACTAGGTTCTCTCCCATTTCCTTGGCTTTTACTATAACTAGCTTATTTCCTTTCCTAAGATCATCTATAGAGTCTACCTGAAAGCCTTTCTTGCCCATTGCAAATGAAGTTTTTCCTGCTCCCGGTGCGGCGTTAATTACAGTAGTGGGTACTCCTTGGCTTTGGGCAGTTGTTGCTAACGTTCTAAAGAGGTTGGCTACGTTGGCCGGTTTAATGCCCTGTCTTTCTAGAGAAGCTTTCTTTTCTTCGGGGGTCATTTTTCCGTAAACCTGATTTAAATAATCTGTATCTAAGATCATTCTTCCGACTGGCCCTTTTTGTCCAGCGAGTTGATCTTTTGCAAAGTTTGGTTTTTTACCGTGCTCGTATTCATATAGCTCTCTAGCTTGCGCGTGAGTTATTGGCCTTCTTCCTCCTTTGGTGGTGGTGTAGCCTTCTCCAAGCTGTTTAAAGGTTGTAGAGATTCCGCTTTCTCCCATTTTTTCTATAGCTTTAGGCTCTGATATTCCCCCCGCCCTAATTTCGAACCCGCCTTTATGAAGAGCCTCGGGGAATAGGCTTTTAAATTCTGGTCTTACTTTTGTACCTTTGCTAACGTCAACCCTCTTACTAACAACCGCTTCCTCTTTTTGCATCATGCCCCTTACGAAGCTCTCCCACACGTGACCTTTGACTTGACCCTGTGCGTCGGCGGCTAGTTCTTGGGGTTTGAAGGCTTTTTGTAATTTTGGTTTGCCTTGAAACATTTTTGCCCCCATGTTCCGAACAAGACCTGCATATTCAGCGTTAAAGTGCTTGTCAAAGTCTTCCTTTATCCCCTTCTGCTTTAAGCCAAAGCCAGCAACTCTTCCTCCAATATTGGCCCGCTCGTCTCCTGTTTGTAATTTGAGAACTGGCAAAATCGGCCCCTCTATGTCTGCTGCGGACATACCCGCTCCTTTTTCGACCTTCTTTCTTCCTGCAGCTTTACTTGTTCCTGCTTTGCCGCCTGACATTTGTGAAATTCTTGCTTGGGTTTGTTCGCTAGGCTTATCGCCTCCCCGTGGCCAATTCAACAATATTTTTCCTTGACGATTTAGGTCTATATAAGTTTTAAGTTCTGCATCGTCTATTTGATTTACATTTTGATTCATGTAGCTCAACATTTGTCCCGCGGTTGGCTTTGTGCCTTGGGCTTTTACGGCTCCTTTCTTTTTGCCAAATTTTCTTTTGTTGAATTTTGATGCTTTGAATCTTTCAACATCATTCTCTGTAATAAAATTAGGGACAAAGCCTGTGGCAAGGTTTGTTGGCTTTTGGGCTTTTTCAATTTTTCTCTTTAACTCCCTTTTCTTTTCTTGTCCTACTTTCCCGTACTTAGGTAAGACGGTGTATTCTCCCCCCGCGGGGATAACGCCGTATTGTTTTTCCATTTGCTTTGGGGAATAAACATCTTCTTGATCATTGGCAGTAAAACCTTTTTTCCCTTTTATTTTCCCTTGTGGATAATTCACCGCTTTTACTGATCTAGTTGCGCCAAGCCCTCTTGCTGTTGATTCTTCGTAGCGTTTTTCGCTAAGGTTTGGCACATATCCTGTCGCGGCTTTTGGTGATTGAATTTTTCCTTCTCGCGATCCTTCTGTTGGGACATTGTAACCAGCTTTCGACATGCCTCTGGCTATATTTCCTGCAATTTTTTCCATCTCCGCCATCTCATCTCCTTCTCTTTTGATCATTGCAAGAATTTCTGAGTGCAGTTGCTTTTCGGTCATTAATTTAGAATTAATGGCCCCAAGAACTTGTGGGTTTTTGCTGAGATACCCTAAAATCTGCGACTGTATTCCCGCGGCTTCCTTGGAGTGTCTGTTCATTCCTCCTATCGAGGTTATTGCGTCCGAACTAAATCTTATTAATTTCTCAAATAACTTCATTATACCCATTGTTATAAAGGCGACACCGGGGCCACTTAACATTGTTCCTATAGAAGACAGTACACCTTTCGCAAATTTCTTACCGATACCTTCTCCTTCGTCCTCTGGTTCACCCCCAATCAAGGAGCTTAATGCTTCTGTGCTTTTTCTTATCGTTGGTCCAAGAGTTAATTGTCCAACTTGAGCGCCGACTTTTAATAAGTCGTTCATGGTTCTTATCAGTTGAGATTGAAGAGTTTGGTTTAATGCCTCGTTTCTCATTTGAGCTTCATTGGTTGCGGTATTAGCAATTTGAACTGCTTTACCGTAAAGAGAAAACTCCTTCCCCAAATCTCCCAAGGCCGCTTTTAATACGTTAACTTGAAAAACTCCACCAACCATTTCCGCAACTACGGCGGCCTGTCTTTTCTCCATGGTATCATAGGTCTTTGCCAAATTCTCCATTACCTTCATCAAAGATAACGCTCCTCCTTGACCATTTTTTGTTTCAACACCCAGAGCTTTTAAGGCGTCAATTACCATAGGTCTTTGTAGTCTCGTAAATATAGTTTTAAGTGAGTTACCAATTACTGCACCGCCACGAGCGGTTACTTGTTGGGTGGAAGCAACGATAGCCATTAATTCTTCCAAAGAAACTCCAGCGGTAGAAGCCGTACTACCCACTCTTCTAATAGCCTCAGCAAGATCCCCCGCGCTTACAGCAAATGCAGCATCGACTGCGGCCATTTTGCTAACGACTTCCGCAGACTTATGAGCTTCTTTATTGAAGCCATTTAAAACAGCCGTCAAAGCTGAGACCGAGTCTGCCGCGTCTAGTCCAGAAATCCGAGTTAAAATTAATGCGTTTTGCGCTCTTTCCAAGGTTGCTTCCATTCCCAAGCCTTGTCTCGCGAGCTCATTAGCGGCCTCAGCAACGACAGCGAAAGATTGCCCCGTATTATTGGCTACGGCAAATAACTGATCGCCAAATTTAGCTAAATTTTGAGAAGTCGCACCAAGTATGACATTGATGTCTGCAAGTTGTTTTTCTACATCTATGGCAGCTCTTGCCATTTCTGTTATGCCTTGGGTTACAGCATAAATAGCGGCAGTAGAGGCACCAAAAGCAATGACACGAGCATTCGCTGCTTCCATTGATTTTTCGAACTCACCAAGGCTACCTTGTATTTTACCAAGAGGTTGAGAAAAACCCTTCGTATCTAGACCCCCAAGAGTATAGCTACCTTTCGTAGCTTTCTTAATATCTCTTTGAAGTTGAGTGGTTTCTCCAGCGACTCTTAGTCTAATGTCGGGTGCAGCCATTGTTTATTCCTTTTACCATCAATTATTACACTATTTTTTTTAAAAAATCATTTATTCTGTTATCTTCTTCCTTTGTTGTTTTGAGCCTTCATTTGGCTTATTTTCCTTTCTCTTTCCATTTTAATTCTATTGTATTCTAGGTCATAATATTTAACTAAATGGTCGACACCTTCTTTTTCTGCCATCTCAGAAACGCTATCGGGGGGGTTATTTCCTTCTTCTAAAATAAATTTATAATATTTCCCCCTTGAAAATAAATTTAATTGATAAATGGTTAATTCTAGCACGCTTGTCCCGAAAAATTTTACAGGATCATTGTCGGCCATCATAAAAGAATTAAGAAAAAAATTGTTAACACATACTTTTTTTATATTATCTTCATTAAACTTGTTCATGGAATCATTATAAAGTTTTACAAGAATAGACAAATCTGCGTAAGAAATATTATCGAACTCTTCTTGTGTGTGAAGCGGTTTTTCAAGCTTTTCGTCTTTATATAAAGCTTTCCTTACGTATTCCTCGTTTATTTTTTTATTGCAATACGATTCAACAGTGGGTTCAACGAGCTTGTATCTTTCTTCTTGTATTTTTTTTAATTTTTCTTCTTGCTCGTCTATGGTTTTCTGAAACATTTTTCGCTGTTCCACGTTTTGGAGGCGTCTTTGAAATTCATAGGCATCTTTTACAGACGCAAGGACTTGATAATAACCATTTTCATCATCTTCCGTCCAATAGCCCTCCTTGTCCAAGAGAGAAAGTTTTTCGGCTGAGGTAAAAACACCCCTTTGCGAAAGATCATTTTCACAGCGTTTATAGATATAATCTATGAACCCCAAGTCAGATTCCCTAAAATGCTTTACATATATTCCTTCACACTCTACATACGAATACCCTTGAAGAATTTCTCTGTAAACATTTCTACAGTCTTTTAAGGTTATTAGCTCCACATCTCAAGACAATACCTACTTTTGCTCTTCGTTTTCAGAAGAAACGCTAGTTTTTGTTTCGGCGGTTATAACCTCTGCGGTAGTTTTTTGTGCTTCTTCCGCATTTTCTTGGGGCGTCTCCTCCGCTACTATTTCTTTTTTGTCTTCGACAGCTTCTTTTTCGACCACCTTAGCTTTTGGTTTTCTTCCCCTTTTTTTCTTGGGCTTTGCTGCGGCTTTTTCTTTTTTATCTGCCGTAGCTTTTTCGAGAACCTCTTTGGCCGCCTCTTCTGAAGCTTCTTCTGAAACCTCCTCCGGAGCCTCTTCAGCGTCTGAATTCTCGGGCTCTTCGTCTTCGTCGTATTGACTTTGGGAAGTGTATAGTTCTTCTATGGATTTAAACTCTTCCTCCGACGTTGCTCTCCCCATATACCAGAAACTTACAAAATAAGCCAATTTCCTAATGGCTTCTACGTGAAATTCTTCATCAGAATCCTCAAATAGATCGTATTGGTCTAATTTTTCATCATAAGTGCCCGCGCCGAAGAAAGGGTTTGCTTCGTTATGCTCGTATTCTTGCCAATGGGCCAAGCTTAAAACCCACCACATAATAGTCTGGTTCTTAGCTCTATTCTCCGCAGTTTGGTCAAAGATGTTTGATTGACTGTTCTCTATGTCTGTCAGTTCTCTTCTAATATCGGAGATTTCCAACAACAAGTCTTGTTCTATGCCGGCTTTTAAGTCTTGGGATTTGTTGTCCAAATTTAGCTGAAGTTTTTGATACTCATTTTCTTTATTATAGAGATCCATATAAAGTTGACCGTATCTTTCTTTTTCAGTCTCACTGAACGCTCCGCCGTCATCTTCGTACCTTTTAGCCAAAAGGTTTCTCGTTAGAAGACCCGCCTTAATCCCTTCTGACATTTTTACACCGTAAAATAGTTCGGCTTCGTCATAGAGCTTCCTGTTCGGTTTTTTTAGAAAAAACTTTACAGGAACTGTTTCATCATACTTTTCAGTAGTTTGTACTTCTTTACCCTCTTTGTTTTTAGAGGATGTAGTTCTCTCTTTCTCTACTTCTCTGTTAATAGTAAAGTCAAAGAGCCATTTCTTCGCTTTCTTTTTAGCCATAATTTAATCTCCTTTTTCCTTTTGAGGTTTATTTTGTTCTGATGTGTTATTTTTCTCATTTATATCGAAATTTTCTAAAAAATTATACAGATCTCTTATTGTTTCATTACCGTTATCTAGCACTCTTTTCCTAATCATGCTATAACGATGGAAGTCTAAATAATTTAAAACTTCGATTTGTTCGGGGGAAAGGTCGTTTTTTAAGCGATCTAAGGCAACTTGATGTTGGTACCTTAGGTCTTCTAGGTTATTTAAATAACACTTAAAAAGTTTTGTTATTATTCTTTTCGACTCCGCTTTTAAAAAAACGTCTGACTTTGCCGTAAATTCGAACGGTATATGTTCGTGTAATTTACCATGCTTGTTTCTTAATTTGTCTTTTTCGTCGCCCATTTCTTTCAGAGCCTCCCTTTTTCCTTATATTATATTACACTTTTTTAAGATAAAGACAAAAAAATAACCCCGCCCGAAGGCAGGGTTAAATTTATTACTCTATGTTGATTAGTTGCTTCTGAAGCCGTCCGCGGTTCCACCAATTACATAATTGTAGGATCCGTAGAGGTCACCAACTGCCAAGTTATGGGTTCTGGAATCAATGCTTCCGTTTGCCATATCTAGGGTATAAGTACCAATAATCAATCGATAGTTCTGAGCGTTAATATTCTGCTCCAACTGGAGAGACAATGCCTCTACAGTAAAGGAGGAGGTTCCCGGAGGATTACCCAAAGAAACACCATCAGCCTTAGGATTCGCACCCAAGCACAAGATAGTCTCCACGGGGAGATCCCAAGAGAAACTTGCGGATTGCGCGCAACCAGTTTGACTATTAGTGTCATCGTCTGGGTTAACTGCGGAATCTACGTCAGCGACGTCAGCGTCATCGCCGGCTCCACCAACAGCTCCGTCATCACCAAGAGTCACGACAGGTTCGTTAGTCAAGTTGTCATTGACAACTGCACCTGCGCCGGTCTGGGCCGCGTCAAGTGCAAGATTTCCTCTGTGAGCGAGGTTAATGTCCTGCGGCTCAACAAGGTCAACGTCAAATGCTGTAGCATCAACTGGACATGCGCCACCACCAGCAACAGCTGCGAAACAGCCTGCGTGAGTGGGTTGTGCGGGCGGTGCCAAGAGTGCGTGCGTCTCGTCTGTCGTCGATCCGTCAAGATTTCCATAATCATTTGTAGCTCCCGTGAAGCTCATGGTCATCGTGGGAAGACCACCGATGGTGGCTTCACCCGAGAATGAGTTCATAAGGGCTTGTTTAATGTGTCCAACGCCATCAGCATGAACGCCTACGTAAGCTGGTGACTGAGCGATCGCATCAAGAATCAAAGCGTCGATGTCAGCCGGTAGCAACGAAGAGTTCGCCGCAACCAATTGCTGAGAGCCGATTTTTTCTGGAATGAACGCGAATTCAATAGTAGCTGTTTCCGCCTCTAACTGAGGACGATCAACAACACCTATCACTCCGAAAACGTTAACGTCAGCCCGAGGAATGTTCAGAGTCATAGTTGCATTCTGAACAGTTTTAGGTTGAGCATGAGGTCCTGATACCCAAGCCCCCGCTGCATTGCTGCCTGCGAAGGTTGGATCCACCGGGATAACTCTAACGCCAGAGTGAGTATAAATAGTTCTTTTTAGTTTTGAAGCCATATAATATATTCTCCTGTAGAGATAATTACATTAAATTGTTGCTTTTGTGAAATTAATTTTGAGGTTTAATCCTCGAACAGGGCGTAGACCTCAAAGTCAACTAAAGCGGCGAAAACATCCAAATTTAAGTCTGCTACCCCACCAGTTTGAGGCATTATTTTTGAAACTCTAGCATTCCATATGTGAGCGTCTTTTTGGGACTGTGATACTAAAGCGTCGTAATCATACGTAATCCCCGTAAACGCCCCCAAAGCATTAAATGGCAGATTTTCTATGATGGGAATCTTTTTTTTGGAGGTCTTTTTCAACAAGCCGCACACCGCGTCTAAGCTAAAGGCCGAATCAGATAGAACAACAGCCCTTATGTTGGTCACCGTATTTCCTCCGTCAACCCCCATTACTAACGGCATATCATATCCGCCCATATTCTTTAAAAAAATAGCAGGATAAGTTTCGGTATTAAAATCTAACCCTTGGGTTTCATTTTGTGCTATTTTGGGGTTAACTTGCGGGGCGGTTTTAAACAAAAGGTCTTCTTCTGCCTTGGTAGTAATGTAAACATTAAACTCTTTTACGGAAAAATTTCCCGTAACCGTGCTGCTTCCATGGTCTTGAGAGAACAAAAGCGCTCCCTTATGGTGCATAATCCCCTCTAGCCCGCTTTCTCCCACATTTTTAAAGGCCCCATTGACATAAACCCCCTGTAAAACATTTGCCCCAGAGATTGATACGTCAGATACGATTTGCTTGAATGGTAAAGAATAAGTGAAAAATTGATTATATCGTCTCTGAGTTGAGAAAAATTCCCCAGTATGATTGACAAAGCCCTCTCCCACCTTACATACAAGATTATCAATATAAAGTGATATACTACTCATTAATAAATTTTCCCATTGAGCTTTCATTATCTTGATAATTTTTTTCTAAATTCGTTTAACATTTCAGTCATATAAGGCACACCCATGGATCCTCTTCCTCTTAATTTATTGTCAATTTGTATACCTTTCCCTGATCTGGACGCCTTACTAGCTTTATCCATGTAATAACTAAAACTGGTCATGCCTGTTTCTATCGCTCTAACCCAACTGTTTCCTTGCTCCCAAGGCATTTGCGCGAAATCAAAATCTTCCATAGATGGCATTTTTACTCTATATTCTCTTGTGTTTCCCCTTATTTTACTCTTTCTCTTTAAAGATATAAATGATTTTAAAAAATTTTCAACAGCTTTCGTAGGGTCACTGCCCCGACTAAACCCCATGAAAGAAAATAAATTTCCATAGCCGCTTAAAGTGCCGGAAACATTGTTTGCTGTTTCGCCGCCCTCCAACTCTCTGGTTACGGGGTGACCGTTATATTGAGCTAGCAATTCTGCTTTTGCCTTGTTTAACCTTTTTTGAGCAGCGTTCAATGCACCCCTTTCAAAAGCCTTTGACTTACTAACTCTTTGATCAATTGATCGTTTATTAAGCATTGAGCCGGTAATTCTTATTCTGCTCATTATTTTATCTCCTTAAGCTTGAAAATGTAATACCCAACTAAAATATTGTTAGGGTGAGCCTCCGTGCTAACCAGCGTATAGTCTTTGCCTTTTACTACTACCTTCTCAGTCTTCCCCTTTTGTATATAATCTCTACAGTCAGTGCAAACTTTTATTCTTATTTCCCCCTCTGGAATTGTCGCCGCCATTTCTGTCATGACACCCAAATCCTGATCTCCCCTCGAAGGGTATACTACTAACGCGTGAAAATCTTGACTTTTATGCTGGTACGAATAATTTAAGGGAGCAGCAGCTTCTTCGTATCCAAATACCTGATCTAAGTTTATGTCGGCGACGATTACTTCTGAAACCTTATGCACGGTAATATCCTGCTGGAATGTTTCAAAAAAACTTCCGTACGCTTCTTGAATTGAATTTTTTTCGTCGTCGCTTAAAAGGCTCATATTAATACCCCGTTTTTTTGCTTAATTGAGAATCACCGTAAAAACCTTCTTCAGTGTCATCTCCAGCAACTTGACGAGGAGAGCTCGCGGAAATTTTGTAAGCCGCAATCATTCTGCTCAGTTCTTCCTGCTCTTGTTTTTTGACTTGATTATAGGTTTTTCCTATCTCATTTTTGTTTACTTTTCTAATTGATGTGCCTAAATCAGATATTTGAATTATAGAATCCAAAGAAGCCGCGCCAAGTACGCTTCTAAGTTTCTTTTCGTAATCATGTATAAAATACATTTTTTTTAAAATAGCAGACTCTTCTTGCTCTATGGGTCTTATCGTGTCATCTGGGTTAGTGTGTTCGAGCTCCAAGGTGGTGGCATTGATTTTGAATGCCATATTAATATGATTGTTTAACCCCCCTATGTTGGAGCGTAGCCAGAAGGCTATAGGTGGAATACTAAGGTCTGAAGGTGACCCTAGTTCTCTAAAAATTTCGTCAGCAATATCAACAATCTTCATACTATTAAATAATTACACGGTTTGAGAGAATTAGATGTTAAATTATTTCTAAACATCAATAATTTGCGCTTCTCCTATCAGCCCGGGGGGGCAGCTTTGAGAGCGGGTAAAGCCACTTTTTTTGATTCTTCGGCTATTTTTTCTAAAAAGCCCCTTTGTTTCCATCTCGAAAAATGTTCTATAATAGGCTCTACGCTTAAACCTAATTCAAAATGCCCTATAAAGTAGTTCCTTAGTTTGTTTTCCATAGTTAACGGATACTTTACTCCGTCTGGTCTACCGAACCTATGAACCCACCTTAAGAAAGGTAAACACAAACATTTTTTTCCATTCTGTCTAAATTTTTCATGAATGTATCCTTCTTCGCCGCCAAAACCTCTAAAGTTTTTATTAAATCCCAGCCAAGCTTCTTTCCTGCAGGAAAAAATCCCTAGTCCTTGCATTGGAATTTCGAATGGCTCTCCATTCGGGTCTTTTCCCCTTTCATCTGTTTGCCAGATTCCGTACATTTGCTCTCTCCAAACGGGATCAAAATGTGTGGAAATATTTTTTAAATCATCATACACCAAGGGTCCTTGATGTAAGTTGTCCGTTGTTGGGTCTTGTTTGTAAAAATCAAGCAGGCGCTTTAATGATCCCGGTTCGAATAGAACATGACAATCCATAGAAACGACGAAGTCCCCCTGAGCTTGCTCAAAGATTTGATTCCTTACGACCGTGCTTTTGTATTCTGTAAATGGTATATATTTTAAATTTGGACAATGACCTTTTAAGTTAGAGCATTCTTTTCCGTGGGCGCTGTCTGGATTATTGTCTATTATAATAATTTCTGTTTCGTCCATTATTTCTGGGTGATACATTCTTAGTGCTTGAATAGAAAAATATACCCCATGGAAATCATCGAATGTTGCCATGCCTATCGTCAATAATGGTTTATTCATGTATTAATTATATCCGAATGTCTCCTGATCGTCAACATTTTCATCATTTTTTGCCACCGAATTAGAGTCGTCCGCTAGCCTTGGAGGAGTGCATGGGAAATTTGTTGTGACATTCGGAACTGCTCCGCCACCCGGATCTACATATACGGTGGCCATCAACATTTCGTGAAGGAACCTAACGGTATCAACATTGCTTGTGTTTGTGACGTTTTCGTCCGCGCTAGCAAAAGGAACAATTACGTTTCTGGCAGTAATTTCGTCATTATCTCTCAAGATTAACCAATCTGTATCACTGTTTGCAGATATATCGTCAGCGCTTCCTCGCTCGATATAACCAACAATCAATACCGTATGACCCATGGCAGTTCCTCCCCAATGAGGGGGGGCAGAGCTATCGTCGGGGCTCATGTTTTGCGCGTGATTGGAATTTTGATGAATAAGCGCTTCTAATTTTAGATGGTAATAAGCCATGCCGTCTGGTGCCCCAAATCCTCCTTGCCCTTTCTCAAATATATTTTCCGTATTAGGGAAGGTGCCGTGTGGGCTTTGTACTGATAATTGATAATGCCATCCTTGAGTGCAAGCGATAACCGTTCTGTCTCCATCTATTTCGGCTTTAATTGTATTCCAAGTCTGCGCAATATCTAACCCCTGCAAGTAGTGTCCACTTCCATCAACGGCGCCAATTAAAGTATTCCAAGCTACAGGGAACATTCCGTACGGTTGTTCTGGAGTGCCAGTAGGCAAAGTCGTGTTTAAGATTCCTGCGGGCGTACCAGACGGTAGATTAACAGTGTTTCCGTCGCTAGGCCTATGATAAATAATTCCAACTATACCATCGTATCCAGCGTGTCTATAGAAATCTTTTAACCCCAAATAAATGTTATGCACGAGAGTGCCTCCACTGTATTGACCACCGGCTCCAGTTCCTGCTACATCATGAACAAGAACATAACCTAAGTCTGTCCTAGTACCTCCGCCGGTGATCACTGGTATTGCACTGTCTGAACTATTATTGGTATTCATCCACCAACCGAGATCAGTTAATCTACAAGACCCTTTGTCGGCTGGAGTAGTAAGATAACCGAAACTTCCTCCGCCAATAGGCATCACATCCTTGCCGGCTCTCCAAGTAGCGCCATCAATTAAATGATCTCCCCACCCTACTTCCGAATCCCAAGATTTTGTTCCTGTGACTCCCGTTAAATCTGTGCTAATTTGGCCAGCGTCCACTTCATCGCTAAGCCCATGGGTGTGACCACTTGCTTTGGTGGGTGTTGTAAGACCATGCTGAACATTTAAATGTCCAAGCTGACATGCGGCTGACGTTGGAGAACACCAAGCTCTATAAATATCTCCATCTGCATTTGCCGTAATATAACCCGCTGTAATAGACGGTTGAGAAGAAATAGCTTCGTAAAAATAAGGCTGCATCCAATTTGGAACAGTTCCGTTGACAAATTTTGTTGGGCCAACTATAAACTCATGACTTGCGGTCACTGACGGGTTTAACAAGTTGTGAGAAGAATCAACCAAAGCTACATGCAACGTATGAGTACCCTCCGTAAGACTTACCGCTCCATTAGCCCACTGATCAGTGAAAGTCCCAGCGCCAATACCCGATGTGTCAACCATGTTTCCTCCCGCTGTCGTACCTGCTGCGCCAAAGCCACCGTCGTTTAACTTCCAATGCCAATGATGATGATGAGTTCCCCCTATGTCCACACTAATATCAGTGCCAACAACTGAGGCAACTGCGGAATAAGTCGCTGCGCTTGGTTCATTTATTATAATTGACGCAGGATCTGGTTCGTCATTCGTAATTGTTACTACGTGAGGATTGGTTCCTGTAATAGACCCTAGTGAGAGGCTTGAAACCCCATCCACTAAAGAGGCTGCGTTCGCAAGGGTTATCTTAAACGTTTCATTTTGTTCCCAGTTGGCATCTCCATTTACTGTTATAGATATATCTTGCGCGGTCACTCCCGCCGCAAAAGTTAGAGTGCCACTGGCGGCAACATAATCTGATCCAGCTGTAGCAGCCGGAGCATCCCCATCACTTGTTGCGTAATTTACCGTTGAAACAATGGATGCGTTCCCCGCTGGTACGGCTCTATTAACTGTTACGGTATGGGTTTGTGTACCTGAATCCCCTTCTGTTATAGAAGAGGTTCCAGCCGCAAAAGAGAAAGTTGCTACGTCGTCATTTGTAATTGTTACTACGTGTGGGTTAGTTCCTGTAATGGACGCAGATCCGCCTACGTGAGCCGGTTCTGAAAGAGTTATAGAAAAGCTCTCAGAATGTTCCATGGCTGTGTCGCCGTTTATAGTAATACTTATAATTTTAGATGCTTCACCCGCAGCAAAAGTTAAGAGGCCTGTCGCGGCAACATAATCTTCTCCTGCGGTTGCCGTACCATCGCTTGTCTCGTATTTTACAGTGCTAATACCGAGAGTGCTGCTCCTTTCAACATGAACATCGTGGGTTGATGTTCCGGAATTCCCCTCTGCCGCCGAGGAAGTTGCTGCGTCAAAATTTATAGTGGGACAAGGATCAGTTAGATCTTGCTCTTGCCAAGAGTTGTCCGCTTTCCTATAAAAATTTGTGATATTTCCAGAGCCATTTACTTTAATCCAAACATCTCCATTCGCGGCGCAAGCAGGATCAACCGAAGCTACGTATGTCTCTCCGGCCACGGAGCACGAGCCCTTACATATAATAACTTCATCTCCAGACACCAAACTATCTAATAATCCCGAATCGCAAACAGGAGCAACGGTTATCCAACTGCTTTCGTCAGTTTCGCCGAAAACGATTTCAGTTATCTTTACTTCTCCCATTACTCGTCTGTCGCAACTATCACTTACATAACTTAAACAATATACATCATCAATATTTGTACATTCTACTGCTCCCGTTACGCTAAGTCCTGATGGTTCCAAGGTTGTTGTCGTTCCTGAAGGGGTCGTAGTTGTTGCTGTTGAATCAACGCATGTGGGGCATGCATATTTGGTGTAAATTCCTGTTCTTATATTCTCTAAGGTATCAAGCATTCTTGTTCTTTGATCCTTAGTAAACATAGTCATGCATGAATCGTTTGTATAATCCATGTAATTTTCCCACATGTCTGGGAGACCGTCGGCATGATTCGGGCAAGAATCTTGCGTGACTGTCGGACACCCAAAGTTCGCTGCGCCGGCTACGGGAGTGTCTGCGACCAAATCATCTATAGTACAACCTCCGTCGCCCCAAATATGTCTTAAATTAAGATAGTGACCGACTTCATGAACCGCGGTTCTTCCTAAGTTGTATGGAGAAGATTCTATAGTTGGGAGGCTCCCAGTATGTAAAACTATCCCATCCGTACTACTGTTTCCGCCCGGGAACTGCGCCCACCCCAATAAGCCTCCTGATAAATTGCCAATCCAAATATTTAAAAATGACGTGGGTTGATGAACATCCAACCCTCCATGAGCTGTTGACTTTATCGGATAACAATTGCAGCCTCCCCAAACAGAATTTGCATTATAGTATTCACTACTTGGGTTATTGGAGTCATAATATGGCCAGCTTGTTACTTGAGTGCCATTATATTGGCCTGTTGATGTATTTTTGTTAGCGGAATCCCAAACAAATTCAATCCAAGTGTCAGCTTGAAGATTTTCCCACCTTGAAGTGATGTCTGTATTTAGTTTTCTAAAGTCTTCGTTCAACTTAGCTACTTGTTCGTTTATGATGGCGTCCGTAACTAGCCCTTGGGTATCTCCGACGATATTGAACCATAAGTGTATTACATAGCGATTCCCACCTTCATGATAGGAGCCGGATTCAATTCTTTTTTTCGCAGCCTCTTCCTGTTTTATATATTTTTCTAAAAATTCAGGATCATTATGTATACAGTGCTTAACGTGCTCTGTGGTACCGCATACATTAATTCCGCATTCATGATTGTAAGAATCACAATCGTCTTCCCAAGGCATAATTAATCTAGAATATCTTGGTGCTGCTGTAGTAGTGGTTGTTGGCGTTACATCTCCTATTGTTTGCTGCCAAGCCAGCTCAAAACAAGAAGGACACCCTTGATTCGCGGTCGTTCCCTTTTCTCCTTGGTAACCTTGATATCCCTGATATCCTTGATAACCTTGATATCCAATCGAAGAGCAAGGACCATGACAAATATAAATAGGATTACCCTCGATCTCAGGAGCTAAATACCAATCTCCTGTTGCTGCTACTGAGGCTAACTGCTCTGGAGAATCATGGAATATAACAGAGCCATGGGGATGCCCCGAAGTTCCATCCGCTGCAACACCCTGACATGTGGTCTCCATCCTAATCCAGCCGTCGTTTGAATGGGTTCCTTGGGTGTAAGATGGGTGAGCTTGCCAAGATATACATGCAACATCTCCGGCAGTCCAACAATTGTCTTCACCAATAAGATGTATTGCTTGCCCACCGTCCGCCGTTAAAGTAACTCCGTCAGTATTTACATATGTTAATGCTCTATGAGGATGCCACGACTTATCTGCTAAAGCTGGCGGAGTATTAAACTGATATGGACTAGTAATGCAACCGTCACATCCTTTGGCGCCGTACGCGCCTTCTTCACCCAGTTCGCCTTGATATCCTTGAGCTCCATCACCGCCAAGTACGCCCGCTGTTCCCTGATATCCTTGATATCCCTGAGCTGCAACAGCGCCTTCTAACCCTTGATTGCCCTGTATACCCTGATCACCTTTTTGACCAACACTAAGCAAGTACCCCTCGAAAATAGAATCTACCGTTATATATCCGGTCGCAGAGTTGGAATCGAATACCTGAAACCAAACTGAAAAATTATCTGTAGTTCCATTCGCTGAACTTAAACCTTCTACTTCCACGGGCATATCCGTAGTGTTTCCTCCTCCTATAAATGTTTTTTCAGAGACAATCGTTCCCGAGCCGTTTGCGTCTGCATTTTTAACAATTTGAACCATCAAGCCTCTATCGATACCAGTATTATCCCAGATTACGCTCTCCCCTATAACTAAAGCGTGAAGATTGTATTTGCCTTCCGTCTGGGGGGTAAATTTATGTGTAGAGGTATCATAAGCATTAGAGGTATCAAATTCCTCAGTATAGAACTGAGCTTTTGTAAGGGCTCCCCAAGTATATAAATATATATCGTCTGGACGAACTTTAAATGCCAATGTGGGGCCTGCGTCTCCTTGATATCCTTTACCGCCTTGGAATCCTTGACTTCCTTGGTAACCTTGGCCTGTTGCGCCTTGCGCTCCTGTTGCGCCTGTTGCACCCGTAGCGCCCACCTCACCACCTATCATATCCTTCACGGACACATACGTGTCTCCATCTGTACCCGCGTTTAAATCCAGATTACCATTAGTATCATCAAGAGCTACTAGCCGCAAACTTTCACCCGCAGCCATATCGACCATACAAGAACCACCCGTATTGTAAAATGCTGGAGTTGCAGATGGTGA
>NZER01000212.1 GCA_002690445.1 Candidatus Pacearchaeota archaeon
TTGAGCCATATCAAAATCTATACTTCCATTCAAATAAGCTTGTCTAATTTCTTCTATTGATCTCATAACTAATTACCTCCTACTGGTGGTATTAAACCTAAATTGGATAATCTATTTTCTGTACTTTGTGCGCCTGGTCTTGGTGTTCCTGGTGCGACCATAGGACCAATAGGAGCTACAGGCATTGGAGGTGGAACCCCTAATGCTGCATTAGGCATAACTGTTGGCGGTAACATAGGGCCTGCCTGACCTGGAGGCATCATTCCTGGTGGAATCATCCCTGGTGGAATCATCCCTGGTGGAACCATACCTGGTGGCGGAGCTGCTGGTTGTTGTGGTTGCGGTTGCGGCTGCATACCACCACCCATCATCTCCTGCATCATCTTTTGTTCTTCTAATTTCTTCATCATAAATACTTTCATCAACTCAGTTTCGTAGAACTGAGCAATATCTTCTCTGCCCTGCCTTCTTGCTGACAGTAAGTTTTCCCATAACATTGCTTCTGGCAACATCTTCTGGGACATCTGTAACCTAATAGAATCTTCCATCTGGTCGGCAGACTGTAATCCCAATATATTATCTCGAATAAAGATATCTGGCAACAAAGGTGTGTCACCTTCTCTGGCAATCTGTGCCATACTCATCTTAGACATTTCATCTTGTGGAAGCTGTCCAATCATAGTTATTTCAGCATCTCCAGCATTTTTAATTGTGTCAGCAGTTACTTCTTCTTTGAAGTACATTCTATTCTTATCTTGTCCACTTACCTCTATTGACTTAAATCCACCAGTTATATACTGGTCGCACAATAGCTGAAAGATAGATTTGTATGCTTTTTCCATAGCTTGTAGCCTAGGAGTAAGCACAGTTTCAACACCTTGTCTCAATGTATTTATGGCAAATCCTGATAATTGAAATTCTAACTGACCATAAATAGAATGAGGCAAACCGCCTCTTTGCATCTCTCCAGATATTAAACCCATGAATACTCCAGATTCCCTAGCCATCTCTAACAACCCTAATGGCTCTACATCTTCACCCTGCCCCAAAGCAATTTCTGAACCCTCTTTATATGGATCTTCTTCTAATGTTTTCGTACCATCTCTGGACTTAACCTTTAAGCCTTGTTTTCTTGATCGTGCTGTTAGCTCTAACATAACACTCATCATAAAATTATGCTTTTCAAATAATTCTCTGGAAGATTTGTAGCATGACTCACCGTAATCTTCTATAGTATCTAGATTACCAGTACTTGTAACTGCCTGAACTAAAGGCTGAGAACCTACTGGTCCTAATACTACAGGCACTCTTGTTGCTCCATGCTTAGTTCTTTTCTTTAAAACAGTATCTTCTGTACAAACAACATTATCTTCTGAGTCATAAAAATCATAAACATCAATTGCATCATCATCATCAGCACCCTGACCTTCACTGCTTAAATCAACTCCCCATATAGCTTTGATTTCAGATGGAGTTTTTTTAGTCTTATAACAAGCCCATGCTAATCCATTTTTACCTTCAGACCAATATGTATGAAGTGGATCCCATGGTTGAATCTCTATATTTGTTTCGCCTTCGTCATCTTTAGTCATCAAGGCTCTTGCGGCATACCATCCACGTAAGGTAATAAACCAAGCCATCTGATTTCTTACAACAGGTTGGAATCTTGAAGTAAGTCTCTCGTCTGCGGCTTTAACTAATCCTAAAAGAAACCTTTCCTTAGAGTCATTGTTTTCACGTTGCTCTCTTTCTGAGTTTCCGTAAGGTATCTTAACTACCATTTCAGCAGACGTCATCCATGCTATCAATTTATCTGCATATACCTGTGGTTCGTTAGAAGTATAGGACTGAAATCCTTCTCCAGCATCAAATTCCTCAAGCCTGTATAGCTTATGGTCATCATCCATACGGGTACGGAGTGGCTCAGTCAAATCATAATGACTATCAACTAATGCAATAATTTCTTCTGGTTTATAGTTAGCCATTTACCACCTTTTAACCTTTATAGTGCTATTCTCGGATATGTATCCATAGCCGTATCTGTTAATTAAACCATAAATAACTGCCTTAACACCATGATTGTATTTATCTTCAGGTGTTTCACCAACTATTGTACCATCTCTATCCATTTTCCATCTATATGCTCTTGTCTGGCCATCAAATGGATTAGGTTGCACTCCAAATTCCGACAATATGCCGTTACACTTAGGATTAAATACAATTCTTGGCTCTCTTTGCTCAACAGGATCGGTTTTTAAGAAAGCTTTTAGCCTTTCTGTTCCGTCATTTATCTTAACCTTCTGTGAATCAAAATATATTCCTGTTTTTTCCATCCATACTTCAGCGGGAGCAGCCATAGCCTGATGCTGAGTACCAGCAATATCGATAACACCGAACTTTGCATCTCTCCACCATGGCCTTGCCTGTGCAATTTCTATAATTTCATCAGTAATTAAGTCTCTTTCGTAGATTTCATCAATGACTCTTACCTGATCGTTAACAATTTGCACTATTTCACAAGCATAAGCTTCAGCATAACCAGGATCAATCCAGATATGTACTGGTTCGTCAGGTATATACTCTACATCTTGTATGTGAATGTCAGGTCGTATCTCTGTAAAGACCATTCCTTTAGGTGGAGAGGGTATTCCTTCAATTCTTTCCATGAAAAAGTCATCAGATGATGCTCTTTCTAGTGCTAAAATCTCAGGATCCTGCCTACCTTTAGGGTATAAATGTTCATTTGAGTAGCTTGGAAGCGAAAATGACTGCTCATCAACGCTAGAAGAATGTTGCCATGCCTGATACATCTGCGGATACCAACCTAATGATCCCTCAAATGTACCTGCTAGAAACATCCACCCACGCTTGGGAGCACATCTACCACGTAATCTATGAAATGTTTCCAAGTCTAACTGTGATGCCTCGCAACCTATGATTCCATCTGGAGCTTTCATAGCTAGTGTTCTCGGATCTTTAGCTGATTTGGTCTCTATTCTAGTACCATCTGCAAGTATAATCCTGCCTGGATCTACTCTCTTAGATGATTCCTTTAGTAATCCCATAGTAGCAAAGTCCTGAACTAAGTATTCAAACTCTGCTCTGGTTCGTTCATAGTCTGCGGCCACAAGCCAGTAAAGACCAGGCTCTTTATTCTCGAACAATCTACCTACAAGATACTTAGATGCTACCATTGATTTGCCAGCTTGCTCACCACCTGCGACAAGTGTGAATCGTTTTCTGGAATTTAATATAGGTTTTTGTAATTCAGTAGGAGAAAATCCTATCTTATCATATAAAAGATTGACGTAATTATTAGGTTTACTGCTGGTTGATACAACCATTATTTACCCTTTTTATCTTCCAGTAATTTCTCTACTTCTTCCTCTGGTCTTACTTCTACATCAATAACATTATCTTTATTGTTAATAGATTTGAAGCTTTTACGCATCTCATCCATAGCGGCCTTTGCTGTCTCATCTATATCTGAAATCTGAGGCCTGTATTTCTCTGGCCAATGTGCATTAAGTAACGCAATCAATAACGTAGGATTGTCAGAAACCTTCTGCTCTATAACCCTGTTAACAGCTAAGTCCTGTAACATCTCTCTAAATTCATGCTTGGCAAGTTCAAACTTCTCCCTGAATCCATAAAGGTCATCAGAAAGCCAGTTGTAAATCTGCCTTCTACCCATGCCAATATTGTTAACAGCGGATCTGACGCTTCCTGCAGACTTAAAAGATTCTAAAAATAAATCCTGCCTGCTAATTACATCTTCAGGCTTTTTGCCCTTGGGGTTTGGCAGCTTATCCATACTAAGAGTCATTAGTACTTCTTCTTTAGTTTCTTGCCAGACTTCTTGGCCGCTTTCTTAGCAGCGGACATACCAGCTTTGGTATATGGATACTTCTTTTTTCCTACCTTGGGCATATCGTTACCTCCATAACACAGGTTGTTTGTCCTTTAATTTAAAATACCACACATGTTTGTTTTCGCAAAGAGCCCTCAGTAAATCTTTTTTCCTAGTTTTCTTTGATTTGTATAAATTTTTATCCTTCCTGCAGAAAGGACACCTACTAGAAATGATTATTCTCTCGAACCCTGACTTGTATATTTTAAAGTCCGTGAACACCTCTACGTCAGGATACCCATACTTCGGTCTGTCTTTTCTATTATCTGAAATCAAAGCCTCATCATAAGGAATTATTTGTCTATCAAAGTATTCCCTAGGTGGCTTATCTAGTTCTTCTTTATATGTGTATTCAGCCCACCCACAATGTATGCAGCAAATCTCTGTGTACCCTGTGTAACCATAAATCTCACCAGAATCATTGATTTGCCCGCAACATCTGGGGCAAACCTCTATCTTCGTTAACATAGCCGTATGTTAGCATAGGAGTGCAAGGGTCGTAAACAAAGAAGTGACTGCCTTCACTATTGCGACACGTCTGGCAACGCATCTTTGTGCTAAACCAGGTTGCCCTTGCTACGTTTGTGATACAATACATATGTTGTTAGGTTTTCACTTTCCAGTTTTACCACATAGACAACGGGCTATCAGAGATACCTTTCTCTGGTAGCCCAAAACTCCCCACACGTTAAAAACGATACTTACTGCATTTTTCCTCTAAACTATCTTAAGGCAAGTTACTATGTCTCTATTTACTAGTAACAGTCTTTTTAAGAGACTGTTACTAGTAACTAAGAGATTAAGTTACTAAGTTACTAAGTTACTAGATACTAGGGGGATTTTAGAAACTAAAAGAAACGTACTCGACATGACCCCCCTTTTTATAAAAATTAAATGTAGACGGGTATGGTCAAGTAAAATTCAGGTATGCTAAGGTGTAGGGGGTCTCTAAAGGTTGCTGTAGTCAGTCGTTGGCGTTGGCGTTATTTCAGTGTTTTGTGTGTTAAAGATAGTCTGTAGTCTGTGTTGTTGTTGTATTCGTAGTTTCTTGTAATTCTATGGTTCTGTAGCCGTAGTTGCTGTTGTAGTTGCTGTTGTAGCTATAGTTGCTGGTGGTGGGGGATAATAAATGGGATTGGCGTAATTTTTAAAATTTTTTGATTTTGCGTTCAAATTTTGGATTCTAGATTTTTTTGGGTTTGTTGCCAGTTTCTCAAGTAACCCAAGAACCAAAACTTACTGCAGTTTTTACAAGTATAAAATTAATCTAAGCATTTTTTTATATTGTGTTGATTGGTGCAAAAATGATAATTTTGACTGATAGATTTAGTTTAAGTTTGTTTTAGTCAAAAATTTCTATGTGAACAAAAGTAAGATAAAATCTTAGCTTTCAGTCTTTCGTTCTTAGAATCAAAATCTGTGCCACCAGTTTCAATTATTCCAGTAGCTAAAGCATTATTGATTCTATCGCTAAACTTGTCTTTTTCTTTTTGTAGGTCTGCATATTCTTCAAATGCAGATTCCACTGCTTCGTGTACTAAACTTAATTGATATGAATCAGTTGGTTCAAATATGATCCTAATATGATTTTCAATTTTTAAAATATCTTTCACAGTAGGTACAATATCTGATCCGAAAATCAACATATCCATTAATGATTTAGCACATCTTTCAACTTGGTCTCTATTTCTTCCAGTGATAGCCATTTCTAGTAATCCTTCCAAAATGTTGATTCTTCAGCTAATTCCATACATTCGCAAGAAATTCCTTTTTCTTGATCTTCCTTGATCAATATGGGATCAATCCAATCAAAAGTATTAGCGTCTCTATCAGCTATTTTTTCACAATTCCAATCATCAATACAGCAATACGCCAAATGGTATTGATTTATTCTTTCACAATGTTCAAGCTGTTTAGCATGTGCTTCATAGTATTTTTCTTGCACTAACTGAACAGAACCAATGGCTATTTGGTTTAGCTTTTTAAATCTATTTATTTCTGTAGATGTTAGATTCATTTTAAGCCACCCCTACTGCATCAAGAACCCCATAGGTTATACCACCGAATCTATTTTTCCTATCTAGTCTTTCCACATTCTCGGTCAAGCTATGAATATGTTTAAAATAGACATTCTCAAATTCCCTTGATTCGTACAATTCGGAATCAATAAATTTATCAATTCTTTTTGCATTTTCGGGATTGTACCCCAAGCAAACTTTTGAGTTTAAGTTTTGTCCAAGTTTCTTGATTTCTTCAGAAGTTAAAGCACCATGACATTTAGCAATAAACGTATTATATGCCAAGTTTACATGGGTTGAAGTGGTGCTTGATAATTTCTTATCAGAACCCCAGTAGTTTATGCCAAGTGGATCACCAGTATATCTAAACAAAGTTTTTTGCCATTTATTTAGCAATTCTTCAGTTGTTCCGATTCGTAATTCATAGGAATATAATTCTTTCCCATCAGTACGCAAGGAATGACCATTTGAGCCACTTTCTCCATTAAGCCAGTTTGTTACAACTTGCTTATTTTTAAACTTCATCATTGAGAAAAAGCCGTTTTGATTTGTTAAAGGTTTTGTATTTGTAGTAGTCATTTGTATTACTCCTAAGTAATAAAAACCTATCAATCAAAATTATCATTTTTACATTTGATTGTCATACCATCATAATCAATCTAGGGGTTTCATCTTCGGATAAAATTATTCCTATTTAAGTGATTCTAAGTTTAGGATTGCATTCATATCTCTATGTGATCCCTTTGGAAACTTGCCACCAGTGAAGATTATTCAGTTGTATCGTAGAGTAGGTTATTTATCCCTACATAAATCTATTTCTATTTAAGACTCCTATAAAATAATATTAATTAAATATTCATTAATTTTATATAAATTTTTAGGAAAAATATATAGTTTCAATAGATATATAGTTGAATTTAATGGATATATAAGCTTTCTTATTGTATTTTTGTTTATATTACCCAATCACCCCTATATCTTAGATATTTTATAGCTATTTTAAAACACTTAGATTTTAAGAGTATTAAAAAATAATTTATGTGGTTTACTATTGATTGAAAATTTTAACGTGCTTAAAATGAAACACTTTATATTCATGAATTATAATTCAGGTGTTAACTAACCAAACTAACACTCAAAATTTTGAACCAAATTAATTTTTTGTAGCCAAGATAAAATTAAGATAATACTTTGTTTATAAA
>NZER01000213.1 GCA_002690445.1 Candidatus Pacearchaeota archaeon
ATCTCATTATCTATTAACGCGTTAGTAGTTTCTACATCATCGAGTCGAGCTTCCAACTCGTCTAAAGTTTCTTCTAAATCAGAGGGATCAAATTCTTCTTGCTCCGCATCGATCTTCGGACCCCAATCATTCATCATCCACATCACTTTAGTTTCCAGTTCAGTGATAGATAGCTCAATAGGAGAAAGGTCAATTTGTTCTTGGTATGACAATTTGTCAACTTTCTCTCTTAAATTTAAAAAATCAGTCTGAAGGACAGCAACATCAACGGTTGCCTGAGACTCTTGCATTGCGGCAACAGTCGTATCCAAATTTGTAACAGTGCTGTCCATCTGGGCTATATACCAGATAACTCCGAATGCCTGTGCAACTATCGCTATCACGATGCCAATAGATACCTTCATATTTTTGAAGTCCATCTTTATCCTCCTCGACAGAATCTACATGAACAGCTTAACCGCATTTGGACCAGTTACACGCCACACAAGATATACACCCTTCGGACATATTTAACTGGGTTCCACAAGTTGGGCAAGCATCACCAGAAACTACAGCAACAACTTCCTCTGCCGCATCTTTAGTGAACTCTTCCATTACTGACGTAGGAGCATCCTCTGTCTCCGAAACAAAATCTCGAAGAACATGAGCAATACCGTCTGCTATAGATTTGATTAGAACACCATTATCCCAAGCAGGAGTACTCTGAATACCTTTTAACTGATTAACTACAGCATCTGTAGGAATACGATATTGCATAGCTAGTGATATAAGACGACATATCGCCTCAGTATTGGCTAGCTCATTACCACCTGCTTTACCAATCGTGGCAAATACTTCATAAAGATCACCGATAGGATCAGTGTTAACGGTGACATACATAGTCCCCTGTCCGGTGTTTACTTTAGTGGTTGATCCTTCCACTCTACGAGGACGAGAACGCGGCTGTGTGGACGTCTCAGAGGGGTCTGTAGCCGTATTTGTAGTAGGTACTAGTACTTCTTTATCCCTACTGCCTTGTCGATATACAGTAATCCCTTTACAAGAATTGCTCCACGCCTGCATATATGAAGCATAGACATCATCAACATGAGCATCGTTAGCGAGGTTAATAGTCTTACTTATACCGCTATCAATATATTTTTGCCAGATTGTTTGCATCTTTACATGCCACTCAGGAGCAGTGGTAGTACTGGTCTTAAATAGAACCTTCATTTCATCAGTCAGAAGATCTGCAATATCACCGCCATTATCTAGATAAGTATCTAGATCAGCACGGTTTAAAACCTCTTTCAGGTCTTTATTGACATAAAAAAGTTCTAAATCTGCCATCTGAGAGGACATATTATGCTTCTTATATGCAAGTAAGAAGTGCGGCTCGATGCCAGAAGAAGCTTCAACTATCATCGAAATAGTTCCAGTTGGAGCAATGCTTAAACGCCAAGCATTTCTCATGTGCTCCCACTTACCTCCGTTCTTCTTATTCAAAGGAGACTTATCGAAAGCAGGAAAACTTCCTTTCTTCTCTCCTAAGTAACTACTATAGTTGTCTGCTGTCTTTTGCAGCACCGAACCAAGCTGATCGGCAAGATCTAAAGCTGCTTGCGTATCATAAGGAATATCCATACGTACTAAACAATCTGCAAATCCCATAACACCAAGACCGATCTTACGTGTCTGAGCATTTACCAGTCGTGTCTGCTCCGTTGGATGCTGGTTGGCTTCAATAACATCGTCTAAAAGACGTACACATGTCTCAATAGTGGATGTAAACCTATCAAAATCAAACTTCTTATCCTCTGTAACAAAGTTACCAAGGTTAATACTGCCCAAATTACATGACTCACCATTCAGTAAAGGCTGCTCTCCGCACGGATTAGTTGCATTAATTGTTCCTAAGTGCGGAGTAGCGTTGTCTTGCGCGATCCTATCGAGCCAAACCATTCCCGGCTCTCCGTTTTTCCAAGCCCCCTCGACTATCTTGTTAAAGAGATCGGAAGCCTTGACAAAATTTCCCGATATATCTTCATTAGGTTCTGAATAACTCTTTGTATCTACAGGCCAAGTCAGATTAATGTACTTATCGTCCTTAACTGCTTGCATAAACGTGGAATCTGCGCCAATAGAGATATTAAAGTTGTGTATATCGCCCTCAACGCTCTTACATTCGATGAATTCTTCAATATCAGGATGATAAACACTCATTATCGCCATATGAGCGCCATCTCGACGCCCGCCTTGCGTAATCATCGTCCCAACCTGACTAAGAGTTCTCAAAACTTGTATAGGACCACATGCACTGCCCTGAGTTGACTTAATGTATGTTCCTTTTGGACGCAAAGCACTAAGACTAAAGCCAATACCTCCACCAAACTTCTCGATCATGGCCTGATCGTGTGCAGCCATCATGATTGAGGACATAGAATCATCAATATCTAGAACATAACAAGCTGAAAGGGTCCCTTGTCCTGTTCCCGCGTTCATAAGAGTGGGACTGTTTGGCATAAAATCCAAATCCCACATAAGAGAAAAGAATGCCTCTTCCCAATACTTTTGATCTTTACTTTCTTGTGCAGCTAGAGAATTTGCAACACGTCTAAATAATTCTTGCGGTGTTTCAAGGGGAATATTTGTTTCATCTCTAATGAGATATCGTTTTTCTAGAACCCGCAAGCCATTATTGGTGAAATTCCCTGTTTCCTTCTGCACTACCATCAGTTATCTCCTACTGTTTCCTAATCCGTAGTTCCCCCCATTTAGCAACGCATAATGCGTCAATGGCATCTTGGCTCAAACGGGAAACTTTATTATCAAAAATTTTTAATGCCATCTTTTTAATCTTCTCTTTATCGGCCCTCCCATCGCCGATAACATCTTTTTTCCATGTACTGACGTTCACACCAAATATGTCAACGCCATGATGAATACAAACAACACGACATAGTGCCTGAACATGTACTAACCGAATAACAGCCGCTCGATTTTGTACATAGGGAACATCTTCTATAAAAACAGTATCTTCTTTCGAGACGTTTTCTGACACGTAATCAAAAAATGGTCGATATAACTGCTCTAATCGCTTTTCCCAAGACCGCGATTTTGTTCGCAATTCTACCACAGAGAAATCCTCTGATGAGAGTTTTGCTATCGCAATTTTGGTCGTAGATATGTCGATGCCAAAGATGTTCACGGACGTACTCGATCTTGTCCACGACGGGTCACAATTCGACTAATAGTATCGAACTGATGATCGTACATATAGTAACGTCCGCGTAGGATTTTTAGCTGTCCTTGCTTTATAGCAATACGCATTTTTAGTGCCTGTAAAGAAGGATCATCATTCAATACTTTACCTTTAATACTATCCTTTAAAAGCCGTTTAGTAGAAGACTCATCCAGTTCTGCTCCTTGTGTTTGAAGCATTACATCAAACCCTTCAGAAAGAACTGCAAGCTCAGCTTCTAACTGACTTACACGATACGATGTGTAGCTCTTCCAACCACCTAAAAATAGAAGCCATCTATCGATATTATTGTCCGACAATAGTTCAGCATCACTGGGAAATGTATAAGACTCCCCATCGCTGTCAGGAGGATTAACAGGAGGAAAAAACTCTGATTCTAAATTTCTATCCGATCCGTATCCTCTAAGTTGTTCTGACCTTTCCCTAACCTTATCTGAATTCATCTAAATCCCCTCTATAAAATGTTCTCGTTCACATAACTTTTGAAAGTTACACCAATCGTGGTTTTCCTTTGGACGATATGGAACTTTTTTATCTTCATCTAGATATTTCTTTATCTTGCGTAGCTTATGAAGAGTAGCATCCAGTATCGTCTGATCCCGTTTTACGGGATACATCATGTAGTCCTGAGTGTTCTTATTGATATAAAAGATTATTCCTTCTTCCAAATCTGTCATCATCGAATATAGGTTCCATTGAATTAGATGTTCTGCACGAGGAAGATACTTCAATGCATACTTATTTTTAGGATTAGCCATAGATTTAATCTCAAGGAGAATGTGCTTCCCATCTGAAGGACGCTCCAATATTCCGTCGTAGTGTCCTATGATCGGAGGATCGTCCCAAGTAACTTCTTCTTCAGAAGAAACTAGAACACCCGCTCCCTTTAATTTTTCTTCTAACCATTCATGATAAACCGTACCAACCATCATTCGACGAAGAGCATTAGAAGGTACATCATCTTGTGTGTATCCCATCATGTAATACCAAATAGCACGAGGACACCAATGCGCGGAAGAAGGTGAAAAGTAAGTCCTTACTTTAGGTTCACGTAACGTCGTTTGATCATATTTATCTAATGCTTCTTCCAACCACGCAGATGGATTAGATATACCGGGTATATCGCCTATTCTAGCCATGTATTTTCTCGTTTACTCTTTCCCAAAATTCTTTTAAAAATTCTTCTTTGTACGAGACTTTCACCTTTTTCAAGGGAATACGCCATGTGTCGATTCCTTGAGCTAAAAGAATGTTGTCTCGTTTCTTATCTCGTTTAGATAGATGGAAAGGTCCATCTATTTCGATAGCTAAATCTAAATCTGGTATATAAACATCCACTACGTAGGGTGGAAAATCTTCCTGTGAGTTAGCACCAATACCTGTATCACGAACCCAATCTAGTACCATGAGTTCTTGATGTGTGTCTTTCTTACGTAGCTCCCCTCGTGGCACTAATCATCCTCACTCTTTAATACGACGCATTGTCGGATTTTCTGTATCCCAACTAGTAGTCTCACTAACGGATGCTCTGCTAGTCGGTCCTCCGCCACGAACTGTTCGTTCCAGTAGTCCTGCAATATCATCTTCATTTTCAACATTCTGAACGATGCTAGTAGCACTGTTATCTTCTAGTTCTTCTACACCAACACCCCGTTCAGAATCTAACAATGCCTGACGTCGTTCTAAGTCCGTCATAGGAGCAGCGATAATGGGAGCGCTATCTATTTTACGTTTGCGCCCACGCTTCTTTTTTGGCTTTAATCGCTTAGAAGGATCTTTTGCAAGTTCTACACTGATAGTAGAAGTCATCTCAACAAATAACTTCTGATAGGAAATCCGCATTCTATTAGCAAAATCATCTGCTAAAACTTCAGCAAGCTCAGCATCTTGAGTTCCTACGCTTTCCAGTAAGGAAACAAACGACTGTAACTGCTTACCTATATCCTCACCTAATTGAGCCACACCTGATGATTCTTGTGTCATGACACCTTCTCCACTTCTGATTTAACCTTGCCTGATAACTTTTTATCTTCTCTAAGAAGTTTTATAAAATTCTCTCTACCAACTGCTGAGTTTTCCCTAAAAGAATATTTAGGTCCGGATCTCGATATTATCTCCAGATCTGTCGCAACTCCGAATAATTCGGCTAATTCATCTACCGCACCAGTATAGTAAAAAGGAATGGAACAAGTTTTATTTGGCGTGTGAGTCTTATTCTTTTCGGCTCGTGCATCAATGTTGAATCCCTCATCTCTGATAGATTCACCTCGCCTAACTCGTACCATGATTCGACTAAAAAATTCCTGTCCTTTCCCACCGGGCAATGCATCTCTAGTGATGTATCCCCCAATTCCTGCACGTATTTGGTTTATAAGAATCACTGAAGACTTCTTATTAACAGGAGGTAGCTTCCGAAATAACTTGTTCATCATGCGGGCATGAACACCCATAAATTGATCATCCATACCCCCTGATGCCTCTGCTGTAGGAAGTAACGCAGCTATGGAATCCAAAACAACTAGGTCTATCTCTGCTTCGCATAAAGCCAAAAGTACATCTAAAGCAATCTCACCTGTATCAGGTCGCGAAACAACTAAATTTTCTACATCAACTCCAATTGTCTGCGCCCACTCAGGATCATAGCTATACTCCGCATCTATAAAAGCTGCAGATAATCCTTGCGATTGTGCATAAGCAATAGCTCTCTGTGCTAAATATGTCTTTCCAGAACTTTGATAACCATATAGTTCTACTACTGATTGTCGTGGAAGTCCTCCACCAAGTATTTGGTCAAAAGCAGGCATACCAGTAATTATTCTCTCCATGTGGAGAGACTCAGAATTTCCAAATGTTAAGTTTGTTTTTAAACTTTTATTAATGGAGGTCAATACTCTCTCCATATCTTTATTCGACTTCAACTAAATCTCCCCAACTTTCTTTACTATGCAATATATCTACTGATAACGGTGTACTAAATGAGAAATTTTCCATAATCTCATGAAGATCTTTAATCTGATCTGGATCAATATCATCAAAAAGTAACTGGTCGTGTACAGTGTTGCGAATCTTTCCGCCTACTTGTTGAAGATACTTATGCGCTCTATAAATACTGAGCTTCATACAATCGCCCGCTGTGCCTTGCACAACATAATTCACTGCGACATAAGGACGACGCCTGTCTACTTTTAGTCGGCGTCCAAACAATGTTCTAACTTCGCCAACAGTCTCGCCCTGTTTAATAGTCTTATCTACATAAGATTTAACAGAGGGATAAGCTTTCCAAAAATTATTTAAAAATCCTCGTGCCTGACCATCTGAACTACCTATTTGTTTGGCTAGCTTCGTAGGACCAATACAATAAATAACACCGAAATTAACACGTTTACCAACACTACGTTGCTTCTCATTTACAGATTGAATAGGAGTATTGAATATATTAGAAGCCGTCATTCGATGCAGATCTTTATTCTGATTAAATGCAGAAATCATGCTTTCCTGTCTAGATACGTGCGCCATTATCCGCAACTCCATCTGACTATAGTCCATGTCATAAAAATGATTGTCAGGAACAAAGATGCCTCTCATCCTGTCATCTTTAGGAATATTCTGAAGATTAGGAGAGGAAGAAGATAATCGTCCTGTTACTGTACCTACCGCATTCCATCGGGGATGAATACGTCCATTCTTACTACGACTTAAAAAAGGCTCTAAATAAGTGCCGACTAACTTATCAAGTCCGCGCCATCTTAGAACTAAAGATATAACTTGACTGCCTACCGGATGTACGATCTCTTCTAAGTCCTCTCTAGAGGTAGAAGGACGACCAGTTTTTGTCGTTTTCTCAACAGGTATCTTCAAACGTCCGTATAAATACTCACCTAACTTCTGAGAACTACCGATCTCCAGAGGTTTTCCAACTATGTTGTAAATCTCATCCTCGATTTCTCTTTTCTCAGCGATCATCTCTTTGCGTAAAGAATCCGTTCGATCTAGATCAATCCGTATACCTTCCTTCTCCATTTGATATATCACCGGAATGAGGCCCATCTCTAAGTTAAATAAACTAGGGTTTTCTGCCTTTACAGAGTCGGCATATATCTCCGCTAGCAACTTTGTCAGAACTGCGTCATTGCTGGCGTAGTCATCCATCATCGTGCTAGGAATATGGGAATAGTCGCTTATACGATATTTACGTTTGTACTCATCAATTACAGATTCGTGAAACGCTGCTTGTTTACCAAATACATTCGTAGACCAGTCTTTTAATGCATGAGACATCTGATTGTCATACAGATGAGCAATACGTACGGTATCGATCAACTTCTCTGGAGGCTCGACTCCATACGTTTCACGAACAAAATGCGCATCAAATTCTGCATTGTGGTAAGCAAATATCTTATCGCTCTGAAATATATCCTTTAAAAGGAGTGCTATTTTATCGACACCCGATTCTTCGTTTCTAAGGAATACACACTGGTCATCCCATGCCAAGGCCACGCCAAACGCACGATCTCCTGCATCCCATCGAAAACCTGTAGTTTCGGTATCAAGAGCTACGAAAGGATCTTTACTAGAAACTATTAATTGTCGAAGAGTGTCCAAATCAGGGTTAGATAATTTTGTGTAATAAGGTAATGGTCTTACCATCTTTATCCCCCCCATAGGTAGTCATCCGCAGAGCACCGCTATCTTGTTGTCGAATCTCGACATCATTTCCTAGCGCGTCTAAACAATATAATAAAAAATCAGAATTAAATTTAACGTCTTCAAACGGTTGTATATCTTTAGCACTTTCTAAATAAACTTCAGAATCGAGACGACCATCACCATAAAACACCTGCACACCTTCCTCTGTATTACGCAGAGTTAACGTACCCTTCTTACTAAATCCCGCTCCCAATCTCACGGCATCCATAAAATCTTTCTGTTCTGCACGAAACAGAGGTTTACCCTCATTCTCTAATAATGCAAATGCATTCGGATATTGCCCATTAAAACCTGTAGTACTTATACCGGATCGCTCCAAGTCTGTTACCACAGTTAACCGTCCTCGTTTAGTAACAGAGAAGGTAGTAGCTGATCCAGAGAAAACTTTATTAAAAGCGTCTATACAACTATCAGGAAGTAGTACATCTATATCTGGCATAGCTGTTTCTGTAGAAAATTGCCTATAGAAAAGCTTTAATCCATCTGTAGCTAACAGCGTCAGCATGCCCTCATGCTTACGTATCGATAAACACGTTAACATCGGTTGTGCTTCAGTCTTAGCCACAAATCTTTTAGCTGATGAAAAAGAGCTAAAGAATGAAGAAGAGACATTGAAGCATGTCTCTTCCATCTCAGGCGGAGGAAAAGTACTATCACTCGACCTTACAGACTCTACAAACGGTACGCGCACACTAGATTTGCCGCCCTTTACAGTGAGCGACTTCTTATTCATCTTTAGTTCAACATCTTCTGTTTTTATTCGAGAGACCACGTTATAGAAGTCATCTCCATCTACAGAAAAGAAAGAAGTCTCTTCAGCGTAATACCCCTGTCCGTCCTCGCCATCTTTAGGTAAAGACGTATCTAGCACAACAGGGACGTTCTCCCATACAGAGACATATCCCTCTTGGTACATAGCAACATGATCACCATTAAAAACACCGACCAAAGAATCAGGGGTAGCGCGTTTAACACTCTGTCGTAAGTTAGACAGAGAAGTTTCAAGTAGCGCACGGTTAACTTCTACCAATCGTCATCATCCTCATCATCTTTAGTAGCTGTGGTAACTACGTCAGAGGTTGCTGCAGGTACTACTTCTTCATTAGACGTAGTATCTGTAGCTACAGACTCTTCTAAAGTGTCCTTTACAACAGCATCATGCAATGTGGTGCTAAACCTCTTCTGCAAATCCGCTACCTGAGCCTTCAACTCCGTTAAGATGTCGCCTTTATTTGAAACGGAACTAGTCTCAACTATATGAAACATATTGTCTTCTAACTCAGCATAGGCATAGTTCATAGCTTGTAAGGCGTTAGTAACCTGTTTCTCTACCGCCTCAGCGTTATACTCGTCACCTTCTCCGACCTCAATATCAGAAATGCTTATCTCAGGCTTGAACATATTAAAGCCCCCGCCTGAAGCCATCTTAAGTGTCATACCTAGTGACACCGACGTTCTTACCATTATTCCAATTCTCCTTCAGCAATATTTGCCATTCTTTGAAAAGCATCATCAGTTGTCTTGATCTCGTCAGCTTTGCTCTCCCTCTCAAGGACAGGCAAATCGACCTCTGTGACGATCTCAGCCGCCACATCTCTCATAAGTGGAAGAGTTTCGATAATAGGATCGAGACGAGCAGACACGTCTGGAACTTTGATATCAGAAGACACTAACTTGTAGCGAACCTGACTTTCTCTAAATGTCCTTCTGTACTCATATGTCCTATCTGTAATAGTTCCACGTCTGTCGTAATCAGCCTTTAGATCGTCCCATGTTCCCGGCGAGAGTTCTAAAATCTGAGGCTGCATTTTGCGCTCTCTGTAATAGACCTGCCGACCTACCTCTACCGCTTTCCAATCTTTGGTCCACTCACGTTGATCCCTTATGTCGGGATTATTCTCAACATGAAAAATCGCATACTGGAAAACCCAGTATCGATAACGATTACGCATCTGAATCTCTTGGGGATCGACATTATCTGTCCTAAGCTGTTCGCAGTGAACACAAGGACCTTCTATGAGAGGCTTTCCCTCAAGAAAGTTTTGTCGATTTTCATTACAGAATCTATACGATGTAAATGGAGTTCCTGTATTCGACGTGCCACTAAAGGTATGAAATAGAGTCTTGTCTCCATCCTCTAGATCCTGTATAAATCGAACTGCCGTCCACTCTTCGTTATGTCTTAAACGACATGTATTACGCCAAACTTCTTTCTCATTACTGAAGTTACCTACTGCAGTATTTCGATCTGTTACGGCTTCCTGTATATCACCTATTCTTGCCATTCTTTCGCTCCTTACAAATTATTTCTTACGTTTATTTTAGCAATTTCTATATGACGTTTGTCAAGACTCCTTACATACTTGATATAAATTTCAAATCTTTATGTTGAGCAGCTAATTGGAAATAGGAATGAGTCTTCAATCTTCCGAAATTACGGACATCTCCAAAATCCTTATAACCTTCTGGTGCGAATGTGTACGAAATATTGAATCCGTACTTCATTAAATTCTTAGTATTTTGCTCTGCAATGCGTAATCCACTCTCATCTCTATCAGGACAGAGAACTACATTACGATGCAATCTACCTAACAATCTCATTTGCCCCGGCGAAATAAAACCACCCAAAGAGGCAACTACATTAGTTAATCCCTTCTCATACGCATTCAAGACATCAAACACACCTTCTACTACGATGACACCCAACTCAGAAGGTTTGACGGAATCAAAAGGAAATAGCAATCTATCACGATCTAAATTCTGAGAATTTAGATATTTTGGTTGTGTTCGTATATTACGTCGAACATATCCTTTTAACTTGCTATCCATATACAACGGCACAAAGATCGCATCGAAACCTTTATGATATTTAATCTGAAACTTCTCAACGGTCTCATTGGATACCCGACGAGATTGTAGATATTTGTTATCTAACGCTAATGGAAGTACTTCAACCTCAACATCATCTTTCTTAGGTTCCGGTTCGTCATAACGTATTAATGTAGAAAAAATAGTAGCGAATCTAAGAAAGATATTCTTATCGGCATCAATAGCCCTAAAGAATCCTTCCATACCATCTGATCCTTTAACGCATCCTGCAAAACAATGATACTGTCCAGTGTGATAATTAAGAGCTAAACTGGCATTATTGTCCCCATGAATAGGACAATAGATCATTAATTCATTATTACGACCCTCGCGCAGTATCCTAAGACCAACTTCCTTCTCTAAAAATTCTTTAACTTCCACTCGGTATCCTGTTTAATATTTGAATCGATATAAATAAAAGAACTCCTGTAAACATCAAGCCACTAAAAGCCCCTACCCACACACCTGCATATAAATGATAAGTAGCTATCCATGTTGCCAGTATCCAAAACCCGCTTAATATAGTCACGTACAAACTAATCAAAATCATCAAGAGCAAAAGTCGTAGGCTCTGTAACAAACTGATTCCCGATATCGCCCCTATCGGCATCAAAAGATATTGAAAAGGTTTCAGTAACAGGCGCACCAGTGCGCCTAAAAGGAACACCAATTTTTCGAACCACAGTGGATATGTCATCCCAACCCAACGCCAGAAGGAGATCCAGTTCTCGATTAAACCCGTACGAATACGCGACATGTTCTGCCTGAGGAACTCCTTTATCTTTTGCCCCTTCTCTGTTAAGTTGCTGCGTCGTAAGAACGAGACAATTCTGTTGAATGGCGATATCTTTGAGTGCTCTTGCATTAATTTCCATTCCTTCCCAACCCTTTTCATCACGGGGTCGAGCCAATTGCGGCATACCATCAACAACTAAAACATCTGCCTTAGTCTGACGAGCAATGGTTGCGCAATCTTGAACGGAAACGGAACTGCCTGTACCTAAAGAATTTAGTACATTCCAATCCTTTCTATTACTACCTGACCATTCCTTTAGAAATGCCTCGTAAGTTTCTTCCTGTTTTCCTGCCTGACCTATTTCCAATGCAGAATAGGAAAGATCATACCCCATCAAACGGCCCATCATCACATCACTACGCATCTCTAATTCTTCTAAAGACAACTCAGGAGAAACAATAGTTACTATTCGTCCCGCCATGTAATTTTCTGCGGCTATTCGCAACGCTAACCACGACTTCCCGACCTTTGTATCTGCCAATATCGCTACAAATTGTCCGCGTCTTAACATTACTGGAAAGTTATCTATAGGCTCCACACCTGTTTTAAACACGTTCGTTGCTCCTATTCCATTACGACGAGAACGATAATCTTCCAAACGTTCTGACGTACTGCGAGAATCCAAAACCGTCTGATGCTGATCTTCTATATGTACTAAATTTTGTAATCTTGATATCAAAAACGGGATAGCTTCCCGTGGCGTCTCTGAAAGAAGATTTTGCGCCGTATAAAAATATGTATTTGCCTGTGAAGTTAAATGAATGTCAGCATAGACTTTCGCCACATGATCAAAATCCTGTCGTGGCGCTACATCAAAATGAGGAAACTCACCAAGCAGTAATTCGGTATTAGGAGCTTTACCATATTCCGTAATGTATTCCCAAAGAAATTGGGCAACATCGGTATAGTAAGGAAAATTTGTGCTATTTAATTGATACTTACGCCCTAATACGATCAAATGTTCTGGTGTTTCCAGAGAAGACAGTAGTAAGCGTTCAGCAGTTTCAGGTTCCATTTATTATCAGCCTCGTCGATAGAATATCGCTAAACTTTCAGCCCGTCAGCGACATCTAATAAAAGAATTTACCTATACATCATAACAAATGCTTGGGGGGATATGTCAATGGCCTATCAGATATTGTAGTGAGTATTTAGTCCACCAGTATTGGACGTAGAATTATACACAACAACGTAATTTATGACAGCACTACCGATGGCGCTTCCGGCAGCATCTCTAGCTGTTAGAGTAGCTGACGTTGTGCTATTAGTAACCTGTACGTAACCATTAGATTCTGTATTAGCCAGTATTCTAGGATTTGAAGATAATGCGGGCAGAACGATTGTTACTACCCCTGATCCATTGGCTGTTGCTCTGCCACTGAGTCCGACAAACACTTCTGCTTGAAGTTTAGGGGTATCAGTATCCCACTCATCATAAGTAGCAGCACTATTAAATACTCCTCTATGAGACAGATATAGACCGCTTCCTTGGTTAGCAGTAGCAGAGTCTCTCAAATAGAGAGTAGCTTCTCCATCTGCAGGATGAAAATTAGGAGTAGCGCCAGTAACACCAGAAGTAGCATCTCTACCAACAAAGGTTACTCCGCCGCCGCCTGTTGCATCTCCAGTTCCATCAGGACGCAGACCAAACGTATCCACACGAAGAATATCTTTTGAAACTAATTCCTTACTACCATACGAATCGAACATCTTAAATGACAGTTTAAAATCATCAGGAAAACTAAGAGCGTTATCACTGGTATCCACTACCGCTGCATCCAGCCCATGAGTTTCGTCTTGTATACGTAAAACTGTACGTCCCGGACCTTCAGGTAAGAAATCTAAACCAGATTGTACCGCCTTATCGATAGGCTGAAATACAGCATTCGCTGTCTCCCGTAACCGCTCGGACATGTCACGTAACAGACGTTTTTCTGCATCTCCCGGCTCCGCAACAGCATCTTTATCTCTGAAAAGCACTATCTCACAGATAGCACCATCGTAAGTAATTGAATACGTTAGCCATTGTTCTCCAAAAATTCCGGCATTACGGAGAAATACTTCGGACATATCACCTGCACGAAGCGCACGCGGCATCTTATTCACTGTGTATACAGGCCATCCAGTAGTAACAATCGTAGCCTGACGTATAGAAGTTGGACGAATAGTACCGCTAACACCTTCTTTAGCATTAGAAGCAGTAAGATCTAGATCAACAGTAAATGTCTTGGTTCCCGTACGAGTAACAACTCTATAACCATCTATAGACGGAAGAGATGTTGTATTACGTAGAAGTACTTTATCTGCTGTAGTTAACGAATGAGTCTCTGATATAAGAGCATATCCAGCCGGATTAGTCGTTGAAACGTCAGTTCCAGTGTATTCAGTACCGGAATCAGGATCTTTAACCTTAAAAGCTCCGCCACGACAATTTTGATTCGCCGCACTATTTACAATCCCATCCTCTAATTCTGATATTAGCCAATCCTGATTAAGACCACTTACACTTAGATTACGTATACGAATAAAATCATTTATTCGCAAATCCGTTCGTGCCATCGGATGTACAACGCCACCTACAACATTGTTCGCTATTGCTCCTTGGCTTGTTCCAGAATAACTGCTGGGGTTTCCTGTACTAACATAAAACTCCGTTGGAGATGTAGGAGTTACTTCATGAACATACCCAGAAACAGACGCGTCCGAATTACGGCTAAAATGATAGCCACCAAGACCTATGTCTGTGAAATATACTATGTCATTCGTAGCCAATCCATGAGGACGATCTGTCTCTATATATGTTCTATAACTATTACCTGAATCTGGCGCAGAATTACGAATAATTTTAAATCCCTGACGTTCAAAGAGTCCTATGCGTACGCGTGTATTATTTGTCCCGCCAAAAACAGTTCCTGATCCTCCTATATATACAGCTAGATATCTTTTACTTCCTCCTGTAGTAACAACTGTAGGATTTGCTTTAGAAATATTTAATATACTTATTGGCGGCTTAGGCTTTAGCTGTTCCAATAATGATCTAGCTCGTTGATAACATTGAGTATCAGTAGTCAAGCTGGAGTCATCTATAATTTTTTCTTTAACAGAAGAAAAAGTATCAATACTTTCTTGATCAGTAACAGTTGCGTATGCACCAGCTTGACCACGAACCGTTATCTTGTTGGCAAATTCAAGCCCATGATCTTTAACCTCATATTCCATAACCTGTACAGTACTTCGGTCACTTAAAGTCTTTTGTCGATCATCAAACGTGAGACCATTAAATTCCAAATTAGTAGTATGTCGTTCAGAGGAAACGCCGGGAAGTGTTCCAACTTCTAGATCTTTGTCCCAGTAATTAGGACCAGACCATATACGAGAAGCCCTAACCTGATCGGATTGAACACTGCCACCATTAGCAGATGCGGCTGCTGTAAATCGCATACGAATATAATAAAGCGACTCACCAATCTTCCCATCTAAACCAGTAACAGTCTGTCCTGTACCTACAGCGGGAAAGGTTTTAATTCCGGGTTGAGTTGTTTTCCATAGATCCAAACCGGGAAGTGTGAAGGTAACTTCTACATCATCTATACTTCCGGCTCCCGAAAAACCTACCGTAGGGTCCCAATAAGGAATTACTGACCAACCATCACTATATCCCCACGATCCGGCTCGATAGAATTCCCATGTTCTAACATTTACTCCGTTATAGTAACCCAGATCTTCGAACCGATCCTCTAAATTAAATCGAAGCGTGTTAAAGGGTTTCTTTCTACCAAAAAGTACTGCATCGTGCTGTTGAGGCGCGACTGTTCCACCTGTCTGTCCTACGATATTTGATGGACTAGGATAAAAAACAACATTAGTTACAGCACTGCCAGTATTATCTACAGGAATGCTAAAGGACGTAGGACTAAGTACCTCTAAAACTGTGTACCACGCGCTTAAATTAGGAGTTGTTGTTATAGAACCGCCCGCAGTAGTCGAAATAAAATAGATACGATGATTGGGAGAAAGATCGTGCTCAACACGGGTATTAATGACCATAGGATCATCATTAGTTACGGTGTCTGCCAGTATATATAACTGTGCCGTTCCTCGACCATCCGCAACCCCAGTAACAGCATCTATAGAACCATCCACATTTTCAATCGTGAATTGGTTATGATTCAGTACCTCACTAACAATGTTATATCCAGCTATACTAGGGGTAGTAGTGACTCCAGAAAGACTAATCAAGTCTCCAGACTGGAATCTATGAGACCCCTCTGTCGTTATTAACGGCGCAGTATCGTCCCCTGTATCACCACCCTCTCCAACATTAGTAACATTTATAGACCTGTACGTCTTTTCGCATTTAGCTTCCGCAGTCCAGTCACTATATCTAGAAAAATAAGCTTTTTCATTATTACTTATCGTGATGCTGCTACCCGGATAGTTAATAACAAACGCATTGCCAGCCACTCCTGATGACGGACCACGCATTATCTTCCAAATACCATTAACAGCGGTAGCATTATCAAAACCTACAAGCTCTACCCAATCGGCATGTGACCTATTATGATTGCTGTCTAAAGTTATCTTTAAAAAACCGTCCTGATCTGCTGTACTGGCAACATCTATAGAATTAGTAGATATAGAGGCATCATAAGTGTAGACAGCATCAAGATCATCATTAGCACTAAAAGTAGAAGCAGAAGTGTCATTCGTTGACCACGGCTCTTTTCCTCGATCAAAATACTTAAATCTTGCCTGAGACGCTGTTCTTACTGATCTTAATCTTGCTACAACTCTTGGCGTTCCTGACGCTCTCATGCGCACCCAATACAAAGATTTATTATTGGGAGGCTGTGCAGTATATTGAATAACCATCGGATTACCGCTGCCTGTTCCGGGCAGCGAGGAGATTGTCCTACCTACATTAAACTTAACTTCCTTATTACCTAGATCTACTTCAGTAATACGATACGAACCATCAAAGCCAGTATTACCCCGTGAATCACTAAAGCTTATCCAATCCCCCACGGCCCCAAACACATCTTGCTGCGTACGCATCGTGATCTCATACAGCGTAGCTGAGTTAGCCGTAGTGTCTTGCGAGACGGCTGTTGCGTAATTAGTACCTTCATTGGGCGCTGAAGGGATCACGTATTGAGCAGCATATGATCCCATCATCGTAGTTCGCTCAGTCCAAGCTGAGTTATACGTCATGGGATAGACTTTGTCGTGCTCATCTGAAGTAACAGGCCAGTGATGTCCACCAGCCCACGGAGTATAAATAACATCCGGAGATGGATCTGTGGCACGCAGCGTAACTTCATTACGGGGACGATCATTATTCCAACGTATTTCGCAGTACCAATGGTTAAGACCGCCTTCAGACTGCCCAGTATCCAAACGCCAGCGTGCAGGACCTATAGGAGAAAGAGCACCAGCTTGTCCCCATTCCTCATTACCTGCCCAACTGATATCTTCCGTATGAGTAAATGAGCTATACGCTACCTGTCTATTGATAGTACGCCACGCGGATACCGGACGAGGAAGATCGCTATTACGTAACATCTTAGGATAGCTATCTAATAGATCTATATTTAACTGCGTAGTTCCGTAATCCGGAACTCCTGTACGAACAGTAACGGACGTGCCTGCCGATCCTCCCGCACCGCTAGTGTTATTTACGACGACGGTAAAATTCTTGTCATCTACTTTGACTACGGCACGGTAACCATCAACACTAATACCACTATTAGAATTTTGTAGAAAGACATAATCTCCAGTTGAAAGGCCATGATCTAGTACCGTTGTAATATTGGCAGGACTAGCCGCAGTAATAGAGCTACCACGTAATGTAACGCCTTGAACCGCGTAAAGCTCTATTCCGCTAACAGGCTCATCTGAGCCGAAAAAATATGCCTGTTTAGCTACATTACCCCCAACTTCGGCTCTAGTGCCAAAAAACTCCACTTCATTCTTAGTGTCATCCCAGAGCAGTGGATCTCCACGATTATCATTATCTCCTATTCCCCTATCTCCAGTAGTATTAAGAGCCGTCCATATTCCTCCAGAATAGTGGTGATAGGATTCACTTGATAAGCTACGTCCTGTCGGATGCGTAGTAAAATGCCAGACTTCATCAAAAAACTTCGGATCTTCTGCACGAAAATCTCTGTAAAGGTTAGGTCTGGTAGCCAACTCAACTGTAGTTAGTTGTGCAGCAACAGCAGACGCTGATG
>NZER01000214.1 GCA_002690445.1 Candidatus Pacearchaeota archaeon
TGACACGCTGAGAGGAGATGCATGGCCGACGTCAGCCTGTGTCGTGAGATGACCTGTTAAATCAGGTAACAGGCGAGACCCGCGTGTATAGTTGCTATCTGATGAAGAAGCACTCTATACAGACTGCATGGGTAACCATGAGGAAGGCGCGGGCTACGTTAGGTAGTACGTCCCGAATACCCTGGGCGACACGCGCGCGGCAATGCTAGATTCAATGAGACGCAACTCTGAAAAGAGAAGCTAATCTCCAAAATTTAGCTTAGTTCAGATTGAGGTTTGAAACTCAGCCTCATGACGCTGGAATCCGTAGTAATCGTTCTTTAGCATAGAACGGTGAATATGTCCCGGTTCCTTGCACACACCGCCCATCAAACTAACCGAGTTTTGCATTGACGAGGCTTTTCGAAGACGAATCTTTGTAAGACAAGGTAAGTTAAGTTGACACAAGGTCACCGTAGGGGAACCTGCGGTGGGATCACCTCCTATATTATTTTTGATGGTAAATGTGAGCCTTACATTTTTTATAATTAGATTTAAAAACTAGAACAGACTCAAAAAAATAAGGGCCTGTAGTCTAGTAGTAAAACACCTCCCTTGCAATGTAAAGAACCCAGGTTCTTTACCAATCTCCTAAAACAAACTGGAGAACAAGAGCGGAGGAGTCCCGGGTGCGATTCCCGGCAGGTCCATTCAATTCTTGGATGGATTAATTAAGGAGTTAAAATGGAAAGAAATATATTATCACATGAAGAACCTAGAAGAGAAACAATTCCATTACCAATTACTCAACAACCATTAGAAGAAAGATATAGAGATTATCCAGAAGAAGTATTACAAACATTAAGAGATTATTATTTAGGAAAATTAGTAGAAAAATAAAAGTTCATATTCAAAGCGAATGAACCTCTCGACGGTAGAGTTGAGGGGGGAGCTGAGATAATTATCAATGAAGCGAGTAGGATTCCGGCATGTCAGAAATCTTTTATAGATTTCTGAGTGTGACCAAGAATGTTTATTTATTAATATTCTTGACATGAAAGAAACTATGTTTCTTACAAAAATATGGGAAAATTTTATTATATACTGTTAGATGGATAGCTTGGTTTGAGTTGTGATGAAGGACGTGGCAAGCTGCGAAAAGTTTAGGCTAGGTGCATGCAACCTTTGAACCTAAAATCTCCGAATTTGACAACAAGTTTTACATCCTGAGAAGGAAATGTACGCTGGGAATTGAAACATCTTAGTACCAGCAGGAAAAGAAAATAAAAATGATATCCTTAGTAGCAGCGAGCGAAAAGGAAATAGGGCAAACTGAATCTATTCTTGAAAAAGAAATAGAGATGTGGTAAGCATAAATTCCTAAGTTGATGAGTTGAATTTCTCTGGAAAGAGAAGCCTTAGAAGGTGATAGCCCTGTAAATTAAATTAATATGGAATTGCTTGTAGAGTAATATCTCCTGGATTGGAGGTATGAATATGGCAGAATTAACTGCTAACCCTAAATATGAACTCAAGTCCGATAGTGCACTAGTACCGCGAGGGAAAGCTGAAAAGTACTCTTAATAGAGGATGAAAAGATTTGAAATCTAACAGTTACAGATAGTTACTGCCCCTAGGGGTTGTAACGTACGTTCTGAAGAACGGGCCAGGGAGTTTATTTATATGGCGAGATTAAAAAGGTAGTCGAAGCGAAAGCGAGTCTGAAAGGGCGTTAGTCATATGGATAAGACCCGAAGCCAGGTGATCTAATCCTGAGCAAGGCGAAGTTCTCCGAAGGGAGAATGGAGGCCTGAACTGGTGCTACGTGCATGTGCTCAGATGACTTGGGATTAGGGGTGAAAAGCCTTTCTAACTTGGCGATGGCTGGTTCCTGTCGAAATATGCCTCAGTATAGTCTTATTTTATTTGCGAGCGGGGTAAAGTACGGATTAGGTTTGCAGAGTCTAATGACTACGGAACTTTTTCCAACTCAGAACTTGCTTGTTGTTTTAAATAGGAATCAGGGATGGTGCGTAAGGTACTATTCCTAGACCGGAACAACGGAGACTATGGTTAAGGTCCCAAAATATATACTAAGTGTAACAAATCTTGTAAAGAACCTGAGACACTAGGGAGGTAGGCTTAGAAGCAGCCACCTTTTAAAGAAAGCGTAACAGCTCACCTATTGAGGTTCTTTGCGGAGAAAATTGACGGGGCTAAGTATATTACCGATACCATAGGCATACTCAGTAGAGTATTGCGGTAGGCAGGCGTCTTTTTTGCATAGAAGTGTTCTCGAGAGAGAGCTTGGAGCAAAAAGGAATGCAGATCCTGGTGAGAGTAAGATCAAATTTTCCTGAGAATTGGAAAACGTCGAAAGGGCGCGGTTTCCTCGGCAATATCAATTAGCCGAGGGTTAGTCAGCTCCTAAGCTGTTCCTTAACTGGAAACAGCGAATGGATAACAGGTTAATATTCCTGTACTGATTATTCTTGTTATTTATATAAACCACTTTCAGATAATCAGATATCTGAAAGGATACTAAATAGAGAAGCTTAAGAAGTGTAATGCAAAGATTTAGGTGAATCTATTTGGAGAAATTCTGATGAATCTAAGAGTCAATGAAAAATTTATGTATAGAGAATAATCAGCTGTACCTAGATCCAGCACAGGTGCCCTAGCTTAGAAGGCTAAGACGTGTAAGGACAAACTAGTTAAGGGAATTCGGCAATTTGGCCCTGTGGCTTAGGTATAAGGGGTGTCTATGCTTGTTTTTTGAAATAAAAATGCATGTGTAGATCTCAGTAACAAAGACTGCCCGACTGTTTACCAAAAACGTAGCCGAGTGCTAAGGTGAAAAGCTTTGTATACTCGGTGAGACCTGCCCAGTGGTGGTGTCTAAAACTCTTTTTCAAGGGAGCTAAGGTCCATCAAACGGCGGGCCTAACTATGAGGCTCTTAAGGTAGCGTAATGCCTTGTCGTCTGAATGGCGACGTGCATGAACGGTTTAACGAGGTGGTCAGTGTCCCTAACTAGAACCTTCTGAACACACTGTTCGGTGAACATGCCGGAGACATCTAGTGGGAAGCGAAGACCTTGTAAACCTTTACTGCAACTTGTTGTTGTAGCTTTATGAAAAATACACAGAATAAGTAGGAGCGTCGATGTTAGATTTCGGTCGAAACTGAGCAAAAGTGTAATACTACTTATTTTTTATGGAGTTGCTAACTTGGAAAAGGACAGCAACTGGCGGGCAGTTTGGCTGGGGCGGCACCCTGCAGAAAAAATATCTGCAGGACCCAAAGACAAACTCATCTAGCTTGGAAACCTGGAGAAGAGTGCAGAGGCAAAAGTTTGTCTAACTGTTTTCTCAAAAGTAAGGAAAGCAGAATTGAAAGATTGGCTCAGCGAACCCATGTGGTTTTTTAATGGAACCCATGTCTGATAGAAAAGGTACTTCAAGGACAACGGGCTTGTCGCGCCCGATAGTTCACATTGACGGCGCGGTTTGGTACACAGCTGTCGGCTCTTCCTATCCTGGTGGTGCACAAGCTGCCAAGGGTGCTGGAGTTCACATATTAAAAGGAATCGTTAGCTGGGTTAAGAACGTCGTGAGACAGTTTGTATGATATCTACTAGATGTGTTGTTGTCTGAGTGGAACGACTTTATAGTACGAGAGGAACTAAAGTCGGAAGCCTCTGGTCTACCAGTTATTATGAGTAAGCTGGGCAGCTACGCTTTGAATGGATAAGAGCTGAACGCATCTAAGCTCGAAGCCATCCGCAAAACGAGACAACTAAGGCCCACAAAGAAGATGTGGTTGATAGAGTTGGGGTGTAAGTATCAAGGCAACGAGATATTCAGCCCGCAACTACTAAAAGCTTTATTTAAAATCCATATTTTTATATGTCTGGAATCCTACTCGCTTTTTTTTGAATTCGTGAGGTGATAATTATATTCCCTCAGATTAATTCTGAGTTATTAGAAGATGGCTGATTTAGAAAAAAAACAAGAGATTGTATTCGACTTATAAAAAGTGCATTTGATTTTGATTTAACTTGGCAAGAAGTTTTTGCTTTAAGAAATTATTTAAAATGTTTTGCTGAAAAAGAGAATACAAAAGATTTTGGTGAGATTCATAGAGATGCTTTACATTTATTTTTATGGGATTATTTTGATATAGATGTTATTGGTTTAGGAGATACCCTAACTATTGGACGTTATGGTGAATATAAAAATGTTGGTATGGGTTTCATGTCTACAAGTTATTATATTTCACAACCATGTCTTAAAGAATATTGCAGGCAAGAAGTATCTAGATGGAGAGAAGAAAAAACTCTACCTTAATTATTTTAAATTTCTCCTCTTAAACCACTTATAAATCTCACCTAACCACAAAACACCAGAAGACAAAACAACAATAAGCAATAACTCTACCACACTAAGAGAGACAAACTGGAAAACTTTTTGTAAAAAAGGAACATAAATTACTATTAACATTAAAACTAAACTTCCAAGAAAACCATAATTCACCCATTTATTTGAAAAAGGTTTAATTTCAAAAATTGATTTTTTCAAACTTCTCATATTAAAAACATTAAACAACTGGAGCATTGACATTGAAACAAAAGCTACTGTTCTAGCTTTCATTAAATCTGGAAGATAATACCAGAAAAGAGGTATTGTAACTAGAGCCATTAATCCTGCTGATAAAAGAAGAAAAGGTATAAGTTCCATATTAATAATTTTCTCTTTTTTACTTTTAGGAGATTCATTTAACACATCATCATGTCCTGGTTCAGCTGCTAATCCCAAACCAGAACCTGTATCTGTTACAAGATTTAACCAGAGAACATGTATTGGAAGTAATGGTAATGGTAAAAATAAAGACAAAGAAGCAATGATAGTAATATCCTCAGCTACATTTGTTGTAATTAAGAAAAAAGATGTTTTTCTTGTATTTTGGAAAACTATTCTTCCTTCTTCTACTGCATTTACTATACTTACAAAATTGTCATCTGATAATATCATTTCAGAAGCTTCTCTGGCTACATCAGTACCTCCCAAACCCATACTCACTCCTATATCAGCTTTTTTCAGAGCAGGAGCATCATTTATACCATCTCCAGTCATAGCAACTACTTCTCCTTGTCTTTGTAGTTCAGTTATTATTCTCATTTTCATTTCTGGAGTTACTCTTGCAAAAATATCCACTTCTCTAACTACTTTTTTAAATTGTTTTTCAGATATTTTTTCTAATTCATCTTCAGTTAAAACATTTTCATTAGAGGCTAAACCAATTTCTTTTGCTATTGCTAAGGCAGTTTCTTTATGGTCGCCGGTTTTCATTATAATTCTAATTCCTGCTTGTTTTGCTTTTTGAATTGCTTCTTTAACTCCTGATTTTGGAGGATCTTTCATTGCTATTAAACCAACAAAAGTTAAATTATTAATATAAGATTCATCTAAATTTTTAGTATAAGTAGGCATATCTCTGTATGCTACTCCTAAAACTCTTAATCCTTGTTTAGCAAGTTCTTCTCCTTGTTTTAAAATTTCTGATTTTTGTTTCTTAGTTAGTTTTTGTTTATTGGTTGAAACAGAATTTGATAAATTCAAAATATCTTCAAATGCTCCTAAAGAATAAATTTCTTTTTTCTTGTCTTTTATAAGTACAGATAAAGAAGCTCGATATTTTAGTTCTGGGTTAAAAGGCAAGTCATCAATTTTATTTACTCTTTTTAATAATTCTTCTTGTCTTATTCCTGCTTTTTCTGCCAATACAATTAAGGCTGCTTCTGTTGGGTCTCCTATTATTCCTAATTTGTCATCTCTTTTTGTTACCTTACTATTGTTACATATAGTTATGATTTCTAATAATTTCTGAAGATGTTTGTTTTTCTTTATATCTAGAGTTTTGTTGTCTTGAATGAAGCTACCTTCTGTTCTCAAACCTTTTCCTGATACTCTTATCTGGTTTTGTGAGGGAAGTAATATTTTCTCTACTGTCATTGAGTTTTCTGTTAAGGTTCCTGTTTTATCTGTTGCTATTATTGTAGCTACACCTAAAGTCTCTACTGATGGTAAATGCCTGATAACTGCATTTCTTTTTGCCATTCTAAAAGCTCCTATTGCTAGAACAATTGTTAAGACTGCTGGTAAACCTTCTGGAATTCCAGATACAAGAGAAGCTATTGTAAATAAAAATACTTCAAAAAATTCTAAGCCACGAATAAAAAAACCTATGATAAATGTTGCTAAAGCTCCAATAATAGCTATTATAGCCATATGAATTGCTAGTTGGTCTACTTTTTTATTAAAGTGCATTTTTTCTGGTTTGATTTTTGATATAGAAGAAGCTATTTTACCTATTTCTGTATTAGAACCTGTTGCTGTTACTATAGCTTTTGCTGTTCCTGATGAAACTAAAGAGCCCATGTAAACTGAATTTATTCTGTCTGCTAAAAGAGTTTTTAATGGGAGGATTTTTAATTCCTTATCTACTGGAGTTGATTCTCCTGTTAAAGATGATTCATCTGTTCTGAAATTTTTTATTTCTATTAATCTGGAATCTGCTGGTACTTTGTCTCCTTCTTCTAAACTTATGATGTCTCCTGTTACTAGCTCTTTAGTTGGAATTCTTACTAACTTGTTATCTCTGTAAACTTTTGCATAGTTTACTATAATTTTCTTTAATGCTTTAATTGCTTTTTCTGCTTTTCTTTCCTGAATAAAACCTACTGTTGCATTTATTATGACTACAGCTAAAATAACATATACATCTACCATGTGTTTTAAGAAAAAAGATATGATTGCTGCTACAAATAATATATATATTAATGGTGAATTAAATTCTCTGAGATATTTTAGAATTGGGTTTAATTGTTTTTTTTCTGGTAGAATGTTTTTTCCTTGTAATTTTAATCTTTTATCTGCTTCTCTCTGACTTAAACCTAATTCTGCTGTCTTGAGGGTTTTCAAGATTTCCTCTTTCCGCAAAACCCAAGGGGTTTTGGGGCCCCAAAGTTTCGAACTTTGTGAGAAACTTTGCGGTTTTTGTGTGTGGAAGTTTTGCTGTTCCATGATTATGTTAAGAATAGTGGATATAAAAATCTTGAGATTTTTATCTCATGAGAATTTCTATAGAAATTTCAGATATAAAAAGATTTTTAAACCCTCTAAAACTCACATTTTCAGCAAGTTGGATAGCTAATCACGGAATTCAGTTATTAATTTGACAAGTTTTGAATATATCAGAACGAATTCTGAGGAAGGTCCATACATCATTAGTGGTGAGTGTTGAGAGACATCTGCTGTGAGGTAGAGCTCTGGAACAGAAACGACACAGCTTTCAGGGAGTTATGAATCATGCGAGGAACTGAGAACTGAAAGATATGATGAAACGACCACCTTCACCGATGCAACTCCTAGAGAGGCATAGACAAATGTTAGCACATTCGCTTCTTCGAAAGAAGACGAATGACAGAATATGGCCTATTTCCAACTTGCTTTTTATTCTAAAGATTTTTAAATCATTTATTTCTGTAATAAACAAGAGGATGTAGCTCATTGGGAGAGCACCACGCTGAAGACGTGGGCGTAGTGGGTTCGATTCCCACCATCCTCACTTTTTTAAATTAATCTTATAAACATTTAAGAAGTCTTAATTTTATCATTTCATGAAACCTATTAATATTTCTTGAGTTATTAGATCCTATCTTGGAAAACCAAAGTAAGATTCTTTTATAACCATTAATTTGAAGTTGATAGGTTTTAAATGGTTGTTTATATCTTTCTCCATGATGTTTTATTGTAGCAAAATATGAATTTATTCCTTGTTTAGTCAAAAAAGATTTCATTTCTTTTAGAAGGAGATCACTTTTAGATCCTATTGAAATAGTTGGGTATAATTTTCCTTCTTTATTTTTAAAATTAACTGAACCATCAGTATCAAAATATCCTTTAACAAATTCTATCATAAAAGATTTTTTATTTTTTATCCATTTTAGAGTTTTAATTCTCCCTTTGACCCCTACTTTAAATCCTTTTTCTTTTAAATAATTAAAGATCATCTTAGATTGGACTTTTAAATACATGGTATTTTCATAAGGTTTATCCCTAAAATTAGGATTTATATTAAA
>NZER01000215.1 GCA_002690445.1 Candidatus Pacearchaeota archaeon
AGTTCGCAGAGCTTTCTCGCTGACGGAGCAGCGACATATTCAGGTATAATATTGAACTCACTGTAACACACCCACGATATCATACCATTAAACCTGGCCAATGTCGAGAGTGTTTGTGCTGACGAGAAGCCAGAACGGAAGGATTGTAGCGATTGTTCAATAAAGATCTTTTTGACTGGCCAGCCAAGATTCACAAGCCTATCGCGAACGAAATGTGCTTTGTGAAAGATCGTTGGAAATTTCTTTTTGTTTCTTGTGTCCCAAGCTTCACAGATAATGGTGTCGCCGTTTTCGGCTAATAGTGTTACACCTGTGATACTTGTTGAAAGGTCCAAGCCCAATATAGTCATGGAACTATTATACTAGAAGTCGAGCTTTAATTTAAATGTAAAATCTCTATCCTCTGTTTTCTTGACAGGGGTTGCTAATTTGGCGATACCAATAAGGTTTTTCTTCTCGTCATAAATTCCTATCTTGCTGATAAACGTTGTCTTTCTAAATGAACCAGTTGGATCTGCGTAAGCAGAAGAAACTACATTTTTAATTCTCAATTCATCATTCTCTGTATAATGGTAGGTCCCGCTTATTGGAGTGAGGGCCTGGCCGTGTTCAATATAAGTCGGATTGGAAGAGTGGTTTAGCTCGCCAATCGGCGCGTGAGCCAAGAGAGTCCGAACTGGCACGGGGTTTGTGCCATTAAACTCAAGATTGAAACTAGAAGAAGCGACCGTGGAGGAGCCGCTTATCGATTGTGCGAAATGAATCCATTTCGGGTTGTCAAGGACAGAGTCGTTGTATAATTCTTGTGCGGCGGAATCCAAAGCCCAGCTTCCAGTCAAAAGAAGAAAACCTTCGTTATAAAGAACCACGCCGGCCACACTTCCAGTTCCCGTGCTTCCGTATGGGCCCGTTTGAACCAGTTCCCCATTTCTTTTTTCATCTTTCAATTCAGCAATTAAAGTACCGGTAAGATAATATTTCAAACCCACGGTGCCTTTCTTAATTGAAGAGCCATAAAATATCGATGGAATACTAACCAGACCTATCGTTTGTGTAGATTTGTCTCCGTAACTAGATGTATAGGCATAGTGTCGGCTTAGGGGCGTATAAAAATCTAAAGAATTTCGCAAAGCAACGATCGTGTTGCGCGACGAACCACCAGCAACTAAGGTTTTCACGATGCTAGCAGATAAGGGATAGGTAGCAACCAACTCATCTCCATATGAAAAAGTTCCGTTGTAATCCTTGGCGGATACAGTCCTAGGAGCCACATGGGTGCTGTTTTTAGATATAAAGGGATATATTAGTTGTCCAGATGGCCGATCGACATTTACTTCATGCAAGCTTATGTGGCCAGAAGGAACATGATTTATACTTGCTCCAAACTGCCCAGAACCAGATATCTGATTGTTATAAGAAAGGCTGCCACTATAAATGAAAAAACTACACTTAGGATAGGTTTTTATGACATTGAAAAATAAATCATTTGGTCCAAACTTATAAAATGACATTGGCTTGTTTTAGTAATCAAGTCTAACACGAAGAGTAATCTCATTTGACGGATCTTTTTTTAGCGGCTCAGAGAGCTTTGCAACAGCTAACAGCTCGTTATCAGTCGAATATAAACCAACCGTAGTTATATACGATACCGGAGCATCAGTCGAAACGTTCTTTACTCGGATCTTGCTTCCGGTAATATATGTTTGATTCGAACTATAATTAAATTCATTATGATTTGCTCTGCAAAAATAAATAGTTGAATTGAGTTCCACAGTGTTGTTGAAAGAAATATTTCCTATCCTGTTCCTCCACGCATTGGCGCTCGCCTCTTGAGAGAACGCTCCAGTTAAAAGATTCATTGCATGCTTCCCATCGGAATCCATCTTGGCTCGACCAGCAGAGCCTGGTACTGAATATTCTGTAGGAGCAGTACTTCCCGTCACTGAACCAGAAAGATCGATTACTGCAATGCCGGCTTGATAAAAAATCAAACCTTGTGGTTTTGTGATCGATGAGTCGGGACTTTGTTGATATAAAATTCCGTATTCACCAGCTGGCGAATTTATCTTATAAGAATTCTGTCCGTTTGTATCACCAATTATATACTTCCCGTTGCCGGCCCAATCAGTAAAGGGCCCGGAAAACGAAGAAGCGGTCCCGAAAGTAATAGAAAAAGAGCCTTTTTTAATTTCATCCTTAACTAAAAGCCTAGAGAAATTAACAAACAACGCTTCTTTAATTTTATCATCGTCGAGGCTAGCAAAATCACCATCTAGATCAAACTTCCTAATCGATCCCGTATGATCATACCCCATTAAGGTCTGGGCCATTTGATTATAAGTGTTGGTCTTTTTATCATGATAAGAAGTATCAAGAATGTTGTTGTGTGCAGAACTCGTGCTGTACCCAACAGTTAAATCAAAAATGTGATTTGCCGAAGAACTCAAATAGGGGTAGTCATATACTGATTGGAACATTTCGTGAGAGAAGTTTTTAATATTAGACTCATTGCCCAATGCAGTACTGTTGTACTTAAACGTTCCAGAAACGATTGTTCCAGTAATTGGAATAGCCTCGTGCAAAAGCGTTCTTGTAGAAACCACATCTGATGGTAGAAGTGTTTTATAAATTGTTGCCATGTTTTTTCACCCTTTATTCCTTTTTCACAAATCTCAACGGCACATCGACCCTATAACCAGTCGTGCCACCCGTTACCCTAACAACAGAATCTAAATATCTATAAGTGACGCCGGCGTCTGATCCGTTTATAGACAACCCAGTTGATCCAAGCTGATCAAACAGATAATTGTGGCTGGTCAAATCAAGAGAAGCCTTGATTGTAAATTTTAATTTGCTGCCTTTTGGCCCAAGAATGACCTGATCAAAGTCCGTTTCCAATGTTGCCGGCACCTCTAAATTTTCAACAAATGTTGGGCTATCTGTGGTGTGTGACAAATAATAACTAGCGATTTTGTCATCATCAACAAATGAAACCCGGGCTGATCGGGATGAATCGCCTGCAGACCAGATAGAACCAAACCGATCGTCCATTTCGATAATGTATTGAGTTTCGAACAGATCGCCGGGTACCCGAGTCGTTGGCGCGAGTTCTCTGGAATTTATCCCCTGGTCGAGTCGTATGTGGTTCCTCGGCCTAGCTAGAGTAAAACCATTTATCACCCCTTGGGCGCCGGCTGCGCCGCCTTCGACGCGGGCTAATGAATCTTCTGTAGTGCTATCAACTGCTACAAGAAAAATATTTTGATTTGGAGTCGTCGGGTGCATTTCATTTCCGACAGGCAGAGTATTTAACGCAATTTCTGGTAAATATAGAATAGTAGTTCTTGGAATTGACATTAGCGTAGTTTTCATAGTGCTAGTATTGTTGGTAAATGCTTCCAATATTGGAGTTTGTAAAATTTGCAAATCATAATATGCCGAACCACTAGCATGATCCTTGTTATAAGAGGCATAATTAATTTCTTCATCCCCAAGAGCAAATTTAGCAATACGAAAACTACCATCGCCTTTTGCTAATCTCATCCTGCCCGTGTCTGTTAACACTGCGTCAAGAATTATATCACCAGAATTATCTAAAAAAGCCATACACACTCCTCTCCTTAAAGTACTCTAATATAAATAGTGTCTTGTTTTTTTTTCTTTATTGTTTGTTACTGCAAAAGAAATCTACAAAACTCAAAAGTCTTTTATAACTTCAAACTTAACATTTACATCAATTTTTCTTCCCGTGCTCTTAGATATAAATCTAAATTTAAATTTTTTGTCCCAAACGCTTTCAGCGCCTGCCTCGCCCGGAGTTTGTAATCCCAGAACGACATGCTGCGACTCTAAATCCCACGCACTATCAATGCTTCCGCCGCCGGCCAGATCGGAACGCTCAAGAGCATCCCCAATATCGATTTGACTATGAGAGAAAGAGGGAGAAATATAGATTTCGTTCTCCATTGATGTCTGCGTAGCCCTGTTCTCCCCATCTTCAAGCCTAAATTCATCTATCAACAAGTATGAAGCACCAGACTCATAAACCATTTCTACTTGGTATATCGGAGATGGAAATGATTTATTATTATGAACATCAACTGAACGAAATGTATAATAATATTTCCTGTTTGGCAAAATGCTATCAACGTAAGATGTACCCGATCTATTCCCCGCATCGATCACTCGGCTTTGGGCGGTAGAAAAATCTATATATGATTTTGGTTGTTTTTCCATTCTAAAAATTTCGAAAGACGCCGGCGGATCGTCCGAAACATAATTTATTGGATCGTCGGGCCCCAACTTTTGAGCGTCCCGGTGATCACTTATTTGGGTAACATCTTCCGAATAGATTGCTTGTGGCATCATGTCATAATCTCCAACATTGACATTTAAATTCAAAAGCAAGCTAGTGACTATCCCTTTATATGGAATAAAGTTAACATCAGGAGCTACCGGGGGCTTGTCTAAAACCCTTGCAGTTGCAAGATAATATGGAACTTTAACCAGCTGTAAGAATGGCTCCGCAACAACTTTATAACGAGGAATCTTGATCTGAGCAACGCTCCACTCTGGGGCATCCGTCGTGTCGATCACCTCCCGGCCGTTGATAGTGCTGATCCAGCGGAGTTCGTGATCCAAAGGCATATAAAAGTATCTTGTTCCAAATACTATCCGGTAAGCATGCACGTAATACCAATACCCTTTATTATGTTTTACTTGTGTATCAACAAAGCTGCACATATCCACCTCTTCCGAGTTTGGTATATAAAACCGTTGTGAGGGGGCGGCTGTGGCGTCCGTGTCGTTATGTTTTTCTATTTCATATAATATTGTTTCAGAATGGGCAGGTTTCCCCTCTTCAAACATTTCCTTAATAGTTCTCTGGTGTTCTTTCGACCACCTCCTTATCTTACCTAAAAAGATAATTTTTAGCAAGTTTGCTATCGGGACACTGTTTGCACTTTGATCAAGTATCCCAGTTTCATTAGAATTGTTTCTACCAAAAACCACAGACCCTGTTACTTCGCGCTGTTGACTGACGGTTTGGTACCAATCAACCAGTTCCCATGTGTGAGCGTCCCACATTGATCCTCCGCCTACATCCGAAGTTTTAAACTTCATAAGTTCTTTGAACCCCATTTGGCTGATGGATGTCTCCCCCAACGTATAGCCGACAAGATCAGAAGTCAATTGAGATTCTTTTAGAACAGACGAAACTTGCGTGGGACCACCTGTAGAAAACCTCATATTGACAGCCATGGGGAAAGACTCTTTCTGTCCTACAGACTTATTGAGAAGATCGACATCAGTTTGAGAAAAAATTAATTTTTGATACCGGTCCAAAAGTCCAACATCCTCGATGATGGTGTGGGCGTTATCCGGGCTCGTTCGATCAGTGATGGCAGTAGTGTTCGCCACTCTCCACGCTACTTGGGACCAAGATTGAAAATAATCACTTATTCCAACATCTGTTTCTCCAACCCGCTTATTGTTCTTTTCTATGTCCTTGAAGGCTCCGGGAATTCTCCCATTTAGTGATATGTGCCTATTATATACAGAGTTATCAGCATCCGTATAGTCGCTCTCTTTTTCAGAAACAAACGAATACATACAAGGCAAAAACCTCTCATCCATATCCTTAATTTGTTCCTCATACCCTCCAACAAAAAAATTATATTCCGCACTAGTCTTACCAGTCATCACGGGAAAATTGCTCGTTTCAACAATTTCGCCGGCGGCGTTGCGTAGCCCAGCAACAAAGTGGCGGGTCTGCGGTATTCGCTCTTCCAAGCCAGCGCCCGTCCATATGCCGTCGGTGAAAGGGTAACTATATTCAAATGTACAGTCTAAAAAGAACCGCCAATCGAATTTCGAAACACCGGAGGGAGTACCCTCGGGCCAGCGTCGATTTCGACCGCCTAGGCCGGAGCCTATTTTGTCGACCTGAAGCGGTGTGCCATCAACGCGATAGGTCGGCGGGTCGTGTTCACCGGTGTCATCGGCCGCGAACGACGTCGAGACAAGGTGAGCGTAAAGGGCATCAATTTTATCGTACCAGACTTTTTTATTGAATATATATAACGTTGCCGCGGAGTCGACATTCCTAACGTTAAACAAAGTCGGATTGTAGCTTTTTTGCGAGGGGATGGATGGGTGTGGCACAAGTTTTATAATTTGAGATCTCGCCTCTCCGAAGAGCGCAGCGTGGTGCCAGCGGTCCGTGGTCCAGGGGTTTTCGAGCCGAAAGGTAACGGGGGATTCGTCTGATTCGTATTCTATATCATAGACACTAAACAGATTCGCCACGTCTGGCGGGGCGTCCGGGAGAAGATAATCGCCGCCCGGGACGAGCGGATCATTTAGAAGGGCAATTTTTTGCTCATATGTGCCATACGTGGGCTCGCCGTGCGAATCGCCGTCGGGCTCTAGCGAATTCCACATTTTATCTGACTGCAGCCTAAGTGGGTCAACACCATATCCCAAGGCCGTGCCAGGATCTTCCTCGTAACCCCCCCAGGCCGACGCGTAGTAGCCTTGTTGCGCGCGGCGATGTAGTAGGTTCCCTATCATAGTTCTTTTGTTTCCAACACCCATAAACTATTTTTCCTCAAACATCATTATGCATTTCGCTCTTCAATAGCCGATAAATATTCTGCACCCTCTTCGATATCCGCGAGGTAGTCGGGGACATCTCCCTCGGGCACACTAATAACAAAATATTTATCATAAGGGGGAAGTTCTAACCCCACACCTTCAGGCAAACTAGGCATGTCTTGATCTTCAAACCTTTTCAACCTGCAAAGAACATCGCGGCCGGGCTGAGTTGAAAGCGTCGTCAGGTCGAGAGAGACCCATATGGGTTTTTTGATCAACACCCCGTCAACGGTCTCTGTAGTCTGATATCCAGTTAGCATTTGAACAGCCTGCAGTTGTAAGTAGTTAAAAACGAAACTATTTATTATCTTATAGCTTGCCAAGGTTTCCTTTGACAGGCCTGACCAATCGTTTATTACATTTTCCGATCCAACAGCACCAGCCACTACCGATTTAAGCTGAAGGGGCATTGTGGCAACAAGCTCGCGATTGTCCCTGGTGGTTATTCTATCACTAAATATATTCCCAATCGTATTCAGATTTAGCCTATCTAAATTGATCTTTTCTCTTCTTTTGATAATCTCAGTTCGGTTACTAATTCTTTCTTGAAGTGGCAGATCAAACCGCGGAGCCGTATTTTGACTAATTGTGAAATTTGAAATTATGTTCATTAGTACTTGATTTAAATTAGGAGGATAAATTGTGTCCAGCACAGCAGTAGCCGTTTCTGTTTCTTCGTCTGCGGCTAATCTATTTATTAGATCGCCGAGTTCTTCATCAAAAGATGACGTTCCCGACGAGCCAGGGACCCTATCAACATCAAGAACAGCTGCGGCTGTTATTCCATAAGTATGGGCTATATTGGTTAAATAATAAAACGCCTCTTGCTGTTCTAAACTAAAACTCATATCTGTATTTAGAAACCTAGTGTTTGGAAATTGGCCAGTGCGTTTGTAATTGACAATCCTAAGTGCCATGAGATCGTTGTTCTCCCTATCCCACAGATCGACCCCTTGTTTTATTAAAGACAAGGTGGACCCCCCCAACCGAACTAAAGAAGGGGCAAAATGAACTGGCAAAGTGGCTATGTGTGTATTTAACCCAAGAGTTACGCCGTCAAGAAAAATAAGAGAAGTGTTTACACCATGAGATCGATAATATTTGCTCATTTCAAGCTTTAAGCGATTTATAAAATGACTCAAGCTAATTGTTCTCAAGCCGCCGCTGTTTGACGTCTGCCCTGTTTCAGTAGATAAGTAATCACACCCAACAAGAGATGGTTCCTCGCTATCAAATAATTCAGAAAAATATGTCCTTACTTTAAAAAACTTTTTCGAACTAAGCCCTCCGGATGCCACAGGGCTGGTAGGAGAAAAGCTTTTTTCTGAAATGGATAGTGCCAACGAAGGACTAACAGTCCTAATTGCATTCTCCATCTTTTGTAACAAATTATTTATAAGCTTCATAAATACCAAAGCGTCCTTCTTCAAATTTATATTAGAAGGATGGATCATCCAAGTTAAATCGTCGCGGAGGGTGTCCCAGACCCACTCGATATGTTCGGCGGGAAGGTGGCCTAGGCTGCCCCCCCTACCTGGGCCGGGATCCGCCTGTACATAGTTATTATACCAAATTGATATAATGTCCAAGTAAGTCCCAAGGACGTCGATAATATCCGCACCGGTCTCCCATTCAAATCCGGGGTCGCTAAGCAAGACAGTGCGAATGGTGCGTCCGGTTATAGCCGCTGCAGGGGCGCCCATTCGAAGCGCACCATAGGCCCGTTCGATCCAGTCGAAGTCTTCTTCTCCACGATTATCCACATGCGGAATATTAATTATATTGACATATTCCTGTAACATTGTTTTAGAATAGGCTAAGCGCTTGTATAAATGTATAAAATAATCAATAGTGCCATCTTCTATTTCTAATTCCACACCATACTGAAAATGTCCATAAGTTTCTTCTGTCGCATCCGTATCTGAACCGACAAAGTGTCTTATATGTTTGAAAATTGGGTCCTTGAGGGTGTTTATTTCTTTAATAGATCCTATTTCAGTTTGACGGTTGATGGAATTGCCGCCGGTTCCCGTCGATGAAGTCTCGCTATCCGAAATTATAATTTTCTCCGGCTCGCCTAGGCTGAAAGGTTTTGAAACGATTGCTGTGCTTCCGAGTTCATTGTTTCCTAGGAGGGGGACAACTCGACGGCGAACTACCTTAAGGGAAAATATTCTTGTTCGCAGCGCAATATCGTCAAAAACTGCAGAAGGAGCATTGATAAAATGCTTGCCAAATATAGAATTTTCTAAAAGTAATTTGCGAAAATCCAAACTAAAAAAGAACCTTGCGTTTCCGAACGCGTCCCGGGTTATATTAAGGTCGGAAAAATAAGTCGAATTGGCCCAGCCAGTCAAGCCCGGGCTGTTATTCAGTTGCAAATTGAGCTTATTGATGCCGGCGGGCACGCTCATTTCTGTCGCGCCCGGGGGCCCTGGAGGGGGGGTAACCTCTATGTGATCTAATCTCGCAATGCTCCTATAGTCTTGTACAACAGAATCACTATTTCCCCGAAGCTTGAAGTCGTCGATTACGACCCTCTTTTCAACAATTCCGGAAACTTTTATAAGATCTTCAGGTAAGTCCAAATCAAACCCCAAGCTTTCAAAATCATAATAACAGAAAGCAAAATAAGCCAAATGTTGTGGATTGGGCGTATCGGGGACTTCAAATTGAAATGTGAATGGAATAATTATCTTTCTTCGATCTCCCGATCGTGTCTGTATAATTGTCAACCTATCGTGGCGCGCATGGGAATGAACTCTCCCAACCATGGGGCCAAGTTCGGGATCTATGTGGTAAAAACCTATATATTCCTGCCCACTAGGAAGTTGAAATTCCCCGCCGCCCGTATGAAGATTGTTTATTGACGTCGGATTACCAGCCGCTTTCAATATTTCATATGTGCCGCGGGATTGCGAACCCAATATGTCATTCAAAGAATGATCAACAATCCCTATGCCGGGCTCTTCTACCAAAAGACCCAAAATATCATACTGCCCATAGATTCGCTCTCCATCCATAAACAGAGCAGAGGGCGGTGCCATGATAGCCTGTGTTTTTTCTGGATCTGTGCATTGTATAATTCTAACTTTAAGATACTTATTTAAATCTGGATTTTGTAAAAGGCTGCCAACACTAGTATTAGACTCATCTTCTACAAGCCTAGACCCAACAGTAACAATCAACCCCGCAGGAACATCCGAACTCAAAGGATACTCTAGGGTGATTTTCTCAAGTGTTATAACGGGACAAAAGCTTTGTCCCGATGTTGATCCTGCCATTTGCTGCTCTCTCCTTAGCTTTCTATCAAGAATGCATCATCATCTAAAAATATATCAAAAAAGTACTCAACATCATCGACCTCTAAACCACCAGGAGAGGTTAGTCGATCCGGTGGAGTATCTATTAAAATACCATCTTGTACCATTTCTGGACTCTTCTTAAAATACAATGGATATTCTATCTTATTTTTGTTATCAAGAACATAAACCTCAAGATCAAAATTGTCTTTATCTAGAAGCGTATTTTCTTCTGTTATTGTAAACGATATGTGTTTTTTTAACACATGAAAAAAAGTACCATCAGGAAACACAGTCACCATCTCGTCGGCTCGCGGTGGGGAGGGGGGAGTCCCTTCGGCGGCAACTATACTAAATCTTACATTTTTTAAATTTATCTGCGGAATTGTCTGCATAGAAAAAGATTCGTCATCACTGCCACTTAAAATTGTCTCAACGCTCTCTATTTCCCCCTCCTTGAAGGTTATTTGAAACGCCGGAGCTTTATCATCAAGCAAGCTTGAATCCGCCAGAGGGCGCGTCAATGCATAGTGTTTTTCAGGCGTTTGTTGTAGCTTGTTTCGATGAGTCTGGTACCAATCCCACTTAGCTCTCTCCGCTTCCTTATCAGATCTAGAAAACTGGTTTTGCATTCCCAAATTATCAACACTATGAAATAGATATTGCGCGGCCAAACTGGGGGTTTCTTCCAAAATTCTAGTTTCTATATCTTTCTGAATCTCTAAATCACTTCCAGGGACATGTCGTCGATCATATAGGACATCATCATCAAAAAAAGCATAATAAACCGGCTTAAATCTGCCTTGTGAAACTAAATATTTACCATATTGTGTTAGTTGAAAATCAATAACATCTTCTTTTTTATTTAAAAAACCCACTTATGCTTCCTCCTCTGCTTTTTCAAAATATTTCGTCTCCAATATCGAAATCAACGTCTTCGCCTTCGACAGACCGGTCTGTCGATTCGCCTTCGATAACCCCGTCGAGTTCGGCATCGAGAGTGGCATCGTCCGTGAAACCTGGAGCGCCGAGACCGGCGGTGATATTCACAGCTGCATCCATTTTGACCATTTCAATCAAAGAAAAATAGTCATAAGGCCAATTATATGTATAATCATGCGGCTCGCTGTCTATAACTATATTCTTCTGTCGTGACACATCAATGGATGCGATGGCTTCCGCTGTCCTCCCTCTTCTCATAAAATCATAATCATATCCTTCTTCTTCGATCGATTCTTTCAACATTTGATAATAATTTGAAGAAGCTTTTTGTTTTACTTTAAATACCATCCACCTCAACGAATTCCCAAGATGGGTGCTGCTCAATAATTCACTCGGTAACAGCTGATGATCGATTGTTGCAGTCTTTGCTTCGAACCTTCTCCCTATGTTTGGTGATAGGTTTTGCCAAATGTCTCCTAAGTCCTCTTTAGACAGCACATGTTCAAATTCAAAGATATACATAGCATATGGCTGAACTGACCTATATTTGAGAAAATCCAACTTAGGAGGGAACACATACTTTTTCATTGCGCGAAGCATACCAACAACAGAATCGCCGGCAATAGAATCGGCCGAGCGACCAACATTTATTATTTTCAACGCATTATTCACAATTTCTCTAGATAAATCAATCTTTTCTTTTACTCCACCAACCATGACGAAAGGAATCGCAACAACAGCTTCTCGTATAGTTTTTTCTAATGCAACCTTCCCCAGCTTAACCTGAGAGGTTGGGAAACCCATCAAATCAGCCAAAGAGCTAGTAAGCGCTGGTGTGATCTTTTCGTCCTCCGATGGGCTTTGAATTTCTAAAAAGATACCTTTTGTCCCCAAAGGTTCTGTGCCATATTGATGCCACATTCCCTTAGCAACAGAGCCCGTACCATATGTCGGCATAGTAACCGACACCTCTGAAAAATCTAATATTGGAGTTTCCCACTTTGTTTGTATAACCGCGACACCCGGGGCATCTACTTCATCAGCAACAGTCACTGGCAAACCTGTGTCGGCAGCATATGTTATCGCTTTAACCCTTACAACATCTAATATATTCACAGAAGATGTAATATGCATTTGTTCTTTTCTAGCCACACTGGTAGGGTAAGAATCAAAATATTGTTCCCCAATTCTAAAAAAACTTGAAGTTATCTGACTAACGATATCGTCAACCAAATAATATTTGGTCTCCGTCGGCCTAAATATCAATTCAACATCAGCGTACCCATCCATATAGGGAGGTGTAAACGGCTCATAACTTTCATTATGAGCAATGTGATTTGCATAAACAGGAGGCCCAAACGCTGAGCGCCTTGAATACATTGTTACCTCTGGTTCGGTAAAGACCGAGCCTGTGGTCCCTATAGCCTGTTCTCCCGAGCTATCTAGAGGAACCCTCCTTAACAACTCATTTTTTCTAGAAACCTTTCCATTTCTCAAAACAACGCGCATGCGGTATTCTCGGCCGGCAGCTGCCTTATAATACCCCCCATTGTCATCGCGGGCCGAGACGACACTGGTGACACCCTCGTTATGCAAGAAAAATTTTGGCACTTCGGAAACAAAATTGTTCATGGCCATCTTATACGTTTCAAGCCCAGCACCGTTCCACGAAGCTGTTGAGTTGATAGAGGCTGATGGATGGACTTCATAATCAACAATCGTTACTCCACCTAAATGATCTTCCGGGCGAACTAGTGCTTCAAAAGGCACCCTATAACCAAAAGAAGAGCTTATACAATAGCTGCTCGTAAGCTCGGTGATCACTTCACCATACCGGTCAAACGAACTGGTCATGATGGGATGATCAACTGCAATCCCGGATTTGATTGAATTATAAAAAACACCAGGAGCAAACAAAGGTGTCAAAAACGTTTTAAAAGTAACGTCGTTGCCAAAAGACCCCCCCATCATAGAGGCAGCATCGCTTTTAAAAAGAAGGTGTTCAGAATAAGAACTAGAAAACAAATTAGCTAATTGTAAAGAACGCACAGCTGGATAAAAACCCTCATAAGGAAGAAAGCGCAAAATAGCTTGGCAACTCAATGTTAAATTAGTGACCCTATGTCCTTCTATGTCATGTTCGCTCTTAATGGCATTAAAATACTTCATGAAATCAGTATGACTATAGGTTTTATAAAAATCGTCGTCGCTACTGGAATTTTTATCTTCTGCTGCGCCGGTCAATTGCATCCAGCCTGCATTTGTGGCCAAAAAATTTGCACCCCTTTCATCAACATAGAACGGTATATGCTCGCTAATGCGAAATTCTGGAACAACTGTATAATCTTTTGTTAGGCCCCTTATTTGTTCCTTATAATAACCATAAGAATCATAAAAAGGATATTTGCCAGATTGAGCTGCTGCTTCCCATAAAGTGTCGCCGGCCCAATATCCCAATTCTCGACCGTCTGGATCTCTCTCTGGGGTAGGGCGAGCATACACGGGCGCATAAACATTGGTATTTGCTCCCACTTCGGCGTTGAATGGTGCGTCCGCAACGATACCATAACCCGGGTATTGAAAGCCGACGGTAGTACTTGGACTGGTTACAGATGCTGATAGGTTTCCTGTTGTGTTGGAAATCGTTTCTGGTAAATAGACGGTTGTATTTTGTATATAACCATTCATTCTGTCCAAGCCGCTAATAGTGGCTCCATCCGATCCAACAGTGCCGTCGTTTGCGTGTTCTCCCATGCTATAGTGAGCATAGACAAGAAGAGAGGGGTTGGACCAGGTAACAGCAGAAACATCTAGCGGAGTTCCGCTATTATATAAAAAGGTAACTTGGTCATCGGATAGCGTACCACTAAAAAACGTTATGTCATCTATATTGCCGTTCCAGCCCCGATCTGCAGGATCTGTTGCGGTGCCGGCTCCCGGCTGGGCGCCGAAGACCACCGGATAAGAAGCAGTCGACGCGCTGCGGCCCGGTCGGCCGGCGGCCCGCTTGATACCATCCACATACAGGGACGCCGTATGTGGCTCCCAAGCTAGTACAACATGGTGCCAATCGTCATCAGCTAGGTTTTCTGGGCTGCCGCCTATACCATATGATAACTCCCTTTCAGTGGTGGTTGTGTGTGTATAATCACCCGAACCGATATCCGATGATCCAGAATATTGCCATGGCAGATCTTCAAAATAATAACCTCGTGTAAGACCAACGTTTGCTGTCACTCCCCTGCTGTGAAATCTTATTTCATAAGCCGGCTCAACATTTCTAATTCCTTTAACAATCAGACTAGCAGACGCATAACCATATGGCATTCCAGTATGTACGTATGGGGTTTTAAACCAAAGGGAGATCGATGAAGACATACTATAATCTCTTGCCAAAGTGGTGGAACTATGGTTTGAAGAAGCCGTCAAGAAAGCCCGTGTGCTAAATCTAACCGATTTCGTACTAATAATCGGATAAGCCAAGCTGCTTCCGGAGTGAAAAATTGTATATTTATTCTGAAGTTCTCCCTCTCCGGAGCCAGTGCCAGGAGTAAGTAACATCATGGCTGCTTTAGTCGGAACTGCAGCGGTTGTAAAATCATCCCTAGCATCTAAAGGCCAAACACTTTGGCTTGGAATTAATTTCGACATAGAATTGCTCTGATTCGCGGCCTTTCTGGACTCTCTTGTCGATACCCACCTTACATAATCAAAGCTGGTCCTATTTCTCGTTCTAGATAAAAAAGCATTTTTTTCTCTGGGGTAAATAGTTTCTTTATATTCCAGCTTAGAAAAATTTGCTCCCGGATCATCACCAGAATACATATCATAAAATCGTTCATATATGGTACCACCAGCGCGTGTAAGGCCCAGGCGGTTGTTTAATTGGTTGTCGGCAAAATAATTTATAAAATTTCCATAAGTATACTTATATCTTTCTTCGAGCGGAGATTCGAAGATGGCCATGGCGCCGCCGGCCCCTTCGACGATTTCGCGGGCACCGGGGCCTGCCAGGCGGCGCCCCGCCCCTTCGGCTACGGCGGCCGGCCCAATCGTCAAAGAAAGCGGCATAAACTTACCAACTACTGCCGGCTCGTTGTAATGAGTAAACTTATCAGATCTCATCGCAACTACGGTAGGAGAGATTGGGACCGGAATATCCTGAATAGACAACGTGTTGTTTCTTCTATGATATCTCGCAACAGGGTGCTCGCCTGTTCTTACTTGCTTCCAAGAAGGGTATTGATAAGGGCCATTACGATTGAGAAGAATGGCATTTAACACTTCATCGATGCCTCGATTGGAGTCGCCGGGATCGGTGTTCCCCGCATGCCCAAGATACCCCATAAAACCATCAAGCACGTCTTTGTTGAGATAGTTTATATACGCGAATTGGCCAGTGTGTCCGTAACCAGCACTCATGGCCGTAAATCCTAAGAAATTTTCACTAGATGTCAGTGGTTCATCAACTATCGTGTTCATCCCAGCAAAATCAGTTGCTATCTGGTCCGAGTCCCCTTGCCGAGTATGTCCCGGTCGGCCGAAAACCCAACCGGCATCCGAGCCGATATCATAGGCAACAAACTCACTTGCACTCAAAAAATTATACGCCGGCACAACCCCTTCAACAGACGAAGACACCATGCCATCTGCCGGTGCATGACCGTATGTTTCTGCTCTATCTGGATATGGGCTACCAAGCGGGTAATTGTTCCCGAGATGTTCTTGGGGGGGCCTTAATATTGATGCAGTTATCCAACTATATTGAAGATCGCTTCGCGGGATGTGGTGCGATACCCAGTAATTGTCATATGTTGAGCCAGTTATGAATGCCATGTCAAATCTCTATTATACTATAATTATTACGTTTCTTTAATTCTCTTTAGTCGGTTTCTGTTTATTTTGTGATAGGATGCTTCTGGGCTTCCCCACTGGCTATCATGCCCAAACCGACCACAGTGCCTTGTCAGCCTCGTTCTTAGGCCTTCGCGGTCCTTTGTTGATTGAAACGAACTGGTAGATCCAATGATGCTCATTCTTATCGTATTGTCTTCTCCGCTCCCGCTGCCGCGGACACTGAGGTTCCTAAAGGGCAAAACGTTATGGACCGAATATTCTTCTGCGTTTATATCTAGATAGCCCCTAGACATAACTTCTGGACCACCTGGAGCAGAAAAACGGCTGACGATTACTGAGTTGGAGCCGGTTAGGTCGCGACGGGGCAAAGTGAAAATAGTCTCGGCGCCCGTGCCATCGCTAAATCGACCTGACAAGTTTCCAGCACCCAAGGTTCCATCCAGGGAGGGTGGAGGGCTAAAAGTGTTCCCACTTTCTCCAGGCGTTGGGGAGGCGACAACAGCCACTAAAGTGTGCGCATTGGTTGTTTTTGGAAGAGTCGAGACATACAGATTGGGCAAACTAACTCCCCCATTTTCCTTGAAAAATGCATTATTCTGTGTTCTACCGGCAGTACTAACCACGTTCCAATTTGATTCATAGTTGCCAATATGGGTGCCAACTCCAGAACCAGTAGTTTGCTGAATGTTTCTTATATTGACGGGGCGCTTGGCATATTCTTGGCGCATACGAGTTGCCCGAGGAACATCTTTGTCATGTTTCCCAGTTGTTGTATAAGTTGGACCAACAATACCAAATTCAGGATCTCCGTCTCCAAGAATAATATACCAGGCCTCTGGTCTGGTGCTCATATCCTGTAAACCGCTCAGGGTTGACAATGAAGAATCATATTGATTTACATCAACATGCCTGTGTTGTCTTCCTCCGACAAATTTTTCAGTGAACGGGCTCTGCATCGGGGTTTCATTTTGAAACCCATATGTATCTATATGAATGTTGGTAAAGTCTATTGGGCTTTCCAAAGCTGATGCAAATTTACTGGCAGCTACTTCGTCGAGATAACCAGACACAATAGAAGAACTGTGGATATTGAAAGGAAGCAATAGGTCGCCCTTGCCGTGACTATATCCAGCAGCTTGATTGGCTTCCCGTGAGTTTTTAACATCAAATCTGTATTTTCTCTTTTTATAAAGCTGGTAATCATCGTTACAAACATTTATTCCTCGTTCTACCTCAGAGCTTCTAACAAGAAGGTAATTAATAGATGCTGTGATTCCGGAATCAAGCAGATCTGGACCCATAAGCGGCTTGACCAGGCTACCAAAGATCTCCGTTGCAATATTAACATAATCTAACTTTTTATTTTCATGAAAGTTGACGCCACCATGTACTTGTTTGCTTCGCTCAAGGCCCAACCTATAGGGCTTCGTAAACCGATTGATGGCATATGTTGATCCGGCATATGAAGTACCATCATCTGAAAATGTGTTTGGGGCGCTGCCACTTCTGTGTCTATCTGCTTCGTTGAATATGTTTCTTTGGGCATCAATTTCTGAATCGCCTGAAGTTATGACAATGTTAGATGCTTTGGCTCTTTCTTGCCACCAAAAACAATTATCAGCTTGTAGGCCAGTAAGAGGATAGTGGCCGTGCTTCCAATCATAAACAAGCTCCGTTATGCCTCTGAGGCTAACTTCAGGTTCCGGTTTTTTGAACTCCAACGTTGGATATTTAGTCCAATATTTGTTTCTCTCTAAGGCATGGCTCTCAATGAGGGTGCTGAGCTTTTCGGACATATCAGCTGATGCAGGGACCAGTTTGAGAATCATATCAGAAATAGACGAATCAATCCACTTATAAAAGTTGATATATTTTTCTAAATTGGGAGTGTTTCTAACTTTTTCATAAAAAAGTTGACGAATTTTGCCCATTTTCTTATATTCATGACGATATCTATTGACAGGCTCTCCAATTAGGTTATTGAAATCAACAATAGTCGCAAAGAAATTGATCATTTCTTCTGAAATGGTTTGATACATGCTTTTTTCAATGGCAAAGAAATATCTAATTGGTCGTTTCTCGCGAGTGAAAGCTTCATCGTCGCGATCAAGAATGTTGACCATGTCATCGCTGCTAATAACATCTGGCAAGCGCTGTTTTGCAGAATAAATATATTCAGTACTAACCACATTGGAAGAATCTGTTGGGAAAAAATCCCCCTTACCTGCATGCTGGGTCTTAACTAAGTTTCCCAACCAACCATACCTGGAAGCTGTATCGGTTGATCCGGATGAATAATCAGAAACTATAAAATCTCCTGTACTATTGGTACCAGTTGCCCCTGATCCTGTTACCGTATCAAAATCCCAATGCAATACTAAAGATTCCATGGCCGGCACATTACTAGACAAGCTTGTTTTATTAAATCCTATATTCTCGTAGGGATGTTCAGTGCCATAATTACTAGCATCTTTGGCATGAGCTTTTATGGCAACATTAGAAAGATAGCTATTCCAATACCTAACTGAAGAAATTAATGTGTCGGCCCTCGTTACGACCGATCCAGTAAAATTGGTCCTGTGTGCTCCAACATAAATGCGTTTGTTGGCTGTGTTTGACGGATCCGTCGCGGCGCCGGCAAATGTCATGGCTCCAGAAACATGGAACTCGCTCATGATATGATCTAGAACAGTGTTAACACCATAAAATTCAACATAAACAGAAACATCGTCTACAGAGCCACTTACAGAATCGTTTACAACACCACCCTTAACTGACCCACCGTTGTTGGTTTTGTCGGCATAAGATCTTACAGCAAAATTCCATACTTGATTATCGTAAACATCTTCGAAAAAACCTGTCTGAAGGGTGGGCCAACCTTGCAAAGAAGAACTAAGAACAAATTTTACATTTTTTGATTCTGGCTCTTCGCGAACAGCATAAACCTGAAA
>NZER01000216.1 GCA_002690445.1 Candidatus Pacearchaeota archaeon
CCGGCGCCTAAACCTGCTCCCGTCCCCACGCCTACTTCGCGGGCTCCGGCCCAAAGAGAGGATAAGGGCCGGTCTATCTTCGACCGAATTATGGAGGGGGTAGGAGCTGGGCGAGAAGTAACAGCCCCAATGCGAGCATTAACAGCCCCAATCAATCGTAGGCTCAGGAGTGCGCTCCTAGAAATTGCTAGACGAGCAGGAGTTCCGTTCCAGGCTCTTGCCGAAGCCGGCACTGCTACTGCTATCGATTGGCCGTCTCGTCTCCAGCAGGGTCTCCCTGGCCCGCTCAGGCCCATAAGGCCGGGGTGGGGTACGCCAGAGGCCCGAGAACGTGCAGCCCAGACCAGGAGCGACCTTGCCGGACTTCTGGTGGCATCTCGTAGTGAACGCCTCCAGAGGGTACGAGATATGGTGCAGCGCCAGGAGGAACGCCCCTTTGGGCAACAGGTAGCGGGTTCTGTTTTTGATCCCTTTATCGCTCGTTCCATCGTGGGCAAGGTTGGTCCTCGCCTTATTCGAGGTCTCACCTCCCCCCGCACTAGGCTGGCCCCGAAGGTCGGCCGTGTCCCAACTCCTCCTGTCACCGCCGCACGGCCTGCCGAGGCCCTCCCCACCCCTGGGCTATACAGGGGACAATTCCGTGGAGGCGGGGGAGGCCAGCGTATTATCGACCCAGATGATGCAGAGGAATTTCTCGGCAGAGGACAAGGGATGGACTATGTCCCACCTCCTCCTATCACCCCCGCACGGGCTGCTGATGTACCCATTACCCCCACCGCTGCCGCACGGGCTGCTGGGGCAGTTCCCGGCCCCAGTGTTGCCGCACGGGCTGTACGGATTGGTGACGACGTTATTGTTGAAGGAGCGGATGGCTCGCCTATTGCTGGCAAGGTTATAGGCAAAGGGACGATAGAGATAAATAAAGTAAGTAAGCCCTACGTCACCGTACAGACTGCTACGGGAGAAACAGTCAATCCTCCAATAGATGCGGTTAGGGTGCAGGCTCCTGTGGAGGTAGCCGAGGCCCTTCCCACCACCGCACGGGCTGCTGGGGCAGTTCCCGCCGCCCCCGTCACTCCCGCGGGGACTCCGGGGGCGGTGACTCCCGAGGCCTTAGCGATCAGAATCGCCGAGGAGGCAAGTCCGCCTCGACGGCCACCGGATGCTGGTAGGCCGCCGCCGACAGGCGGCCTGCCTCCTCCTCGCCCTCCAGGTGCGCCATCTCCCAGAGAAGGCGGTGGCATTATGGAAGACTTGGGCCAGCCAGAGCAGATACTTTCCTTGGCTACCCGGCCCGATGCGTGGCGCACGTTAGTCAACCTAAAAGGTGTCCGAAGCGTGGTAGGTAAAGTTAATCCGGCAGGCGTTGCCCAAACACCTAGACAACTTTGGACGGTGGGTCGTGGCATTCTAGGAGTACAGTCTAAACAATTATCTGGCACTGCCATGTTGCCTCTTGACGCTTTGGGTTCCCAGCAACGTGTATTTGGCAAGGTTGGTAAAGATGGGAAACTTGCGTCGGGGCCTCTGGTGGGTCTAACGGTCAACACGATCCGCACCTACCCTCGCCGGTACGCCAGCAAGACGACCGCTGCCCAGAAAGAGTGGATTAGAGTCGCAGACGATATCGAGAAGGCCAAGCTCCAGTTCTTGAAGGACAACGGTATTAAGATTAAGGAACTCTCCTTCGAGGAGGGCGGGCAGTTTGCCGGAAGACGTGTCTATGCCCGTTACTCGTCCGATGGAGATGTAATGGATGTCCTCACGGTTTCGGCAGGTCCTAGTAGGCCTGGTGCAAAGTTAATCTCACAGCAGCAGCGTGTCTTTAAGACCGCTGAAGAAGCGGTCGAGGCTGGATACCGATACCTACCCGACGACGAGGCTCTCCGTCTAAATGTTTCTGCGGCCTACAACAAGGTGGCCGAGCAAAGAATGGCCGACTGGTTACTCATGCAGGTCGATCACCGTACAAGGGATGTGCCGGACGCAATCAGACTGGCGCGTCAGTCTGCCAGGCAACGGCTACAACGAGGCCGGATGCTATTGGCTGCAATCAACCGCGCCGTCCTGGGAAAACCCGTCCCGGCCGCGACGATCCAGTCCATAGCTCGCGCCCACCCAGAGGAGGCGCAGGCACTCAAAGACCTCATCCTCGCCCTTCAGAGACAGAATCCACAGACTGCTAGTGAGGTACAGCGTCTTACCGACCAGGCTAACTTTCTCATCACAGACTCTGCCGTGCGGTTTTCTTCAGCCTCCGATGACGCCGCGAAAGCAGCCAAGGCTGCTTTTGAGATAGGGGCCTTCGAGGGCGAGCTACACGCACCAGCATTCAAAAAAGCGATCCTTACCGGAGTTGACGCAAAAGATATTGCTAATTCGATCAACAAGGAGATATCAGCAACCGTACCCGACTTGATCAATACAGCAAACAAGGGCCAGGCAGTCTCTAGGTTTTTAATGCTGGGCGGCGACGTATCCCCTTTAACGATACAGCTCCTATTCTTGGCCGGATACAGCCCCAGGATCTATGGGAAGGCAATGAAAGGGATGGTCGAGGCAATCGCCGATCCTATGTTCCATGTCCAATACCTAAATCGGCCAGAGAACATCGCTATCCTCAAGAAGTATAAGACCCTCATCAGCACTCGTAGTGGAGGAACAGAACTCACGGAATCCCTTGGTCGTGGCGGGTTACTAGATACACGAGTGGGCAAAGTGGTGGGCGCGCCGATTAAACCGTTCCAGCGGGGCTTTGAGGGCGCGTTGGACGTGGCGGGTATTGAGATGGCGAAGTCATTGGACAACATGGCGAAGAACGCTGGCGACATCGAAGATATCGCGGCCTTCGTCAACGAGTTCCGTGGACTCGCGTCTAGCCAACTACTTGGAGTGTCATCTACTCAAAGGCAGACCGAGGCGCTGCTACTCCTGGCCCCCCGCTACTTCAGGGCCATTGGTAGCTTGATGTTCGATGTCACTCGTGGCGGGATACGTGGCAGACTTGCACGAAAGGCAATGGCCAGAGGTATTGCAGCACTCACCATAACAGCAATTGTGTTTTCCCATCTCCGAGGTGAGAGCCCCAAGGAGATACTGGAGCATCTGACTCCAGGTCACCGGAAGTTTTTCACATGGGAAATTGGTGGCCAGATGATGGGGCCAGGCTCCAAGGTGCGCTCGGTTTTGATGCTCTTCGGCAGGTCTGCAAAAGACCCATCAGGCCTACAAGAGCGGAACAGGCAAAATCCTCTGGTCAAGTTTGGTAGAGGCCAGTTATCACCGGGAGTCGGCTTAGCAATGGACATACTGACTACCCGTAATGCCATTGGCGATAAAACCACCGACACATGGCGTAGGACAGCCGAAACTATTTACCGTAACTTCATACCTTTATCAATCGATACGGCACTATTCGAGGGAGGCAACCCCCAGGAGAGGGCAACGCGCTTCGCCGGGGAGTTCGTTGGCCTACGCACCTATCCGGTCAACGTCCAGTGGAAGCTAGGCGCGGAATGGCGGTCGGACTTCGATACCTACTACACCATTTCCACTGACCCGGAAGTCCGCCAGGAAGCCCGTCATCCTAGCCGTCTACAGTACAGAAAGACTCACCCGGAGATAGATGCCAAACTTTTCATCGTCGGCCGTGTTAGAAGTCTACGTTCCGGGGCCGCCCTATCCTACGCGCTACGTCTGATACGCGAGGAGAAGGTAATGTCTTACCACATCTCGCCTAAGCTGTTGAAGGACTATGAGAAGGTTCTGGGCAAGTCGAGGGTGGACCTCCTTCGTGGCGATGCTAAACCAATTGAACGGGAGAGAGGCCAGCCTTTGCAGCCAGCAGCCACTGGTAGATCTCCTAACGGGACTGGCAGACAAGCCCCGTCGGTAAGCCGCGTCATGGCGGCTACTCCGACTCCGCGCCCTGTCATGGCACCTACCCCGACTCCGAGACGAGTCTCGGCGCCTACCCCGACTCCGCAGCCTCCTCCCGATAGATCGATTCCCATAGCAAGCCGGTGGCTTAAAGTACGAGACCAGATCGACACGAGATTAAAAGACGCGCTGATTAGCTTCTGGTTTGAGGGCAAAAAGCTAAACCCGGCCCAAAGGGCGCTGCTAAGAAACGTACATCAGACGAACTCCTTCGGGGAAAGAAACTTCGATGTCTGGCTCAAGCAAACGCTCCGACAGGCCCAGGAAGCACATGGGGTAGCAATAGGTCAAGCCAGATAGGTGTGGTTGCAACTGGTCGCAAACCACTGTATTGTGACTGCCACGGGGACGTGGTCATGTGATACGAACTACCTACCGGACGAGTTGTCTGGTACGATAAGCGACATAGTCAACGATATTTCAAGTCGGTTGGCGTAACAAAGAGTGAGAAACACGAGTAACGGAGGCATCAATGACGCTCCCTAACGAATCTCTATCTCAAGAGCCCGTCACTACAAGCGCATCCGATCAGTCTGGGGCGACTCAAGCTGGCGGTGCGTCGTCTGGCGGCACTTCTGGGACAGGGGCCGAGGAGGGCGCGGTAGACGAGCTTCAGGCTCTGCGGGACGAGGTTGCAGAGGTAAAGGCTGGTCGTGACCGGGACAACGCACAGTCACGCCAGGACTTGGCGGCGGCCTCTCTCCGTAACGAGGTAGCTGAGGCAACCTCTCGTGAGGAGCGGCAACAGGCCGTGGACAACGCGAGAGTCGAGGCCGGAGAACTAACTCAGCACGAAGCGGACAGCATGTCCCAGTCACGGGTGAACCAGGAGATACAGGGAATTCGGAGCCGCCACGAACAGCAGTCTGCCTCTGAAGGCGTAATGGATATGCTGAGACAGGGCGACCAGGCGGCTGCTCTGGTTAAGGCCGTAGCGGTTGCCAAGGAGAATGGCCTGGACGCTGAGGAGTTCCTCGCGGCAGTGGAGAAAGAAAAGCCGAAGAGCCCCGAAGCGATGGAGTTCCTCGGAGCTAAGATTGGGCTAGAAAAAGACAAGGCTGCTCTCAAGGGCACCGAGCGGTACGATAGTGGCCGGGCCTCTACCAATTCTGTGTCTGTAGACAGTATGAGCCCTGAAGAGAAAATCCGTCGTGGCGTTGCCGCGATGGGCAACCGAAAGTAACAAGAGAAGAGGGATAAATCATGGCTATGACCTTAGTTGAGGCTTCTAAGTATAGTAACGATATACTCCAGAAAGGCGTGGTCGAGCTCTTGGTAAAGGACGACGCCATCCTGGAGCGCCTAAAGTTCAAAGACATCATGGGCAACGGCCTAACCTACAACGAGGAGACAACGCTCTCGCCGGCGGAATTCTACGACGTAGGCGATACGTGGGCCGAGGGCGTCTCGACCGTGACGCAGCGCACTGCTGTGACCAAGATTCTCGGCGGTGACGCCGACGTGGACAACTTCCTGGCCGCGACCCGAAGCAACGAGCAAGACCTAATGACGGAGCAGATCGCCGCCAAGACGAAGGCAATGAAAAGAGCGTACCTCGATGCCTTCTTCTACGGGTATTTTACCGGTGGCAACACCAAGGACTTCGACGGCCTGCACTACCTGATCCGGCGCACCACGTCCGGCTCGGAGAACACCATCGCGACCGCGACCTCCTCGGGCACCTCGATTCTCCTGAGTATCGAGCGCGTCGAGGCCGGTATCGACCTGGTCAAGGGCGTAAAGCCCGACCTGGCTGTTTCCTCGAAGCTGATGCGGCGCAGCATCAACAAGTACCTCAATGCGGTCGGTGGCATCACGAAGGTGGAGATCGAGGGCAAAACCGTCCAGTCTCTGTTCGACGTGCCGTGGACCGTGAACGACCATATCCGCAACAACGAGTCTGCCGACCTCCAGTACGGCACCAACGAGAGCAGTGTGGCGGTATACGGCCATAACTACGCCGACGGCGACGGAGACGATGACGACGGCGGGACGAGCATATTCATCCTGAGCTTCGAGCCCGAGGCGGTTGCAGGTATCCAGTCTCTCGGTATCACTGTAGAGCCGTTGGGCAACCTGGAGACCAAGGACGCGAAGCGTACCCGGATCAAGTGGTATCCCGGCCTCATGTTCCAGAAGTTGATCGCCAGCTCCAAGATTACCGGGATAGACGCGAACGGGTCTGTGGCTGCTTAACCTAACCAGAGAAAGACTGAATAGGAGACGAAATAATGGCTTACACAAGTTTTGGTGGACTCGCCACCATTCTGGCGAACGGACCGAGATTTCAGGCTGCCTCCACGGCCGCTGTAAAGGTAGGCGACTTGATCAACAAGGAGTTTGCGTTGGCAGACGCCTCGGCAGGCGGGCTTGCGGCAAAATACGTGGCTCTAGAAGACATGGCGTCCGGTGATACCGGGTGGTTTTCGCCGTGGGCGGTCATACGAAAGCCCTCTACCATCGCTGCCGGAGGCGTTCCGAGTGCAGGGTCTAATAGCGGAACACTCGGAGACACGCTCTTCCTGAGCACCACGGCAGGAGATGCGGTAGAGGTGATTGACGGAGACGGCATCTACCAGGTCGTCGGCCAAGTCCTGTCTACACAGGACGCCTTGATTGAGCCCAGCTTCGCGCCTGGTGACTTCTTCGAGGACTGTGAGAAGGAGACCAGTGCGAAGACCCTAGATATCAACGATAGCGGTAAGGTGTTCGTCGCTACAGGAACGTCCGATGTTGTAGTCACTCTTCCAGCTACTGCTGCTCAGGGTGTCTACACTGTCGTCAACGGTTCCCAGGACGGTGACAAGCTGACATCCATCAGCCCCAATGCGTCCGACGGCATAGTGGGTTGGGACTTCACCAACTCAGACGACGGTGATGCCACCAACACCAAGGCTACTTCCAAGTCGGGAGACTACCTCACCGTAATGTCTGGTGGTCTCGCGGGTGGGTTCTACGTGATCGCAGGACGCGGAGTCTGGGCAGGAGCGTAACCTAGATAATGGGAATTAGTTTAATAAAGGCAGTAAGCCGCTTTACCGGCGGCGATGACGCAGAAGTGGGCATTAGCGCGGACGCCCAGAAGAACCTCTTGATGGCTTCGGGGAACCCGCCCTACATGGAAGTTCGCCGGCGGGGCGATGGCTGGACCGTCCAGACCACTACCCTATTGGCCCCCTTGGCCGCCGTGCCCACCACTACCGCAGCGTTGGAACTCTACAACAATGGTAGTAGGTTGCTGGTAGTCAGCGACCTACATGGTATGCAGATTCTCTCGACGGCGGCAACGCAGACCTATGCCATCTACGCAACAATGACGACCAAGAAGGCCGTGCCCACACTTACTGCTCTGGCAGTTCATAGCCTATCGGGAAAGGCCCTGGTCACTCCCACAGCGACCTCTGAACTAGTTACGGGAGTTGGTACTACCATAGTTGCGAACGGCTGGCTCCCCTACGGGATGGTCCAGTCATGGGGAACTGCGGCTGCCACGCCGGGCAATTCATGGAGCGTGCCGATTGACGGGAAGCTACAAGTCCCGCCTGGAGCCTCGCTGGCCCTACATGTCGTCGGGTCGTTGGCGACATCCTCCACCTTCCAGATCGGAGTTAGCTTCGACTGGATCAAAGCGTCTCTCGAAGACTAGCCAATAATCCTGAGCGGGCAGGCGAACCTATAGGGCGAGTCCCGCACGAAGCTCGCCCTGGATGGAGCATCTATGCCTCAAGTAGACGAATACGGTGACGCCCCAGGCGAGAAGGGCAGTCACTACGCCACTATGGATACCATCCTACCCGACAAGATGATCCATCACGCCAATACCGGGCACGGAGCCAATGGCAGCACGACATTCTGGTTCTACACGGGCCGCCCTAAAGGAGTGACGGTAGAGGAGTGGGAGCGTGTGGTACAGAGTCGCTGGGACCGGATCTGGGGACCGAAGGAGTAGCGGTGCGCCAGATTGACTTCACAGACCTTATAGACCTGTCCCTAAACGACATCGTGACCGACGAGTGCCTCAAGGTCATGCAGGACGGCACGATGCAGTTCTACGTCGTCATCCGGCCGGCAAGCGGTATGATCGCGCAGGTCGAGGGTGCCTGTGTCAGGATAGACGGTAGCCGCGGCCTACCCGCACCGCCCACGCGAACCTCGCAAGAAGAGATTGATGACAACATCATACAGGGCCGTGTGGCTGCTTCCGGTAGCGAGAGAGATACAGTTGCCGAGGTACAGGCTGCTAAGGAGAGGATAGCGGAACGGGCTAGGCTGAGGGCAGAAGTATCGGCATCGGAGGAGCTAAGGGACAAGATCGAGGCGGGGGTAACTGCGGAAGTAACGACCGCCCCTGAATCGGAGGGCGATATGCCACACAAATCAGGCTACGGCATCAAGAAGGCCCCAAAGGACAAGGTCAAGAAGAAGAAGAAGACTGCTAAGAAGAGCAGCTAGCATCCGAGGCTTGTGATGCCAGTTGCCAACAATCTTTCCACGGTGTGTATCCTGCTGGGCGACCTGCTCACAGGACAACAGGAAGTGCATTCCCCCGGCACTGACTTCGCGACTACTACGTTCGGCGTGGCGGCGCTCGGGGCCTATGAGAATGACTACTTCAACCAGTGGTTCGGTCGCACCTTTGAGGGCACTCACCGCAACACCAACTTTATCGTCAGAGACTTCGTCAAGACCAATGGTGTTGTAACGGTCGAAGAGACGGCTGCCGTCGCCTACGACGCATCAGACCGGTTCTTCATGGTCCCAGACTATCCTATACCCGAACTCATCAGGGCAATTAACCTAGCGATCACTACGGTTGAGCACGAGGCCCTTGAGGCCGCCGTGGACGACAACCTAGTGACGGTGGCAGCCCAGTTCGAGTACGACGTGCCGCCCGACTTCCACTCGGTCGAGGAAATATTCCTGGAGTCAGGCACGGCAGACCGGTATCGCAATACCGACCGCATCGACACACGTCATTGGACGATAAAGCCGGGATCGGAGCCCAAGCTGTGGTTCGATGCAGACCTCGTTAGCCTAACGGCAGGTCGGAACCTACGGGTTGTAGGGCAGAAGGTAGCTGCACAGCTCGTAGATGACGACGACTTGACCTTAGTCCCGATGGCATTCTTGCTGTACCAGGCCAAGGCGAACGTCCATTTCGGTCGCATAGACGACCTAGACGACTCCCACGACCGTAAGATGGCTCTTTCCCAGGTTAGGGCCGATTCAGAGCGTGTCCGTGTACGCAAGGCTGCGCGTGGGCTCACGGTAAACTACTAATGGGCAATGTGTATAGGAAGCGGGAAGTTTCTCTGACAGTGTCTGGCACCGATTATCGGATTCCGCTCGTCGGCCAGGTAACCCGGTTCAACGCCGCCCAGTTCGGTCAGAAGCAGGTGTTTGGCGATGTCTCCAAGGACGATGAGCTTCTGACCTCGACCTACGTCCCTATCGCCGACCAGACCGGTGGCATAGGCGTCTATGATGCCGAGGAAGGCGTCCACGATGACCGATCCTTCTTCTCGACCGCCGAGCTAGGTGTAAAGGGACACCTTCTCCTACCGCCTCTCGTCACGACTACTACTAATCCTGGTGTAACGGAGCCCGGCATAGGTGTCGAGTATAACAATTTGATGTACTGGGCCTATGCGGACAAGGTCCACTCTTGGTCTGAGGGCTCAACGACCTGGGGCTCGTCCATTAAGACACTGACGGCGAACCCGACCGATGTAATCGTCCATAAGGACAAGAAATACTGGGCCTGTGAGACAGACTTTGACCGCTATGACGGGTCTGCCTGGACTGATGGGGCCACTCTCGGAACTGCCCAGCCGTGCAGGTACTTCACCGAGTGGGACGGCAAGCTCTTCAGCCTCGACAACGATGGGCAGCTAGACTACACCATTGACGAGGGCGAGACCTGGATTACCAGCGCCAAGTCCGACCTGCCCCCCGGCTCGTTCACGTCCCTATTCGTCTACCGTGACCTATCAGGCAACTTCATCATCCATCTAGGCACGAAGATAGGCCTATTCACCCTCAACTTCGACAGCGCCCTGTGGATAGAGACCGACCTGGAGATGCCGTTCCATGATGTTGCCGCCCGTGGTTCTGACCGCTGGTACGACGCGGCCTACGTCCCGAACGGGGGCTCGATTACCCGGTACAAGGCGCCTGGATCGCTGGAGATGACCCCGGTAGGGCCAGACCTGGACTACGGGTTGCCCGGTAAGTACCGGGGCAACATCATCAAGGTCATTCCGGGCCAATCTCATCTCTTTGCCCTAATCGACGCCACTTCTGCGCTAGCTAAGACGACCTATCTTGCCTCTTACAACCACGCCTACGGGAACGTGTCGATCCACGACAAGCTGGGCTTCTCGGCAGTGCTCAAGTCCGACAGTCTAGGAGACCGTATAGGTCGGTGGAGCGTTGTCTATCTCTCGGGGTCTACTGCCCGGCCCGCACGGGACGCAGTGATCACCACGGCAGACGGGCAATACCGCCTCTGGTTTGCAGCCGACGACAGGGTCCAATATATCTCCCTGAAGCTGACCAAGACGAACCCGCTGGAGGACGCTGACCACGAGTACGCCCTGACCGGCGTTCACGAGACGTCGTGGTTCGACGCCAACCGGGCCTCGGTAAGCAAGGTCGGCGCTCGGGTCAATGGGCACATGAGCGACACCTCGTCCACTGAGTACGTCAAGATTTACTATGGCACTGACTACGATGATGACACCTACACCCTGCTGACCTCCACGACCTTTAGCGACGGGCAGGTCGATGCGGACGGCGACTTCGAGTTCCAGTTCGCCTCGTTTGCCGGGATAGCGTTTAGCGCGATAAGGTTTAAGGTAGAGCATTATCGTGGCACATCCAGCACGAAGGTCTCGCCCGACCTGCACTGGCTGCGTCTTTCCTACATGAAGGTGCTGGAGCCCAGGCCTGGCTTCCGCGCCCGGCTCGACTGCACGCGAGATTATCGGATGAGGACGGCCGAGACCCTACTTTCCACGCTGGAGATCGCTGAGGGGACCAAGTCCCTCATGGCGTTCCAATTCAATGACTCGGATACGCACTATGTACGGCTCTTGTCGAGGGAGGGCCAGGAGACCCACGGGCGTGAGCAAGAGGGCATCTTCGACGCGGTCTTCGTGGCGCCTTAACAAAAGGGAGTGGCCCGTAATGTCTAATATAGAGGCGACAGTTGGCACCCTCCGACTGCCCACCTATGAGGACGAGCGTGGCGGGAGATTGAAGGTCACCGACGGTGATATTGAAGAGGTATATAAACTCTTGACGGCACTGCTGACGCTCTGGACCATCCATACCGGGATTGAAGTGGACCCAGATGATGGGCTGTCCTAATGGCCGTTGTAGGTGTCGAACGTCTCCAGGCCGAAACAGCCACGGCGTCAGGACAGGTCAACAACTCGAACAAGAGGGTCGAGACCATCGAGTGGCACGCCCGAAGCACCAACGAGAACCCCGTTCTTGTAGGGTTGAGTGACGTGAGTGGATCAAAGGGTCGGGAGTTGACTCCGAACAGTAGCGTGACCTGGAAATTTGAACCTGCAACGATGGCCGCGAGCGCCTTCTACGCCTGGGTTAGCGGCAACGACAAGGTGGACTGGACGATGATCTACAGCGCCGGCGGCGGAGTAGGATAGCAGGATGACCATAGAACTAGGCGGAAAGGTAACAGACGAATCTGGAGACCCGCTGGTCGGCCTGACGGTCGAGCTCTGGACCTCTGCGGCGTGGGAGTCCCCTGGCGCTCGCACGGCTTCCACTACCACCGACTCAGATGGCCTGTGGGCCTTTAACTCCCAGGCCGCCGACACGACTAAGTGGATCGTCGTGGTCATCGACTCTAATGGCAACAAGTACCTGATCGACGGCCGTAACGAGATTCAGCTCACCGAACTAGACCTCGTCACGAAGCTCCAGGCTGACACGATTAACGAGCACACGTCGGCTACGGGCGTGACAATAGACGGGCTGCTGATCAAAGACAACCATATTCAATTCCCAGAGGCGACCAATCCGGCAGGAAGCATTGTCTACGGCTCTCGCGACAATACCGGTGATCTCACCCTCAACGCGCTGTCCGGCAAGGCGATAAATCTTGCCATCAGCGGCTCGGATGAGATTACCGTCACCTCCGCCGGACTCAACGTCCCTGCTAACTCGGACATCAGTTTCACCGGGGCCTCTTCCGGGACGAACGACATCAAATTGACGGACTCATTGGCCGATGCCCTGAGCATCGTGCACGGCAGCACCGACATGGTGGTGTTCGACTCCAA
>NZER01000217.1 GCA_002690445.1 Candidatus Pacearchaeota archaeon
ATCTACATCTTCATCTTCTTCCTCTTCCTCCTGCTCAGCCTCGAAGTCTTCTCTCTGGTTAGATTTCCAAGTAGCTGGAAAGCATCGTCGGCAATAAGGATCTCCACATAAACAAGGTTCCTTGTATCCCATCTTAGTCCTCCTCTTTGACGTTAACGTATTGGTTAATTGTATTGATGGCATTCTGAACTTCTTCGAGATTACCAATCTCCATGCCAAGCATCTCCGCGACCACCATAACGTGGCAGTGTTCAGCCCGACCCTCCTTGACGCATAGCTCGTAGGTTGGACCCTCTCCATCAAAGCCCATTCCTAAAGTTAATTTTTGCATGCTTATCTCCTTGCTCTCATTGAATCATCAGCTATCTCGTAGAAGCCTCCACCGTATGCGAAGCCCTCTCTCAATCTATCAGTTACCCTGTCTCCATATCGGTCTTGAAATGCTTGTACGTTTAGGTTCGTGGTGATGATTGTTCTTTTAAAGTTTGAGTATCGTTCATCTATTAGCTCATCTAGCCGTTGAAGAAAGTTCCCGTTCTTGTCTAGGTACTCAACACCAAGATCATCGATGACCATAAACTTATGTTGCATCATCTTTTCAAATTCTTTGGCATATCCATTGGTTCGGGCAATCCTTGTGCCTGACCACCAGTAACGCGTGGTATAACTTGGCGCTCCATCTGGAGGAACATTATCGTAAAGCCATACGGCAGCTCCGGTAGATTTCCCCGTCCCTTTTCCTCCCGACAGGACAAGGCACCAAGCTTCTCTTGGTTGAAGACTGAACTGCCTAACCCACTTAACTGCTTTAGTTTTTTCTAGTGGATTCTCGACAGAGAAGATGTTCTTTAGGATTCTTTCAGGTACGCCCCAAGTCTGGAGGCACTTCATCTTCTCGCTTGCGCTTGCGCCTTCATCGGGATCAAACTCTTCTTGCTCTTTCCCACTAAGTTCGAGGTTCATAACTCGCTGCCGCTCTCGCAACTTCCCGACGACCTGCATCCATTCGTCGTCTGTATCCTCACTAAAATCTAGCTGCTTGGTCTCCATCTCCAAAGTCCTCACTTCCTTTATGATGTCCAATTTGTGTTACTTCGTTGTACTGTTCTGGGTCACTGGCTCGCTCAATAAAGCCTTCTATCTTGGATGTATTCCTAAAGATAAATTCAATAGAGTGACCCGCCGGAACCTTCTGGTGCCAAGGGCAAAGCTTGTTCCCATCGATGGCCTTCTTTAAGTCGTCTACTGAGTAGCCCTCTTTTAATCTCTTTCGGACTTTCTTCCAGTCACTATGCCCAGGCACAATCATCTTGCCGCGGGTGGGATGCACTGTCCGATAGTAGGATACAACTTCTTCAACAGGAGTGTACTTCCCACCAAGAGACTCAGGTGCCTTGACCGAAGGAAGGGCCTTGGCTCCTGATTGTTTCTTGGGTTTGACTAAGTTGTATTTGTTCCATCCATGAACAGCGAACACCCCACCGTTGGCATCCAACAGCCTTAAGTCGACAAGGACTTGTACGAACGTCTCGTTGTCACCTTCATAGTCTGCTGCCTCCGATATATCCTGGTCTTCCATGCCAGTAAGATGCCCGTCTTTCCTGTATTCCTTGCAGAAGCACCAAAGGTTGTAGAGTGCTAACACTCCTTCTGCTCCTAACTTATTTTTAAGTCTTCTTATTTTGGGATGAATACGCGAGGAAGTACAAAGCATCAGTTCTGGCATGATAACTCCTGGAGTCGGCAAAGGTTAAAAGGGGAGAGGACGGACCTGAAGCTAGGAGATAAGGACTAGGTTCAGGGGAAGTGGACATGGGAGACCGTCCTCTCCGCCTCTTTTTAGAATGGCATAGGGTCAGCCTCTTCGTCTACCGCTTTATCCACTGCATCTACAGAAAGATAATGATCGACGGAGAGCCACTTATCTCCTGGCTTACGGACAAACTCAGCGCGTCCCTCCTTGCCTAGAAACTCATCAGAATCTAAGTCCTCCTTGTCGAAGTCGATGCCAAAGGCACCACAAAACTCTTTGAGTTTCCACTTCATACGAGGAAGAGAAGTTACAATGTTTTCATAGGATTGGAATCCGGTTTCCTTATTCCAGACATCAAGCTGGATTCGCATCCCTGTATTTCCTGATCGGAATGTATAGGGAAAATCCAAGGTCTTAACCCGAACGCTGTAAACTCCCTCTGGATATCCTTCTTCAATCTCTTCGGGGTTGTGATTCAATGCTACCATTTCAAACTCCTTCATTTTGCTTATAAGCTTTCATGTAATTTTCATAAGAGAATTCAATTGTTTCCGGCATCTCATACCCTGCGCGACTCTTTGCGTCACGGCCTGGACCGCCTTCGAAATAGCAAACTCTTTTCTTGCTGCCTTTTTGTTTGGCAATCTTATCGCCCTGTTGCTTCACAGCTACATGGTCTTTGGTAACGTGCCCAACTTGGTCAGCCCATGCCAGTGCAGTAGGCCAAGTGTACTTGGTCATATCTCCTCCGAGCTTAAGGAAGTCATCACCCAGAGCATTGCCCTGTTTGTGAAGTCCCTCATGGGCAAGAAGAACAACGAACATATTTCTCTTATTGCGTAGCATATCTAAGCCGTTGATAAGCCTGATGAATTCTTGCTGCATAAGCCTGTCGCCTTGCGCCCATGACATATAACCCTCCTTGCCTCGCTCTGGCAGCATTCGACCACCAAACTTAGTGTTGAGGATATAATCTTTGCAGAGAACTTCTGCTGCATTGAGAGTATCTAAAACGACTGTCTCTCTGTCAGTCTCTTCTCGAATGAGATAGCCGACTGCCGCAAGCAAGTGTTCCCACTTCTCAATCCTTCCTTTCTTTGGAATCTTCGGGAGCTTCTTCTCGCACCCATCTTCAGTTAGGAGGAACACTGGCTTCTCGCACTTGGTTCCAAATGTTGTTTTCCCCATTCCGGTTGAGCCGAATAGGATTAGCCTTGGTGGTCTACGCTCTTGGTCGTCTACGGATAGATCAAACTCCATAACGTCTGTCATACTTATCTCTCCTTTTAACAATTATAAGAAATCCAAGTGGACTTCTTGCCCTCTAGTTCTGGATGAAGGTCTTCAAGCTTTTCAATGTTCATTGCACTGTCAAGCGTACTGGCTCCAAGACAAATATCTAGAAAAGCACAGCCGCCGTAGTTGCCACATGATGTTGAATTTCTTATCTCCAGAAACCCTGTGTTCTTTAAGAGGTTAACATACTCCTCAAGCTCCATCAACCTTTGAGTGTGTTGAGCCTGAGTGCACATTGCTTCATGCCTCACATATCGCCAGGGATAAACTTCATCGCTGGTATATTCTTTTGCCATTCGCTCGCTAAACTCAGCCAGTGTTTCATGGTTCGCTTCTTTCCGAGCACTTACCTCTGCATCAGTTTCATCTTTTCTTTTCTTTACTGGATGACCTCCTTCTTTTTTTGTCTTCTGTCTTGGTACTGATTTAGATGTTTGAACTACGTCATAGATGACGCGAGGTAATGGAGGATCCCAATCTGTAGTTGACTGCTCCTTTAAGAATTCAAGAGCTGCTTGCCTGTAGATTGTGAGTTGAATATCAAGAGGGAGTCTCCTGAAATAACTTCCTCCTATATCTATTGCGGAGCTGGTTGTCTTATGGTCAATCACGGTAGCTTCACCTAGCGCATGATTAAAAATTAAAACATCCATCTTCCCTTTGTAATCTATTCCGTTGAGGTTGAAGGTAAACTCTCTCTCAGTGAATACGGTTACAGGATCTTTCCCGAAGTCCTGAAGAGAATCTTGGTCTTTATATTTTATATAGTATCCTCGGATGTAAGCGCGGCATCGGGCATAGGCTATACGGCCTTCATCCGAGTCCCACCAGTCATCCTTTTCATTCTTATTTTCGCCCCATTCTTCTCCTTGAGACATAGCGTGTATTGCGCCAAGGGCGTCACTCAAGTCCTTGCCTAGCCAATACTCCTCTAGCCCTTTGTGGGTGAGAGTTCCTATCTTCATAGGGCTTGTTGCTTTCCCTCGATAGCCTTCAAGGTACTTATACTTGTATAGCTTAGGGCATTGCATCCCCGCGGTTATACTGCTTGAGGTAAAATTCATTGTTGGTCCTTTGCCGCTTCGATACCTTCACGAGTTTCTTCATAAGACTTTCGCTTAATAAACATCGTGGTCTTCCCGTTGTCCGGGTTGCAAGCGTATGTCACATCGAATTGCTCGAAGTCTTCGATGACAATTCCGTCAGCTTCATAGGTTGTTATGGTGTGATAGCATTCATCGCCGTGGACTCCATTGCTGTCGAAGCGAACTTGTTGTCGTACATAAGGGCCTTGTGTTGGTTCGCTTCCATCCCAATGCTGAGTTATCCATCTGGATCCAACTGTAACCATCCCGATATTGTGCATATCCATACTAGAATGAGTTGGTGCAATAATTTTCTTGCTCATAATTTATCTCCTAATTTAATGCTGATGTTGTTTTTCCTGTAATCTCAGTAATGAGATCTTCCACTTCTAAAAGAGTTTCACTAAAGATCTCTATTCTCTCTAGCTCTGTTAGTTCTGAGTGTGTGTCATCAACTACAGTCTTGAGAGCATATTGGAATATCTGCTTCACGCATGTTCCTTCGGTAGTCAAAACAGGATTCGCTTTGAATAATTGAAGCATTGCTTTTCTTTCTTCAGGGCTCATCTTCTTCCAGTTCTTCAGGATTTTTTCCTGTCATAAACACACTTATGTCACACCAATCAGGCGCAAGTATCTGGGCGATAACCAGCATAGCGTGGTGCATCTTTCCTAAGTTTTTGAATTCTGTTAGCGTTGAGAACAATTGACTTTCAAGTATCTGAAATCCAATCTCTTCTTGTTCTTCTTTGTCGTAAATACCATACATTACAACATTTCCTCGCTATACTCATCCATCATAAGAGACTCCTCTGACATAATCGCAAGACTTCTCTGCTTGCTGTGCTGCTTGCATTAAGAACTTTCGTTCTCCTTTTAGTTTCTTCAGCCAGCTCTGAATGTAAGCTGCTGAATTCTCAATATGCTTCTCAACTCCTAAGTCAGCCATGAAGAAGCAAGCTCCCATCTCAGCTATCAATTCTTCTTTTGAGTAATCATGGTTGCCAAACATCCCCTTCATTCCCTCAGCCCTGTCGAGCCTATTCTTTGCTCCGGTGCTATGAGTTATCTCATGAAAGTATGTGCTCCAATACTCTGCTGCCGATACATGATCAGCTCTGCTAGGCATTGTGATCATATCGTATCCTGGAATATAGGAAGCTTGTTCCATCCCAAAGCTAACCTTGGGTCCATTCTCATTTTGATACTTCTGGACAATTGCCTCAGCCTCAAGCTCCCAATCCTCATTAGGCTTGGTGTCTACTTGGGGCCAGAGTTCTTCTGCTCCTCTCACCTGTTGGCGATTAAAGCATTTATAAAAGCGGGTAAACGGAACGCGTTCAGTGCCCCCTTCTTTCTTTTTCTTCTCAACCCAATTCCAAAAAACAATTGGTGTGTATTTTCTTTGTTGGCATTCTTTTAGTTCAAGGTCCAGCTTGCTTAGCTGGTTGCGTGTGTACCAATTTGGGTCTCTGAACCCACTAACACTACAGATCAGGGCATTGATTCCTCGATAGAACTTACCAGTTGCTCCGCTCTTTGGTCGGCCTGACTTGCAGTTCCAAGGTTTCTGCCAAGGGATCTCACCTTGCTCTAAAAGTTCAATGATTTTATCAGTAACAATCTTGTTTACTTTTTCTGACATCTTATCTCCCCTGCTTATTCTTTAGGTGGTCGGTACATCTTTCAGCCAAGTTCCAAGCCTGCTTCTTTGATTCTTTAAGGCGTCTAACTTCTTGAATAAGCTCCTTGCCTCGACGAGCGAGATCTTTCGTTATCGCCCACGCCTCTTTTCCTTTTTGTTTTTCGTAGTGGAGCTTCTCTTTAAGCCGATCAATCTCACCCTGGGCAAAATGCTCTCCCAGCTCGATGCCTTGCTCATGACCAGCTAGCCATTGCTTTGCTTGTTTCTTTTTGATTCTTTTATTCATCCTATCTCCTCGCTCTCCCAAGCGTTTCTCTATTGAGTTTTTCCCAAGGTCTCCAATCTGTTTCTAATGGGATCAAGAATCACCTTTAAGTCCCACATTTGGTTTTCAAAATCGGCCACTTCTTCTTTGGTCAATGGTCTTCCGTTGACTGCTTTCCCCAGGTCTTCAGATAGCTCCCTAAATTTAGTGACTTCATTTTCAAGCCGCACAATAACTTTAGTTTTCTCTATACATTTTAAACAAGTGGGAAGTTCTCCTGTCCTTTCAAAGTTCTTAACGTCCTTATGATATAGCTCCCAACTTTGTTCACTTGCTATGTCAAAGACAGCCCGATGAAGATCAGATTCTTTATGATGCTCATAATGATAAAGGACGTTCTTAAGCTTTTGAACCATGTTCCTAAGCGAACGAACAAGATACTCTTCTCGTTTTGTAAAGCTCATTTGTTCTCCTTATATTCTTTAGTCTCATTATTTCTCCCCCCTCTATCCATAAAGAATCGCGTCATGCATTAGCTCAGCGTAATCAGCCGCCGATTCCTCGCAGAATGAGCATGGCGTTAATTTGTTGATGTGTATTTCGCACCTCTCGCGAGCAATATGCGGCCCATCAGAGAGATTGCTATTCTTGTGGTACTGAAGCTCTATCCAATTGATATATTTTCTTGAACAGATATGCCCACAGAAATCATTTCCGTCGATCGGATCTCCCTCGTGCTTGAAGGAAATCTCGCAGTGATAGCACTTTTTCATTTCTTATCTCTTTCTGAGGGATACTAGTTCCACTCTTAGACTTAGGCAGCTTCTCCCGAAAGCCGCTATTTAATATGTCGGCTATTTCGGAGAGGATGTCAAGGAGAAGCTGATCAGTTCTGCCAAGATCCCTACCTTTTACCGACATTTTAAGATCGTTTATCATTCGTTTAAGATCATCCACGATATATTCCTAACCAGAAGTAGATCGTTTATGATTGTGGGCCTGTTGTTGGGCCTCCTTCATAATCTTTCTAAGGGCGTCTGAGCCGAGTTCTCTGGTCAGGAAGGTACTGAGCTTGGATAGATCCTTACGCGCCTGTAAGCGCACTAGGTTGTCTCCTAGCTCGACCTCGTAAATGATTGATTGATACTGTTGGATTGCGTCTACTAAATTCATGTTCCCCCCCCGGAGATTTAGTTGTTTTTTTGCTACATCAGCTCTTCTTCTTTTAATAACTTATCGGACAAATCTACCTCATCTCTTAGCTGCTGAATTCCTTCTAAGAGTTTGACCAGTGTGCCTTTGTTGATGGTTACATATTTTGCATGCTCTATTTCTTCGGTAATCAATGCCTCATCACATCGACTTCTTGTCGAAATGATTACTTCCTTGGCTTCTTCGATTGCCCCTAAAAGTTTTAGCTTCTGGTGTATGGTCATTTTATCCCCTCCTAAAGGTAGCGTAAGTGACAGTAAGTATCTACTAGTTGTTGGAAAAGATCCAAGTCACTTCTTCAACCCTGGATTCTTGATGGTCCCAGTCTTCTAGTTCTGCCAGCTCTGCTCTCGTGAAGCCGCCGTTTTCAATTCGTTCTTTAATTTCTGGGGTGATTTCCGCTGAAATTTCTGGCTCGTACATGCTTATCTCCATGACTTTGAAATTGAATTAGAAAAAGTTTGTAATTCGCTTAGCGCGGGCTAGCACGACCGTCGGGGGGATGGCCGAGCGAAGCGAGGCCCCGCATGGCCAGGGGGCAAGGGGGTCGGGACCCCCTCTTTGGCTCGGGTATGAAGGGGGGAGAGAGCCGAAGCCCCCTCCCGAGGTTTGAGGTTGGATTGTTAGAGTGAAGGGATGCTTCCGTGTGCTGCTGATCTCTTCGTAAAGGCTGTGTCTCGATGCTCTTGGTCAAGCTCGGGATAGTCTTCCACGGTGGGGAGCTGCTGTGCGTCGAGGTCAATCGCAAGCTGTACGAGATCAGTAACAGGCTCGCGATCAATCCGCTCGTCTTCAATCATCGAGAAGAGTTGCGAGTCTCCCTCTTCATCAGCTTGGATAAGTAAACGCTCAAGCTCTTCGTCCGAGTATGTCTTAAGAGCTGCTTCTTCGTCGATGATGCTCACCCCTTCAAAGCGTTGCTCGCCCGGACTGTTGGCGACTGAGGCGAATTCCTCGATTACCTCGATGAACTTAGGGATTGCGGTGTCTTCGTTGCGGTTCTCCTCAAGAAGGTGAGTGTTGCTGGTTTCGGTGGTTGTAAAGAGATTAAAGATGCTGTTCATGTTGCGCTCCGTGTATCGACAAATGCTTCATTTGTTGATGTGGTTGTGAAAAGGAGGAGAGGGCCGAAGCCCCCCCCCTGAGTGTATGCTTTATTGAAGGATGGAGAGGATGGTATGAGCGTGTTCCCCCATGGAGGGTGCTTGCTCAAGCTTCATTCCGGGTTCGGCAAGTAGCGCCTGCTCCCGAGAATACTCTTCAAGGTCTTTCATGCTGAACAAAGCCGCCCAAGCCTGACCTACCGCTTTGGCTGATTGGTGCTGCTTCTTCATTGAGGTCAGTGCGGCCATCTTATCATCTCGGCTAGCAGTGATTGCTCCTCGAAGTTCGCACCAGATTTCCGTTCCATCGCCTTCTTTCGACTTCATCCAAGCTGCGAGAAAGGAGGTGATTTCTTGGTTGCTGGGCTTCTCTCCGTGGAGCTTCTCTTCGTCCTCGATGAATCGCTCTCGCTTCTGTTGCTTGATGTCAGTCTCAAGGGTGTCTTGCCGACAGATGATGCGGAGTACCTCCTTCAGGTCCCCGTTGCCATTTGCGTTTTGAGCTACGAGTTCTTCCTGTATCTCGGTTACGGTGTTGACTCGTGATACGAGATGGACGCAAGCCTTCCAAGCTTCGGTTCCGCGTCGGAGTCCTTTGATGCTGTTGCTGAGGGCTGCTCTGATGTCTGTTGAGTTAAAGTTGTTCATGTGTCTTATCTCCGTGTGTAGTAAAAAAAGGTGGAGAGGCCAAACGCCCCTCCGAGTGTATATTCTATAATGACTAGAAGATAATATCTTCTATACTTGTTTCTTCCGACGTTGCTGGAATGGGACTAACCCCTTCCCCTTCCTCTTTGTCAGATGGTTCGATCCACTTCCAACAGTCACAAGGAATAAAATCTCCATCTATGTTGGTGTGTGTCTCCCCGCAAAGTACTTTGACTAGATTCTTCCATTGCATATCTACCTCCTGTGTTGTTAGTCGGACTTCATCCCCCCCCCACAAAATGAAGGAGGGAGGATATAAAATTTGCGTTTTCTTGATTTGGGCGAGGTTTTGATTTTCCGCCCTTCACAGCGCAGCAAGAGGGCGGAAAATTAAAATCACGCACAAAAGCAAGGCGAAGTATTGGCGGCTCCGTCCGCCATGAGCCGGTCTGCGCTTCGCAGATGCGGTCAAGAAAACGCAAATTTTTAGCGTCACTCCGCTCCCAACCCCCCTCCACCATTCACCACCCCCTGGGGGGGGGATGAGGGGGCTGCCAAGTGAGGCAAATAAGGTGGCTCCGTCCGCCATTTGCCGACTAGTGCCTGCCAGCCCAATACCGCCAACTAGCGCGAATGCCCTCTGCCAAACACTCGTCCTATGAAACGGATGGTTCAATACCAGAATATTGCGGTTTTGTTACTTTTGGCGGCAAAAGTAAGCCCCGCTGGCAGGCGTGCCCGAGGGCCACTAGTATACCTATCAGCATGTGACTAGACTACGCTGGGTGCAAAAGGCCGCGTAGCGGGTCACAACTTGTTGGGACGGAACCCTTTTGTAGCCGGAGCGAGCATAAAGCGAGCAAGTCCTGATCAACACTTGTATCAAAGTGTCCACACCTCGTATCCAGGAGGATACAGTACAGCACCCAATATCAGGTAGTTAGCTATCAAGACGGTGTATTATACCGGGGATGGATTTTGTACTCGAAGCCACTCAGAGCCCTAGTCTAGCACCTATATGACCCTAGATCGCTAGGTCTGGGTGGGGTGCCGGGGGAAGGGCGGCTATTCAGGCAATGGCGAAGCCGAGCCTGATGCACGTTAGTGGTACTTATCCCTAGGTCTAGTGTAGTCTGGGTACATAAGTGGTCTGGGGTCCAGCGATGCGAGTTTCGAGCGAGCCAGTATATGTCGGAGTTTGCCAAGTTCTCGTCTTGCTTCCAAGATTAGCCGCTTCGGCGGGTATGGGGGTACCCCCGTTCTAATGTAGCAGGGTAGTGTCGAATACCTCTCCTTGAATTATTGGTCGATTTGAAGGGTCTGACAAGACTTCAGCCAGTCGATACTAGTAGTACTGTTTGATTACTGAGGGGGGATAAAGAGACTATGTACTATTTGATAACTATCTGTCAAGCGGCCCTGTAAGTGCCCGGTATTACTAGGGGGGTGTTAGCATTTTTCCCTTGACAGGTTTGGGTAAAAGAGCGAATTCTGTGCGTATATGGCGAAAGACCACACAGTCACGGTCTATCAAAATGCGGATAATCACAAGTTACTACATGACCTGTATATGATTACCCGGAAGCAGATTGAGGGACTAAGAAGCAAGGTTGAGAACGAGGATGATCTTACTCAAAAAGATCTAAAGACTCTCGATCTCTGTTACGATGGCCTCAAGAAGCTAATTGGCATCGAGAAAGAGCTGAAGACTGACGCTCTTGCCTCGATGACCGATGATGAGCTTAGGTCACTCGCTCGCAAAACATTAAGAGAGGGACTAGCCTCCAGCAAAAAGCCATGATCAAAATCCGAAAGTACAAACCACTAGACGAAGATTTCATTTATCACTCCTGGTTGTCGTCAGTTGACTACAATATCCCCGGAGTTCAGAGAGTAACGCGATTAGTCATTGACAGTTGCGTCGAAAATGGCACTATCTTAGTAGCAAGTTCGGACGAAGATGAGGATCACATCCTTGGTTGGCTGTCCTATACCGAAGAGCTTGGGTTTCCAGTCCTTCTTTATGTCTTCGTGAAGAAGAAGCTAAGGAATCATGGGATAGGCTATAGGCTCATGCGGGAACAGTTCCCCAATGAGGAGACGGTCCCGACGGCTTTTTGGTCTTTCTGGTGTCAGAAGTATAATCTTAAGAAGCGATGGGGTCTTAAGTTTAACTCTCTCTACTTACCTGTACTGGTGGATAAATTGCATGGCGAAGCAGAACCTGAGCCCGAAAACAAAAGCTAGGCGCAAGGCATTATCCCGTAAGCCTAACCTCGCTCTCTCTGGGCGAGAGGTACTGGAGGCCACTGTTGGTCGTTTTGGAATCCCCGAAAAATCTAGAGTCGTCCGAAAGACTTCGGATATCACTCTTAATTTTAAACGACATCTCTTCCCAGAACAGCTCGCATTCATCAATGACCCTTCTAAACGAAAAGCAGCTCTATGCACTCGACGAGCAGGGAAATCTTTTGCGGTATCAAGATACCTCATCCAAGAGGCCATCGACAGGCCGGAGACTCTATGCGTCTATATTGCGAGGACTCGTGAGGCTGCAAAACGTATTCTCTGGAATATGTTGAAGCAAGCTGACAAGCAGTACCGACTTGGTATTAGATTCAACAACTCTACCCTGATAGCCAAGTTCCCTAATGGCTCAGAAATCATCTTTACTGGTGCCAACGATGCCTCGGATGTGGATAAGCTCCGTGGTGCTGCATTCTCCCTGGCGGTTCTCGACGAGGCTGCGTTTTTCAATATCAACGTTAAGGAGCTGGTGCGCGACGTTCTTAGTCCTGCTCTTTTAGATAGCGACGGAACGCTTGCCATGATCAGCACTCCCAACGAGGTCTGCGCTGGTTTCTTCTTCGATATTACCGAATTGGAAAAATACGGCTATTCGGTTCACAAGTGGTCCATCAAGGACAATCCCTACATGACGCAAGCAGTCAAGGCTATTGAGCGTGATGTTAGATCAGGAGCATTAGATCCTACCGAGCCATCCTACAAGAGAGAGTACGAAGGGCTATGGGTCAAAGATGACCGATCGATTGTTTATAGGTATTCAGAGACAAACCTCTATGACGAGCTTCCGGATAATTGCTTTTGGGAATATCTCCTGGGAGTCGACTTGGGCTACCATGACCCGACAGCCTTTATTGTGGCTGCATTCTCCGAAGACCATGAAGAGCTTTTCATTATTGAGGATTTTAAGAAAAAGGAAATGCTCACCTCTGATGTAGAAAATCTCATCAAAGAATATCAAGAGAGATTTAACTTCAGTAAGATTGTTGTCGATACTGGCGGTGGTGCCAGCCGGATGGTCCTAGAGACTTTCAAAGAGAGAACGTCCCTTCCAATCTCTCCCGCCAAGAAGAGCGGTGACAAGGTTGGACTTATTACGATGATGAATTCTGACCTGGCCAGAGGATTGATCAAAGTCAAAAGAGGCTCAAAGCTCCTCGATGAGTGGGATAAGTTACAGTTCAATCTCGCCGGGACTGCCGAAGATCGGCGGTTTGATAACCACTTGAGCGATGCGGCACTTTATACCTGGATGGAATCTCGACATTTTCTTTACGAGGCGAAGGAGAAACCGCCAAAATTTGGAACAGATGAATACTATAAGCGACTAGAAGACCAAATAGAAGAACGGCTGCTCCAAGAGCAAGAAGAAGGGAGCGGTCACGATGAGGATTTATGGGGGGCGGGATATTCAAATTCTGACGCCTTCTTTAATTAAATTAAACAGTTAGACTGATAGCAAGGATATATAACATGGCGCAAGACCCTAGAAAATTACGCAAGCTCCTGGAGATTCTGACCCAGTTTGGAGTCACTAGTTACGAGACAGATGGCATTAAGATCGAGATAGTTAACCCGGCGACTCTTGCACATAAGATGTATGATGGTGCGGTTTCGGTTGCAAACTCTGGGTTTTCTATGGATAATTACGACAAAGGGCCAATAGTTAGCTCTGAAGAGAACGAAAATATTCACACCTCACCAGAAGACCAACAATCGTATTCTGATGAGGAAATGTTGTATTGGAGTGCGAACTCATAATGTATGGTATTTACGACGATGTGTTTTGGTGGCAGGGGAAAAAAGACCCCCATCTGGCGATAGACAAGTACGTTACTGTCCTTCGGGACGACCAGCATGACTTTTATAATGATTTGAATGTTTATATGGGCCTATATGGAGGTCGTCCTCTCCATAATTCAGAAGATACCTTTAGATATAGAAACAATAGACCGCGATTAACCTTCAATATCATTCACTCCCTCTGTCAAGCAGCTCAGGCAAAGATAGCAAAACACCGCCCAGGAATTTCGTTCCTTACCTCTGGTGGCGACTGGTCTCAACGAACCAAGGCAAAGAATCTCGACAAGTTTATCCAAGGACAAATCTACTCGACTAAAGCCTACAAGATCTCCCAAAAAGCGTTTCTCGATGCTTGCATCGTTGGGACGGGGGTTATCAAGGTTTTGATGGAGCATGGGAAAACCAAACTAGAGCGAATCCCGATGCTTGAGCTAACCGTTGATGGAGCAGAGGCGACACACGGGGAGCCGCGTCAAATATTCCAAACCAAGATGGTTTCTCGTCATGTTCTGGCAGCAAAGTTCCCAAAGAAGAAGAAGCAGATTCTTGAAGCGGTCGATGAGATCGATGAAGATACTGGAGATGAAACCAGGTATTCGGACCTTATAAAATGCCATGAGGCATGGCACTTACCATCTGGCCCTGATGCCGGTGATGGCCGTCATATCATATCGATCTCTAGCACTACTCTTTTAGATGAAGACTATGAGAAGGACTATTTCCCCTTTGTCTTTATCCGATGGACGGAATCACCAATTTCGTTCTGGGGAGATGGGCTTGCAAAAGAAGTAAAAGGAATCCAGGTCGAGGTAAACAAGCTCCTTGCTCAAATTCAACAGCAAATGCACCTGGCCACTCCCAAGGTCTTCATCGAGGAGACAAGCAAGATTGTTAATGCCCATCTCAACAATAGGGTGTTTGGCGCAATTCGGTACAGAGGCACACCGCCTCAATTCTTTGTTCCACGATCTGTCTCAGGCGAAATGTTTCAACATCTCGATAGGCTTGTTCAGAAAGCTTATGAGATGACAGGAATTTCTGAGCTATCGGCGCAAAGCAAAAAGCCTGTTGGCCTAGAATCTGGGCGAGCACTAAGAGAGTTTTCCGATATTGAATCTGAGCGATTTATGGTCGTAGGACAAGCTTATGAAGATGTCTTTATCGATGTCTCAAAACAGTTAATAGCATTAGTGAAAGACGCCACTGAAGATGGCGAAAAGTATTTATCGATCAGTTTCACTCCCAACTCAGGGGTTGAAAAGATTAAGTGGTCAGACGTTAACATGGAGGAGGATGAATACATTATGCGTGTTCAGCCAATTGGCTCTCTTCCTCAAACACCTGCGGCAAAGCTCGCCAGTGTTACCGAAATGCACATGAACGGCATGTTTACGAAGGAAGAAGCACATCAGCTACTAGAGTTCCCAGATTTGGACAGAAGCAATAAGTTAAAGACCGCTCATGTTGAGCTGGTTGATAAGATGATCGACAGTATGATCGACGAGAATAAATACATGCCACCAGAGCCTTACAGTCTTAGCGATGAGGCAATCGAGCGTGTTCAGCAGTCGTACAATTTAGGCGTATTAGAAGGAGTTCCAGAAAAGAGGCTAGAGCTTTTGCGGCGATGGATCGCACAAGCTGTTTCTATGCTGGAAAAAGCACAAAAACCGCAACCACCAGCAGGACCGCAAATGCCTCCAGGGATGCCACCGGAAGCAATGATGGGAATGGGGATGCCACCTGGACCGCCCGGAATGCCACCGGGACCACCTCCAGGAGCAATGCCGCCAGGACCACCAATGCCACCAGGGCCACCTGGATTACCGCCGCCCCCTGGTGGGGCAACACCTATGGGGTTATAAATGTCAGAAGCAGCAGTAACAATTCAAAATCGGATGGAAGCATCAGCGCCAGAGCCGCCAGAGCCATCAGGAGAAGCAGAGAGAGAACACGTTCCTGGGCTAGATCCAGATCCGGAGCTGCCCGACTTCAACCTCTTTGGAGATGATATTGAGGAACCAGCTACTACTGAGGAAAAGAAAGAAGAGCCGGAGAAGAAAGACGAAAGTTGGTCCGCTAAAGTAAAGAAGGATCGACAACAACGAAAAAAAGAGATCGAATTTAAAAGACGAGAACAAGAGCTTGCCGTTAAAGAGGCTGGCCTGAAGTCGTCTGAAGAACTGAGAGAGAAATTTGTAAAAGATCCTGAAGGATTCTTAGAGAAACAGGGCATTGACCCTATGGAGTTTTTCTCTGATTGGACCAATAGGATTGCCACAGGAGTTAATGAACCTTCTGATGGAACGCGACTCTCTCAAACCGAACGACAAGTACAAGAGCTTAGAGATGAATTACGGCAGAGGGATCAAGAAAGAGCACAAAGGGCTAACGCTGCACAGCAGCAAGCGGCCATAAAAGAATACTACTCTAAAATTGATACCTTTATGAAAGCAACAGAGGACTATCCTTTGACTAAAGAACAATGTTCTGCTGAAGACATTGGGCAAGGGATTGCAGCATACCATCAAAGAACTGGGGTAGAACTCAGCTTCCCAGAAGCAGCTAAGATGATTGAAGATGGCTTGGCCGAAAAAGAGAATAATATCTTTAACGATCCAGCTATTATCGCAAAATTTAAAAAGTACCACGGATTAGACGCATCGAATACAAAGGGCAAACGGTCGCAAGTTACATTGTCCAATACTTTACAAACCCAACCAACCAAGACTCCTGTTGAGGATATGTCCGATGATGAGATCTATGAGTTCTGGAAGGGTAAACTGTTCACTTAAATTAGAAAGGAAAGCTTGCTATGCCAAGTTTTAATTTAACGAACTTCGATGCGGCCATGAAACACATGTATCCGTATAAGAAGGTCGAGAATATGGTTTATCAGAATAACCCTCTGTTATCCATGATCCCTAAAAGCACAAAATTCCCAGGACGAAACGCTACGTTCGCAGTTGAA
>NZER01000218.1 GCA_002690445.1 Candidatus Pacearchaeota archaeon
AGATATAAAAAATTTAGCAGAATTGTTATAAATCTTAAACCTTAATCCAGGAACTTACTCGTTCCTAAAATCAAAACTCCCGTTAACTTAACAATGCAGTAATCTCAAAACATTTATAAAACACTCTCTCTTAAGATAAATATGAAAAGGGGGGCGATTGAATTATCTATTGGAACGATTGTGATCATTGTCTTAGCTATGTCTATGTTAATTTTGGGGCTGGTTCTTATTAGGAGTATTTTTTCTGGGGCGAAATATAATGTTGATGAAATGAATGATAAGGTGAAGGACGAAATTTCAAAGTTATTTGTTGAAGATAAAAAAGCAGTAGTTTATCTGCCGAATAGACTTGCAGAGATAGAACAGGGGGAACAGTGGGGGGTCGGATTTGCAATCCAGAATGTTCTTTCAACTCAGAAATTTAGCTGGAAGGTGGAGGTAGATGATTCGGGAATACGGGAAAAATGCGGGGTGACAGAACTGCAGGCAGAAAAATGGATAACGACTGGCAGGGAAGGTAGTGTGGATATTGCGTCTGGGGACAAATATATGGACATTGCGAGGTTTAATATTCCGGAAGGAGCTGTGAATGATGTAGCTTCGTGCATTGTGAGGTATCATTTGATAATTGAAAAAGAAGACAGGACAAATTATGTTACTGAGAGTTTTGATGTTGATGTGAAGTAAGGTTTTTATAATCACAGCATATTGGTTAGATTAAGATGAAGGTTAAGGAAGTTTGGTATGATGAGGAAGCAGATGTATTAAATGTTGAAATAGAAGACAAAGAATCCTGGAAAAGTATTGAACTGCCAAATGGTTTTGTAATAGATATTGCAAAAGATGGCTCTATGATTTCAATTGAAATATTGAATGCCAGCAAGGTGTTTTATGGGGATACACAAAAAGTTATAGAAAATGCAAAACCTGTTTCTGAAATAAAATTTTAATTGTCAGGCGTGGATGGTGGTGAAATTTTGTGGAAAGTTTTAAAAATTGATTTTTTATTATTTGAATATGCTAAATCCCAGAATGATTACCATAATGCCTGGAAGGGAAGATACTGCAGGAAACAAACTATATCAGATTAGTTACCATATGAGGCGACGCAGAGGTGAACGAATTGATCCTAAGCATATTGCTCCAGAATATATAAAATTAGCAGAAGCTCTTGTAAATGCCTTAAAGGAAAATGAAGATATAGGTAGGGTGTCCTGCCTTGAACTTGATCTTGTTTAATATAGGTTAGATAGTTTTATTAATTGATTTTTTGTTTTAGGTTTATGGTTAAGATTTTAGCTATTGGAGATCCTCACGGGAAATTGCCGAAGAATTTGCCTAGGAAAAATATTGACTTGATTTTGCTGGCAGGAGATATTGGAAAATCTGATTTAGCTAGAAAAATTTATCTTATAAATAAATTAAATGGGATTGAACCTTCTGCTAAAGAGGAAGTTGCTGCGCATAAGGAAATTTATGATAGTACAATAAAATTATTGAAAAAACTTTCTCAAAAAAATGAAGTGTATTTGATAATGGGAAATGTTGGAAGAAGTTGGTCTAAACTTATTCAGGGAATCAAAAAAATAAAAAGGGTCCATGTTGCTAAAAATTCTCTTAGAAAACTTAGTGGATTGAGAATTGGGTTTTTAGAATATTTTGCAGATAGCTGTTGGATTAAGGAGTTTGAAGAAAAAGACAAAAAAAGAATTAGGAGGGCGAGAAAGGAGACTGCGAAGGCAAAAAAAGTTTTAGCAAGATTTGGAAAATCTGATGTAGATATTTTAGTTTGCCATCAGCCGCCTTATGGTGTTTTGGACAAGGTTGGGAAAAAGGCACCAAAGCACTGGAAGGGGAAGCATGCTGGGAGCAAGATTATTTTAAATTATATTAAAAAGCATTCTCCTAGGTATGTAATTTGCGGGCACATTCATGAAGCTGCTGGTGAGAGAAAAATTGGAAAAACAAAAGTTATAAACTTAGGTGAGCGTAAATATAGGGTTATAAAATGCTGAAATTATACAGCGCGAGATGTTAATCCTCTCCTTTGGTTTAATAATGTCCTTATTTCTTGGTTTAATATAGTATCACCTTCAAAACTTAATCCTGGATAGATGATAATAATTCCTGAAGAATCAAAAGAAGTATAACCAAAAAGGCCTCGATCAATAAGTTCGCCGAATAATCTTACTGTTGATTCTGTTGGCTCTCTAAGAGATTGATAAATTCTGATTTCTTGAGATTCAGTGATCTCGTCTATTAAATAAGCAAGGACTGAATTGTCCGCTGTTCTTATCCCATTTGTAAATTCGTGAGTGCCAGTATCTCCTAGTACCCACTGATCGCCTTCTCTATGCAAGTCTGTATAGGATGTAGAATAAAGTCTAGCAGCTATTTGGCCATCATTATTCTTTAGCGAGTTGTATTCTCTTGAAAGAACAACATGTCTTACATTGCTAGGTTGATCTGGCATGGAGATAGTAAGAGAAAACAATTTAAAAGCATTTATCTAATCTAATACATGGTTTTAAAACTATACAATACACTGAGCAGGAAGAAAGAGGTTTTTAAGCTGTTAAGGGGGCGGGAGGTGCGGATGTATGTTTGCGGGCCGACTGTTTATTGGTATCCGCATATTGGGAATTTGAGGAGTTATATTTTTTCTGATGTTCTTAAGAGGGTCTTGAAGTTCAATAGGTTTGATGTAAAGGACGTAATGAATGTCACTGATGTTGGGCATCTGACTTCGGATGCTGATGAAGGTGAAGATAAGCTGGAAAAGGCAGCTAAGAAAGAACATAAGAAGGCGCAGGATGTTGCGAAGTTTTATTTTGATGTTTTTGTTGATGATCTTAAAAAGCTTAATATTTCTCAACCTAAAATTTGGAGTTGGGCAAGTAAGCATATTAAGGAGCAGATTGATTTGATTAAGGTTTTGGAGAAGAAGGGTTATACTTACAAGACTTCGGATGGGATTTATTTTGATACTTCTAAATTTAAGAATTATGGGAAGTTGTCGCGGAAGAATATTGCAGGGCTTGAAGCTGGGAAGAGGGTGAGTATGGGGGAGAAGAAGAATAAGACTGATTTTGCTCTTTGGAAATTTTCTGAAAAGCTGGGGGAGAGGCAACAAGAGTGGCCGAGCCCGTGGGGGGTGGGGTTTCCGGGGTGGCATATTGAGTGTTCTGCAATGTCAATGAAATATTTAGGAGAAAGTTTTGATATTCATACTGGTGGGGAGGACCATATTGGGGTTCATCATGAAAATGAGATTGCGCAGAGCGAGGCAGCGACTGGGAAGAAGTTTGTTAATTTTTGGATGCACGGGGCTTTTCTGATTTTTTTCGGGGAGAAGATGTCAAAGTCAAAAGGAGCGGTTACGAGGATTTCTGATTTAGAACATCAGGGTTATAGTCCGCTTAATTATAGGTATTTTACTTTTACTGCACATTACAGGAAGCCGTTGGTTTTTTCTGTAGATGCATTGTTTAGTGCGAGGACTTCTTATGAGAGATTAAGGAATATTGCAGGTCATATTAAAGATGATGATAAGGAAAATAAAAAATATTTAGAAGATTTTGAAAAAGCAATTAATAATGATTTGGATATGCCTAAAGCAATGGCTGTTTTGTGGAAGCTGGTTCGTGATAAGGAGGCTGAAGGTAAGTTTAGGACAATCAAGAAAATGGATAGTGTGTTTGGGCTGGATTTGCTGAAGAAGGATCGGGTTAATATTCCAACTGAAATTAAGAAGCTAGCTGAAAAAAGAGAAAAGTTGAGAAAGGAAAAAAAGTGGAAGGCGGCAGACAAGATTCGGAGGGAGATTAGGGGGGCGGGATGGGTGGTGGCGGATGTGGGGGTGGGGTTTGCTTTGGAGAAAAAATGAAAGAAATTAATAAAGACTGCCCGTGTTATGATGTTGATTGTCCGAGGCACGGGTGCTGTGAAGAATGCCAAGCATATCATCGTGAGCATGGCGGGCAGACGAGTTGTGGAAAATAATAAAAAGGTGTTTTGGCAGTTAATAATATGAAAAAAGTAAATTTTTCTTTGGAAAAATTTTCATGCTTTCATTTTTCTCGTGGAGGAGATGAAAAATGAAAAAGAGTATGAGTGTTTGGGATATTTTAGCATGGATTGTTCTATTTAGTATTTTATTATGGGTGATTCTTAAGATGCTTGAGGTAATAAACACGCCGATTTTACTTGAGTACTATCCTATTTTTGGAGCGATTTATTTAGCAGGATGGCAAATGCACAAACTTGAAAGTGTGGCCAATGATGTTAAGAATTTAAAAAAATTTAGAAGAGAAACAATTAATCAGGTAAATGACATAAAACTAAACTGCGCGAGGAACCATTTATGAAACACGTGAGGGCGAAGTTTGCATTTGTGGATTTGAATTATAAGCCTAAGAAAACTGACTTGGTTTGTTTGTTTCGGGTGAGTCCGGCGAAGGGGCTGAGTTTGGAAAAGGCTGCGAATATTGTTGCGTTGGAAAGTTCGACTGGAACTTGGACACCTGTTTCTTCTTCTAAGCGATATGTGAATAAACTTGCTGCGCGGGTTTTTTCGATTTCAAAAGATGGTATGGTTAAGATTGCTTATCCTGGTCGGTTGTTTGAGGGAGATAATGCACCGAATATTTTGTCTTCGGTTGCAGGAAATATTTTTGGGATGAAAGCTATTCAGGGGTTGAGGTTGGAAGATATTGATTTTTCTAATGATTTAATTAAAACTTTTGACGGGCCGAGGTATGGTATTGAGGGTATTCGGAAAATTTTGAAAATTAAGAACAGGCCGTTGGTTGGGACAATTGTGAAGCCGAAGCTTGGGTTGAAAACAGAGGACCATGCTAAGGTGGCGCGGGCGGCGTGGGTGGGGGGGTGTGATTTGGTGAAAGATGATGAGAATCTGGCGAGCCAGGATTTTAATGAGTTTGATAAGCGGGCTGCAAGAACTTTAGAGATGGCTGATTTGGCTGAGGCAGAGACAGGCGAGAAAAAAGGCTATCTGATTAATGTGACTGCTGAGACAAAGGATATGCTTGAGCGGGCAGATGTTGTACGTGAGTTAGGTGGAAGATTTGTTATGCATGATTTTATTACGGCAGGGTTTGCAGCTTTTCAGACATTGCGGAAGAATACTAAACTTGCAATTCATGCTCATCGAGCAATGCATGGAGCTTTTACTGAAAATCCTAAACACGGAATAAGTATGATGGTTATGGCTGATTTTGCTAGATTGATTGGGGCAGATAGTCTGCATATTGGAACAGGAATTGGAAAGATGCGGGGGGGTGTAGAAGAGGTGGAAGATATTCGCGAAGAAATTGAATTAAAGGAACTGGAGGAGACAAAATTCAGATTAAGTGAAAAATGGGCTGGGAAAAAGCCAGTGATGGCTGTTTGTTCGGGCGGGCTTTATCCGGGGCATGTTCCTTATTTAATAAAACATTTTAAAAAAGATATAATTATTCAGGCAGGGGGCGGGATTCACGGGCATCCGCAAGGAACTAAGGCAGGGGCAATGGCAATGAGGCAGGCAGTTGATGCTGTGATGAAAAAGAAAACGCTGGAGAGGTGGGTTGAAAAGGAAAAAGCTGTTGAGTTAGGGACGGCGCTAGAGTTTTGGGGGCGGGTTCGGTTTTGATAAGGTTTTTAAAAAGGATTTTGCTTGTGAAATTATGAGAGAATTTATTTATTATTCAAAATCAGCTGTGACAGCTGGGAATTTTATTAAGGACAATCTGATGCAGGCGGGGCGGATGGATATTGTATGTAATGTTATTATTTCTGCTTTTTTTGTTTCGAATAAGGTGCGGGATGATGTAAGGCTGCATCTGGTTTTTGACGGTCCGCCAAATGCGCCGCGCCACCTTGTTCTAGATTCTAGTCTTGAAAAGGAACTGCTGATTTCGAAAAAAGACGTTGCTGGTTTGATTAAACGGATGTTGTATAAATGTTCTGATAAGCAGGATGGGTTGAAAGAGATTTTTCCTGGCTGTTTTATTGAAAAGAAAAGTTTTGAGGCAGTTGTTAAGGGGCTTGACGCTGATGGGAAAAATGTTTTGCTTCTTTATAGGAAGGGGAAAGATATTCGTGCTTTGAATCTGAAGAGGAACGAGGTTTTTATTTTAGGGGATCAGGAAGGTTTTCCTAAGGACAAGAAAAAGTTTTTGAAAAGAATTGAAGGGGTTTCTGTTGGGCCTGCGATTTTATTTGCGAGTCAGGTTTTGACTGTGGTGCATAATGAGTGGGATCGGCTGGGAGTTTAATGTACTCTACATTTATTGATGTCTCATAATAATCTATTTGCCGCGCCCGAAGGGCGCGGCTTGGTGCCGATGGCAACATACGCGAGCTTTGGGCTCGCTCATTTAGAGCGTGCCTGGCGGCACGCAGCTACCTTCGGCAGTTTGGTAATGATGAAACTTAAGTAAAATGTAAATTTATTTTAGAATGTCAAATATATTCTACATTATCATAATCTTTATAAATGAAAATCTTATCTAGTGATATGGCAAGACGTGTACAATTGCAGTATGACTTTAGTACAGCTGAAAATAGAGAATATTCGAATAATCTTTTTGTTGCTCTTGCTGAAAAAAGGATTGGGTTTGATGATTCAATCAGTATTAGGGGGAAGGTGCAGCTTATTGTGGATGATACTCATTATTATGCATACCTTATGACAATAGACGAGCAGGCAGATGCATTACAACATGCTCAGAGAGCAGATATGAGTCTACCTCCAAAATCTGAGCTTGCACAAACTGCCTCGCAGTAAGAGTAAGATATAAAAACCTATTTCTATTTTTATAAAAATGAAAAAAGCAAATTTTTCCAAAGAAAAATTTTCATGCTTTCATTTTTCTAATGGAGGAGTCGAAAAATGAAAAAAGCAGCGAAGATTGTTGTATCAGGAACTGTGCAGGGTGTTTTTTTTAGAGGTTTTATTAAGAAAAAAGCAGAGGGGCTGGGGTTGACTGGGTTTGTTCGGAATTTGGAGGATGGGAATGTGGAGGTGGTGGTGGAAGGAGAGCGGGAGAATATTAACAAATTGGTTGATTTTTGCAAGAAGGGTCCGGAGCATTCTATTATTAGCGGGCTGAAAACAGAAGAGATAAAGTGGTCTGGTGATTTCAAGGAGTTTAAAATTTTGAGGTTTTGATAAGTATTTAAACTTTATTTTTATAGATATATTATGGCAGAAAAATTTTTCTGGGCAGATAAGATTGCAGAAGACATAATAAAACAGAAAGGGAATAAGGCTGAGTATGTTTGCGCTTCGGGAATTACTCCTTCGGGGAAAGTTCATATTGGGAATTTTAGAGAGGTAATCACTACAGACCTTGTTGTGAGGGCGTTGAAAGACAAGGGGAAGAAAGTCAGATTTATTTATTCGTGGGATGATTATGACAGGTTTAGGAAAGTCCCGGTTAATGTTCCTGGAGGATATGAAAAATATATTGGGATGCCTATTAGCGAGTTCCCTTCTCCTTTTGATAAGAAGAAAAATTATGCGAAATATTTTGAAGATGAATTTGAAAAATCGCTGAAGGGGGTTTTGATTGAACCGGAGTTTGTAAGGCAAAACCTGATGAATAAAAAATGCAAGTATGCTGAGTTGATAAAAAAATCTCTGGATAACAAAGGCAAGATAATTAAGGTTTTGAATAAGTATCGCAAAGAGCCCTTAGAGGAATCGTGGTGGCCGATAATTGTTTATTGCGAGAAATGCATGAAGGACTGTACTAAAGTTTTAGGAGTTGCAGGATACTCTGTTGAGTATGAATGCTGCTGCGGAAATAAGGGGAATGTGGATTTTAGAAATAAGGGGTTGGTTAAGGCGGTGTGGCGGGTTGACTGGCCGTTGAGATGGACTTACGAGCATGTTGATTTTGAGCCGGGCGGGAAGGACCATAGTGCTTATGGCGGGAGTTTTATGACTTCAAAGGAAATTGTTAAGGATGTTTTTGGTTTTGAGCCGCCGGTTTATCAGTTGTACGAATGGATTAATATTAAGGGGGGTCAGCAGTTTTCTTCTTCAAAAGGTGTGGCAACTAGTTTAAGTGATGTCGCAGAAATTTATGAACCGGGCGTGTTAAGGTTTTTGTTTGTTGGGACCCGGCCGAATAAGGGATTTCAAATTAGTTTTGACGACGATGTTATTAAACTTTATGATGATTTTGATGCTCTTGAAGAAAAATATTTTTCTAAAGATGTTAATCCGCAGGAAAAAAGAATTTATGAACTGTCGGTTTTAGATGTTCCAAAGAAAAAACCAGAGAGGGAGAGTTTTAGGCACTTGGTTACGCTTGTTCAGGTTGGCAAGGTTGGTAATTTGTCTAAGGGGCGGGCGGAGATGGTTAAAAACTGGCTTGAGAAATATGCTTCTGAGGATAGGAAGTTTGAGGTTCAGGATAAAGTGAAAATAAAATTAAGCAAGGATGATAAAGAACTTCTTTCAGGGGTTCGGAAAGTTTTGGCGGGCGCGAAAAATGCTGATGGGCTGCAGGAGGCGCTTTATGAATTTGCTAAAACAAATGGGAAGGATCTTAAGGAATTTTTTAAATTAATGTATGGGGTTATCTTGAATAAGGAGAGGGGGCCGCGGCTTGGGGGGTTGATTTTTGCAATTGGCAAAGCAAAAGTGATCAAACTTATTGGGCAAGTAAAATAATATGATTATTGAAAAAATTTTAGCTTTAAATTTAGGATTTGTAGAGACATTTGGGTATCTTGTGATTTTTGCAAGTTTGTTGATTGAGGGTTTGCCTTTTATTGGGGCGTTTATTCCGGGGGGTTCTATAATTTTATTTATTGCAGGTTTTGTTTCGCGGCTTGGTTTTTTGAATTTGTGGGTTTTGATAATTGCGGCTAGTGCTGCTTCGATTTTAATAGATAGTTTTGGGTATTGGCTGGGGCGGTATCGGGGGCAGGCGTTTTTGCATAAGTATGGAAAATATTTTTTTATGAAAAAAAGTTTGATAGAGAGAATTGGGGGTGTGATTCACGGGCATGCGGGGAAGGCGTTGATTCTTGGACGGTTTAATCCGGCGACAAGATCTATTGCTCCTTTTTTAGTTGGGGGTCAGAAAGTCAAATTTGGGAAGTTCTTTTTTTATAATGTGATAGGTGGGATTTGCTGGGTGGTGATGCTTTGTTTTTTGGGCTACTTGTTTGGGAATAGTCTGCAGTTAGCGCAGAGTTTAGAAAAATATATTTTGATTTTAACTGTTTTGCTGGCAGCGGGTTTTTATGGTTATTATGTGGTAGGATATTTGTTAAATGGAAAGAATAAAAAAGCTAAATGTGTTTTAGAAGAAGATGGCATTGATTGTAAAGAGTAAGATTAAGGAAGTTGTTGAGCTGAATGTTTCTGATGAGGTGGCGAGGGAGTTGGAGATGAAGATCGAGGAGATTTTGAAAAAGGCAGAGGGGCGGGCGCGGGGGAATGGGCGGCGGACTATTTTTGCGCGGGATTTGTGATGTTTCACATTGTATTATGATTTACTAATCCAGCTTGGTGCCTTTGGCAATATAGGCGAGCTTTGGGCTCGCTAATTTAGGGCGTGCCTAGCGGCACGCACTGCCTTCGGCAGTTTGGTAATGGGAAAATGATGGGTTATTTTAGGATATGGCATTCAAGGGGTGGTATCAATAAAAATAAAAAGTATGTCTTTCTTGTTAGAGTATGGAACTTGAATCAAAAAGAATTGAAAAGATAATCTCTAAAAAACAGAGGCGAAAAGAAATTCTAGAAAAAATAAAAAAAGCAGGAAGTGAAGAATATGAAACAGATTGGGATAATATGGGAATTCCAAAAATTTTAAAGAAAAAGGCGAAGATTTCTGAAGGGCGGAAGTCGCGGGCACGGGGGGCGGGGTTTGAGTTGAAGGTGCGGATGGATTTGGGAAAGTTGGGGTGGGTTGTTGATAAGTGGTCGAATAATGTTGATTTGGAGGTGGGGGAGGTGGTGACAGCTAAGAGAAAGTTTAATCCGTTTTCTAAGGTCATGACAATTGGAACTGGGTTTCCTGATTTTATTGCGTTTCAGTTAGTTGATGACAGGCGGTATAATGTTGTTGGTGTTGAAGTGAAAGTGAATGGTTTGTTGAGCAAGGTTGAGAAAGAGAAGTGTGCTTTTTTACTGAAAAAGAAAATTTTTAATGAGATTTGGATTGCTAAGAAAAGGAAAGAGGGCAGGCGGGTTTTTGTTGAGTATGTTGATTTTAAAGAGAGGTACGGGAATAAGTTTGGGTTAGGATGAAAAAATTAATGTGCTTGGTGGTTTTTGTTTTGGCTGCTGGTTTTTGTTATGCTCTTGAGGTTGATTTTTCGTGTCCGAGGAAAGTTGAGGTGGATGAGGAATTTGAATGTGTATTGGAAGTGAGGGGCGGGGAGGGGGTTTATGATATGAAGGTTGAGCTGGTTGACGGGAAAAAGACGCTGGCTGAGATTTGGGATGGAGATAAGTGGAAGTCGGTATATTATTATTTATATGAATTTATTGATGATGGAAAGGAAAAAGTTAAACTGAGGATTATTGAAGATGTTGAAGGGGATTTGGAGGGGGTGGTGAAGCTGAGGCAGGGCGACACGAGGGAATTTTTTGATTTTGATATTGAGGTGGGTGGGGGTGGTGGGGGTGAAGATGAAGAAGAGGGTGAAGACAGTAATGTTGGAAATAGTGAGGGAGAAGTTGGAGAAATAAAAACAACAGAAAAGGAAGTGATTATGCTGAATCAGAACGAAACAAGGGAAAATGTTATAAACTTAAATTCGCAACAAGAAGTTAAGCAAACAGGCAATGTTATATATGAATCAAAGAATCAGAAAATAACGGACTATGCGATTTATTTTTTTGCGGGTTTTTTGATTTTGGTTATTGTTGTTTTGCTTATTTGGCGGTGAGGGTGCTCTTAATTGATATATGTTCCCTTTAGAATAACCTAGTAAAATCAGACCTTACTCCGGCGAAAATCTCCACCTTGTCGGTTTTCGATTTTCGCACACATTTTTATTAATGTGACATCTTCTTCCTACGTCGTAAAATACTAAATCAATAATAAGTAAAATGCTGAACAGAACATAGGAAATTTGCAACTGATCATAAATTCTAGAGGAGCAAAATGGGAAAGGACGAAGTCCGGATTTTGCGAGAGGTTGTTTGGATATATCTGACAAATAGTTTTATAAAATAGGAAAATCTGGTTAGATAATGGCAGAAAAAGTAAGGGCGTTAATGATTGTGGAAATGGCAGGTCGGCCTGCTGGGCATGTTGTGACTACTTTGGAAAATCATGTTGGGCAGTTGAAGAATTTTCGGGATATAGAGGTTTTTGATATCAAGGTGAGTGCGCCGAAGGAGCTTGAGGAGAGGAAGGGGTTTTTTACGTGCTTTGCTGAGGTTGAATTTGAGGCAGATAATTTTGCAAGGGTAGCTGATATGATTTTTGATTTTATGCCTTCGTCTATTGAAATTTTAGAGCCGGCAAATATGAAGTTTAATGCAAATGATGCTACAGGTCTTTTGAATACTCTTTCTGGGAGACTGCATCGGTATGATGAAATTGCGAAGATTGCGAATCTGCAAAATCAGCAGCTGCTTAAAAAACTTCAGGCATTTGAGGGTGGGGTAGGCGGGGGGAGTGGGGCAGAGGCAGGGGGGGAGAAGGTGGAAGAAAAAGCTGTTGAGAAGAAGGAAAAGAAGAAAGAGAGGAAGAAAAAATGAGGGGGCGGTGGTGAGGGTTGGTGACGGGGCGGCGGGGGGGGGGTTGGTG
>NZER01000219.1 GCA_002690445.1 Candidatus Pacearchaeota archaeon
GAAAACTGCTGGATAAAGGCAAATCCGAATCTCGATATTACGGTCAGCCGAAAAGACATGCACCGGATGTGCAAAAAGGCTATCGAATCGCCATCAGCACAAAATAATTTCCTGGTCAAAAAGTTAAATATCTGGACGACGCAAAAAGTGAAATGGATCAACCTGACGAAATGGGACGCGTGCAAAGAAAGAATTGATGAGGTCGACCTGGTCGGGAAATTGTGTTACGGCGGTATCGATCTATCGAGCAATACCGATATTACCGCCAACGTGATGGTATTTCCGATGGAATCGGGCCGGTTTGCGGTGGTGCCGCGATTCTGGATACCAGCAGAAAACGCCCGCGAACGGGAGAACCGCGATGGCGTCCCATACACCAGCTGGGCAAAGGCCGGTTACATCAAGATGACCGAAGGTAACGTTATCGATTACGATATTGTAATGGCCGATATTATGGCCGATTGCGAAAAGTTCGGTATCGACTCGATCGCATTCGACCGCTGGCAGTTCGAGGCGATCCGCCAGAGACTGGTAAACGAGGGGGTCCCGGAAGATAAAATGATATCCTTCGGTCAGGGATTCGCATCGATGTCGGCACCGATGAACGAGCTGGAAAAATTATACCTGTCCGAAAAACTGATCCACAACGACAATCCGGTTCTCAACTGGATGGCCAGTAATGTCGCAGCGCGGATGGATCCGGCTGGAAACATTAAACCGGACAAGGAAAAATCGACCGAAAAGATCGATGGCATCGTCTCACTTATCATGGCGCTTGGCCTGGCTATAACCACCGGACCTAAAAAACCCAGTATATATGAAGATAGAGGTATTATTTCGATATGAATATCTTTAAAAAAATAATGACCGCTTTTAGCGGGGCAAAAGCGGTCAGAAGCGGTACAACAAATCCTGCCCAGTGGCTTATCGACTGGGTATCAGGCGGTAAGGCATCGGCAGCCGGAATAAGGGTAACAGAAAAAAACGCACTGCAATATACGCCATTCTGGGCGGCGGTCAGAATAATATCCGGGACCATCGCGTCGCTGCCGTTTCTGGTTTATCGCAGAACCGCATCGGGAGGAAAAGAAAGAGCGACCGGCCATGCAGTTTATAAGCTGATCCACGATCGACCGAACGAATATATGGATGCCCAGACATTTATCGAAACACGCCAGGGGCATGTTTTGACATATGGTAACGGATATGCTGAGATACAGAGAACAGCCGGCGGAAAGCCGGTGGCCCTGTGGCCGCTTTTACCGGATCGGACATTTAGAAAAATGTCGCCGGAGGGTGTTCCGTATTATGAAGTTCGCCCGGCCAAAGGTGAAACAGTTTTCCTGCCGGATTATAACGTCCTGCACATCAAAGGGCTGGGTTTCGATGGCTATACCGGTTACAACGTGATTCAGTATCATAAAGAAAGTATCGGATACGGTATCGGCGTTAAAGAATATGCTGCCCGATTTTTTAGTAACGATGCGTCCAGCGGCGGGATATTGGAGCATCCGGAAACCTTATCGAACGAGGCGATCGCCCGGCTGCGAGAGTCTTGGGACAAAGATAACGCCGGGCTGTCAAAGGCTCACCGCACGAAGATCCTCGAAGAAGGGATGAAATGGGTTGCGACAACCGTTGATCCAAAGGCGGCCCAGGCACTTGATACCCAAAAATTCACCGTCGACGATTGCAGCCGGATATTTAATATCCCGCCGCATAAACTCGGATCGCTTGATAAGTCATCGTTTAACAATATCGAGGAACAGAACATCGATTTTATCACATCGACGATGTTGTACTGGTTCAAAAAATGGGAACAGGAAATAAATTATAAATTATTTATGCCGGCTGAACAGCAGAGGATGTTCGCCGAGATCCTGGTCGCCGGTTTACTTCGCGGCTCGACCGACGCGAGGTCAAAATCTTTCGCATCCGGTCGGCAGTGGGGATATTACAGCATTAACGATATCCGCCGGATGGAAAATATGAACCCGATCGGGCCTGCAGGTGATATTTATCTCGATCCCTTAAATATGAAACCGGCTGGAACCGAGGACCCGAAAGCAGAACCAGCCGCCGAGCCGGAACCGGATAACGACGACCAGATAGACCGCGCACATCGCAGTCTGATCGCCGGCTGCTGGGCGAGGATAATTCGCAAACAGATCAACGCCATTGAAAAGGGCATCAGCGCCGAGTTTTATGGCCGCCATCGGGATTACGCCCAAACAGTATTGTTTGATGCGGCCAACGCATACGCCAGTATCCGTAATGTCACCGGCGAAAAGGCACAAGCGATATTAAGCGATATCGCGACCCGCGAAATAAATAAAGAAACCAAACTCAAAGAATCCGATGCCGGAAGGCTGGCAGATCAAATCCTTATAAAAATTGGAGCTGAAAATGGTTAAAAAAAATCAGGAAATTCAAACGAAAAATCTGGAACGGCGGGTTTTTGCCGTTGAAGATGTTGAATTACGAGTCAGCGATGGTGATGGTCCGCAGATTACCGGATATGCCGCCAAGTTTGGCAAAAAGTCCGTAAACCTGGGCGGTTTCACCGAGCACATCCAAAAAGGCGCATTCGATGAGGCTTTGAAAAACAGCGATGTCTGCGCATTGAAAAACCATGACTCGAACCTGCTGCTGGGTAGATCCACCAGCGGGACGCTGCGGCTGAAAACCAATTCGGTTGGGCTGTATTTTGAGATCGACCCGCCAAATACGACCACCGGCAGAGATACGATCGAGGAAATACGACGAAAAGATCTCAACGGCTGCAGCTTTGCGTTTATTATTGCAGAAGATGCCTGGAAAAACAACGAAGATGGAACGGTGGAGCGGACAATAATCAAAGTGGAGCAGCTGTTCGATGTCGGCCCTGTAACCAAGCCTGCATATTTGGACACAACAGTATCAATAAGATCGCAAAATTCATTCGAAGAATATAGGGCGGCAGTAGAACGAAGAAAAAAACAGCCAGAGAATAAAGAAAAAGAAATTGAACGTAACCGGCAGTTCGAGAAAAAATATCGCAAAGCCGGGCGTATTATTAATCGCAATAAGTCAACCGATGTTTGATTTATTGTGCCGGGCCGATGTTCCGGGTGAAGTGATTTTATAGATACAGCAGAAGAACCGAATCGCAAAATAATTTGAGGGCAGTTGCAACGCAACTGGCCTTTTTTTATTGCGCAAAAAAAAGGAGCAAAAAAAATGTTGACAGTAGCAGAGTTAAAAGAACGCGCCGTCACAGAGGCCGAGGCCGCGCGAGAAATCAAAGATAAGGCCGATCAGGAGTCGCGAGGGATGACAGAGGATGAGGCCGAACAATTCGACGCCCATCTGAAAGAATCGGAACGCATGGAAAAAGAGTCGGACCGCCAGGAAAGACTGGAGGCCACCGAAAAACGCCTAAACGAGCCAGAAAAAAGAAAGGTAACACCTGAAACGGCCAATGGCGATCGGATCGAAACATCTAAATCCGATATGTTTAAGTTCGGGCAGTTGCGAGCATTCACAGGCAAAGCCGCATCGGCTGATGCTTACCTTTCCGGCAAATGGTTAATGGCGACGGTCATGGATGATGCCGCATCGCGTCAATGGTGCCGCGACAAAGGGATAGATCTTCGGGTTCAGACCGAGGGCGTTAATACCGCCGGCGGTTTCGTTGTCCCGGATGTAATGGAGCGAGCGATTATAGATCTTCGCGAAACCTATGGAATGTATCGAGCGAACGCCCGCGTACTGCCAATGGCATCAGATCATACAGTGGTGCCGCGACGGACCGGCGGAGTAACGGCATATTTCATCGGTGAAACGACCGAAATAACAGAATCGGAAAAAAGCTGGAACCAGGTCGAACTGACCGCAAAGAAACTCGGCGCTTTGACCAGAATGAGTACCGATCTCAACGAAGATGCGATCATCAATATTGCCGATGATCTGGCGCAGGAAATGGCCTGGGCATTTGCCAAAAAAGAGGACCAATGCGGCCTCGATGGTGACGGAACAAACACCTATGGCGGAATGGTCGGTATTCGGGCCAAGATGGTCGACGGCAACCATGCTGGAAGTTATGACGCAGGAACATCACCATGTACCGCCTGGTCACATATCACCATCGCCGATGAGATCACAACAGTGATGAGCAAACTTCCGACCTACGCACTTCCGCGGGCCAAATGGTATATCCATCCAGCGGGAAAAGCTGCTTGTTTCGATGCCCTGGCCCTGGCCGCCGGAGGCAACACCACACGCGAGATCGCAGCTGGCGCCCAGCCGATGTTTGGTGGTTATCCGGTCGTTGTATCGGCAGCGATGCCATCGGCACCAACTAACGGAACTATCTGCATTCTTTTCGGTGACCTATCGATGGCCGCGACATTCGGCAACCGCAGAGGAATCACCGTTAAAGTATCCGGCGACAGATATCTGGAATACGACCAGATAGGGATCCAGGCAACCGAGAGATTTTGCATCGTCAATCACGATGTCGGCGACAGTTCAGACGCCGGTCCAGTCGTTGGCTTACAAGGAACCACATAAGATTAATCATCAAGTAAACAAAATTTTTGTAATAGGAGAAATATCATGTTACCAGCAAGTAAAACAGTCCCTATGTTCGAAGGGATAACGATGACCTCGGCCGGTACGGTATTCGGGACAGTCGACACAAAAGGATTTGACTTTTGTGCGATCGACTTAGAAGCCGGAACAGGTGACGCGGCATCGACAGCAGTAACCACGCTGCGGATCTGCGAATCTGATACAGCGCCGACGGCATACACCGGTGGGACAGCAGTAACCGCTTTTGTCGGTGCGGCGGCCGTAAGTACATCTGCCGGTTTTGTTCTGCCGGCATTAAGTTCGTCGACAGAAAACGTTTACAGGTTCAACATCGATCTGCGAGGTCGAAAAAGATATCTCGGTATCAACTTTGCACCGACAAAACAAACGCTCGGTGTAGGCGCCCAGGCACATTTATATCGAGCTGCCGATGGCGCCGATATCGCCACAGTCGCAACCGGGACTGCCGGAGCGAGATTGATCGTTTCAGGCTAAGAATCGAATGGGTTACTTTCTTCCGGGGTGTCATCGCCTAACGCGGTGGCACTTCGGAAGATAAAATATTTTACGGAAGAAAGTGAGTTTTAAAAAATGGAAGAAAAAACATTAAACAAACGAGTATCGGAAATTCCATACTGGTATCATAAAATCGAGCTACCAGATGGGACTATTACACCGGGCTGGTCGCCGATCAACCCTGATCGATATTGTATTCCAGAAGATCTTACCGGTAAACGAGTATTGGATATCGGGGCCTGGGATGGATACTGGAGTTTCGAGGCGATAAAACGCGGAGCTAAAGAGGTTGTCGCAATAGATGATTTCAGCGACACAGGTGGCCTTCCGATCCAAAGAAAAAAATGGGAAACATTCGATTTGTGCCGCGAGGCGTTCGGATTCAATAAACCTGTCACTGATGACCGGTTGCTGTTACTTTTCTTTGAAAACGATAAAGAGCAATATTGCGGTCGCATCGAGATGTCAATTTATGAAATCGACGCCGAAGCGATGGGCCGATTCGATATCGTTTTCTTTTTCGGCACGATCTACCATCTAAAACATCCGCTGTTGGCGTTGGAAAAAATAAGCGATATTTGTGACGGTTCGATTTATATCGAGACCGCATCGCTGGATGAATATTCACCTTACCGCGGTGGCATTGGTGCCGGTTTTAACCGCAATGAAACGGTAATGGAGTTTTATCCAGGCAAAGAGTACGGAGCAAATGAAAGCAACTGGTGGTCGCCGACTTTGCAATGTTTGGGCGCAATGCTTGCGACGGTCGGTTTTGTCGATATCGAATGCTGGCCGCTAACAGAAGAACCGAAGGAATTGTCGCATTGTCGGGGATTTGCATCTGCGACCAAAAACCCACAGACCGCGCCGGCGAACCGGCCAAAAGAGGTCATTACGCAGACATCATTAGGTACGATGAAAGTTGCAGCGGTGATGAGTGTGCCGCGGCTGGGCTTTGCTGACAATATGACATGTGCCGTCGAGGCTTTATGGCCACTTAGGATTCCGCTGATAAACATCCAGGGAGCTTTTTGGGGCCAATGCTTAGAACGCGGAATGCAGCAGCTTATCGATGCCGGTATCGATATACTTTTGACGATTGATTATGATACGGTTTTCCAACGCCGCGACGTCGAGGAAATACTTAGACTCATTCATCAAAACCCACAAGCGGCAGCAATAGTACCGATCCAGCGGGGCCGGGGAAATTACCCGGTGCTGATGAGCATGAAAAGTATCTCCGGCCAGCAGCGAAAAGATGTACCTTTGACCGAGCTGCAAAAGAGTGAAACAGCTAAGATCGCCAGCGGGCATTTTGGATTGACCGCGATCAGAGTTAAGGATCTTCTCGATATTCCGCATCCCTGGTTCTGGGGAAAGCCGAATAACGATGGACAATGGGGACCAGGCCGAATTGATGACGATATCTGGTTCTGGAAATTATTAGAAAAATTAGACAAGACAGTCTTACTGGCCAATCGCGTTGTCGTCGGCCACCTGGAATTAAAAATAAACTGGCCCGACGAAAGTCTGCAAACTGTATATCAATCGACGAGCGAGTTTCACGATAATGGTAAACCCGAAAATGTATGGAAATAAAAGGAACAATATGATGGCAGAAAAATATATTTATCTGAAAATGACAAAAGAATGGGGCGGATTCCAGATCGGCCAGATCGTCCGGTTTGGGGAGAATAAGGCCCGCGGCCGAATCGCTGCCGGTGAAGGTATAGAAGTATCTAAACCATCACCAGCAAAAAAACCGCTGGCCGAAACAGCAACCGCAAACCCTGTCGCAGAAACAGCGGAAGTTACGCCACAGAAAAAACAAAAGACCAGCAAAACAAGAAAAAGGAATTAAAACATGGCTAATCCTACAAGAATAGAAGGTGACATGTTCGTCGCCGGCAACATCAGTTCCCGGACGATGGCAATCCCTGATGGGACGGTTATCAATGCAGACGTTTCGGCGTCGGCTGCTATCGCGGCGACAAAAATGGAACATCGACACCAGGTGCATTATTCCCAGGAAGTCGATACAACCGCTGCCGACGAGGGCCGCGTGATCCATGTCGTTTACGGCTCGACCGGTTCGATAGTTGCTGTCGAGGCCGGCTGCGTTATCGCCAACATCGGCGATTCAACGGTGACGGTCGACCTGCATAATAACGGAGCATCGATATTGACCGCGCCAATCTCTATTGATTCCGGCGATGCAGCTTATGCTATCGTCGCCGGCTCGATTGATACGGCGGCTCTGGCCGATGACGATGTCCTGGAAGTTATTATCGATGCCACCGTCGGCGGCGGTACGCTTGGTAAGGGTCTGTTTGTTTCGGTAATTATTTCAGAGGACGCTGCATAATGGCACTGAAAGTATCAACACAACCGACCGCCGAGCCGATATCGTTGGCCGAGGCAAAACTGCATTTGCGCGTCGATCATACGACCGATGACAACCTAATAACGACATTGATCCAGGTCGCCCGCGAATGGTGCGAGCAATTTCAGAACCGCGCATATATCACCCAGTCGATAACTTTGACGCTTGATAAATTTCCGACTTTTTTCACCCTGCCGCGACCGCCATTGCAATCGGTGACGAGCATAAAATATATCGACTCCGACGGCAGCCAGCAGACCTTAGGCACCAGCGTTTATGATGTCGACACCCAGTCGACACCGGGCCGGATCGCCCTGGCATACGGCCAGAGCTGGCCGATCATCCGCGGCGATATAAATTCGGTCGAAGTCATTTATAAAGCCGGCTACGCATCGCCAGCAACATCGACATTTGGTTCCGATATTTTAACCGTCGCCAGCCGGACGTTTACCGATGCCGATATCATACGCCTGACGACAACCGCCGGCGATTTACCGGATCCGCTGGCGGCCTATACAGACTACCACGTTCGCGATTATTCCAGTAATACGTTCAAACTGGCAGCGACCGCCGGAGGTGCGGCGATAACATTAACCGACGATGGGACCGGGACGCATTATGTCGGGGTTGTACCGGGCAGAGTGATCGCGGCGATGAAACTGCTTATCGGCCATCTCTACGAACATCGCGAGCAAGTGTCCGAAACCAATCTGAAAGTAACACCGATGGCGGTCAGATCGCTTTTAAGTTTCGATCGGGTTATGGATATATAATAATTTAGCGGGAAAGTTTTAAATGCAAGCGGGAAAATTGAGACATCGGATCACTTTGCAAACCGCATCGACGGCCAAAGATGGTTACGGCGAGGACATCCAGACGTTTGGAACATTAGCCACCGTCTGGGCGTCGATCGAGCCGCTGCGAGGCCGCGAGCTTTTACTGGCCCAGCAAATATCCGCCGAGATAACGTTTCGGATTCGGATCCGGTATAACGCATCGCTCGCAGCAGAGGACCGGGTCATATTCGGGTCGCGAACGTTCGAAATAATAGCGGTTCTCAATAAAGACGAGCGAGACGAGCAGATCGAGCTGATGGCAAAAGAGGTTCTCTAAGATGATCGATATGATGCTCGAAGGAGCTGCCGAGCTGGAAAAAACGCTTTTGCGATTAGAGAAAAAGACCGCAAAAAAGGTTGTCAGAAAAGCCGTTCGAGCTGGTGCGAAACCGACCCTTACAACCGCCAAAAATAATGCCGCCTCGATGGTTGGCGGCAAAATGGGCGCACTGATAAAAAAGAATATTGTTATTAAGGCTTACAAAAAACAAAGGTCCGGATCATTCGCCCTGGCGGTACGGATGCGTTCGGGCGTCGCAGAGTTCATCCATATTACCGCTGACGGCGAGAGATATTATATTCCAATGGCGATCGAATACGGTCACGCGCTGCCGGGAGCTGGCGGCGGTAAGAGTAAAGATGTTGTCGCGGTGCCGTTTATGCGAAATGCCATCGGCATCGGAATACCGCAGGCAAAGCGGATAATTAAAAACGAGATCGTCAAAGGTATCAATCAGCTTGCAAAGACATAAAAAAATGGAGATTAATATAAATGACAACAGATGAAAAAGTTGACAAAATATTAGAAATCGTTCTGCCGCTGGTTCCGATGGTTCAGTCACACGATCAAACTTTGTACGGCAACGGACAGCCGGGCCTAAAAGAAGAAGTGGCCCTGACAATGCAAAGGCAAAATGATTGTCCGGCCCGCAAGGCCGTCACCGCCGAGGGTAAACGGCTCAACTTAGCTTATGCGGCCCTGGTGGTTGCTGTTATAAGCTGCATCGCATCTGCGGTATTCGGGGCGGTGAGTTTTTTTACGCAAAAATAATGAATTGCCCAAAGCAAATCCTGATTGAAATGGCTCGGCTAAACCTTCTGCTGCGAGACGAAGCTGCCAGCGACCAGGCCAGGGCGGCTATAGAAGATCAAAGAAAAATGATCTTGAAATTACATGTTGTTTTTAATAGAGATCTAAAAATTAAAGAGTGCGAAGTTAAAGATTATTAAGATGTCAAGAATACGCTCAATGCACATAGCCGATCCGCATTACAGAGATGTTCTCACCTCCGGGGCGCCCTGGTGGGGCGCTCTCGATATTCGTACAGCCGGACCTCATGCGGCGACTAATATCGCAGCCGCGGCAACCGAAGCGGAATCCCAAAGCGCTGACTACTTCGCGAATATGGGAGATATAGTTCATCGTTCGCAGAATGGTAATGTTCAGACGGCTATCGCGGCCGCTGAAGATGCGGTTGATAGCAACTTTTCAAGTGATGCTTTTCACGTTTTAGGCAACCATGAATGTATCCTGGATAACAGCGGAAACAGTTTTGCGAACTATAAGGCCGAGGTTGCTATGCCAGCTGCCGCAACGTCCTGGTCAACCGGCCTGCCGGCAAACTGGCCCACCAATACCGCTTATTACAAAGATATAAAAGGTGTAAGAATCGTTGCCCTGGCTCCAAGTGATGAACTACCGGACGATCCTGCCAGAACAGCACATCGGACTTTTTTATCAAATGAGGCTTTCGATACCGATCTGCCGATCATGGTTTTAAGCCATTATTATCTGGCGAACACTTATACTAATCCGGTCAACGGTGAAGCATACGCGACCGATTATGCGGCAATCGTAACACTAATGGAGGCGGCGAACGTCCAGGTCGTCCTGCAAGCTCACATGCATGTCGTCACCGGCTATGCTCCGTTATATTACAAAGCAAACGGTATCCAGTATTTCAGCCTCCGAGGCGCGTTACTGGCCCTGGTTACCGGCGAGGATCCTGGCGTGGCGTATTCAGCTTATTATATGTTTGATACGATTTTTAACGCAGTTAAAAACGATTCCGGAAAAATGGAAGCAAATGTCCAAGTGACCGGCTATTTACAAGGGACGAGTAAAAGTTATGATTCTTTTTTAGTGGCATGATGGAAATTACGATCCCGACAAAAGAAGAATTAAAAACCATGACCAGAGTCCAGCAGCGAGAGCGCCGCAAACAGCTTATGGCGATGCCGCTGGAATGGCTTATAGAAAACCCATTGTGTCCGGACTGCCGACCTGGAATAAATTATATCTGCTGTATTCCATGCAGAGGAATAGCTCGATATGAAGAAGGGGAACTCGAAAAGCGATTCAGTGAAGATGAGATTAAGGAAATAAAATCGATGCTGGTAGGACCGAATAGTTTTCTTGGAGAGAATGGTTGTATATTACCCCGAAAGCTAAGAGCTGAAATATGTTTAAGGTATATGTGTAATTTTAGGGCTAAACAAACTATTAAAAGGAGTTCATAATGCCTTTGGTTTTAGAAACAGTCGATACGGATGGGGTTGATTTGAATACCGCCGGTTTTGGTCACAAACAAACCACCGTATGTAATTGGACGAATAGTGAGGGAAGGGATGTTCTTGCGCAGTTTCGATGTAAAATAGGCGTAACCGGCGGTGCATTAGCGGCTGGCTTGACAAATTTCCAGGCTCGTTTTGATTGGCTAAATGGTGCTACCGACGAGGGCGGTTATGCTAAAGTATCAGAAGCAAAATCAGTTGCTGCCGATACGATTTTCTGGATGAAGTTCGGGCCTTATCTTGTGAAATCCGCCGAGCAGATACGAATACAAGTTTACAGCGATGACGCAAACGACACAGATATCGATATTGATACAGAGGTGATAGATGTCCAGGCAGATGTTCAGCTTATGGGCGCCGCGGTCGGCCTGGTCGGTGCTGGAAGTACGACGACACAGTTTACACTTTCAACCGCCTTTGTTGGCACAGCCGATGCTTATGTTGGCGAATATATAGCGGTTACAGACGCCGGCGATGGCAATAGCGAAGTTCGGCTAATTACAAATTATACAGCCGGTCGAGTAATAACAGTTAGCAGGCCATTTTCATTTACACCGGCAGCGAACGATGTCGCTGTTATGCAACCGGCCGCCTATGGAGGTTTGGTAGGCAACCTCAATACGCTTGTTTCGAGTTGGGGATCAGAGACAACAACGGTATTTAGGTTAGATGCCGGAGAAACAGCAAACGATGCCTATAACGGAATGCTTGTCTCCGTAACAGATGTCACTGATTTACTTACCGAGATTCGCCGAATTGTAAATTATGATGGCAGCAATAAAGAGATCACAGTTGACAGGGCCTTTAGTTTTACGCCGACAAATGACGACAGAGTACAAATTCATTCCGTCGGTTATGCAGATGTGAATGTTACTCATGTTCTGGCCGCCACACCGACATCCGCTGCGGGAATCGTCACCGCCTTGATGGCCGACACCGGTTTAACAGAAGGTGGAACCTGGACGGTCGAAAAAATCCTAAAAATAATGGGCGCCTGGGCCGGCGGAAAATGGCAGGATAAATCCGGGTCGCCTGGAACCTACGAGGTTCTCGATGCCGAGGACGCCACGACGGTGATCATGGAAGTAACACCTTCGGCAACAACGCCGCAAAAGACAGTTTCGGTACAAATATAAAATGGCTATTTTCTCCAATAGTGTAGTTGCCCTGGCCACCGGCGGGGTTTTATTGAACGTCACTTTACCGACGGCACCGACGATCTCGGCGGCGGTCGATAATGGCGACCAGGATTCGATAACGGTTACAGTTGTCGGAACCGGTACGATCCAGCTTTATTATCGGCTGCGAAACGGCACAACCTGGACCACCGGAAATACCCGCTCCGGCAACGGCGATATAACCGAAACCGGCCTCGATGACGCCAACTGGTACGAGTTTTATATAACCGACACAATCAACAGCGTCGAATCGACTCCGTCGGCGATAACGATGGCCCACTTAGCCGGCGTCGGTGACACTACCATCGAGACGGCCCTATTTACGATCTTAGATGGCGACGCCGACACCGAAGCGATCGTCGGCGCGAGGATCTATCCGGCGATCGTTTACCAGACCGCAGATCTGCCGGCAGTTACTTTCCAGCAAATTTCCGGGGCCAGAACGCATACAGCCGGCGGCCCGATATCGCTGGCGAATCCGAGGTTCCAGGTCAACTGCTGGGCGGAGACCTACGCCGAGAGCCGCCAGTTAGCCGAGACGGTTCGCAAATGCCTCGATGGCTATTCCGGCACCGTAAACACCAGGGCCATCGACAATATCGCTTTAGATAACGAACTGGACACTTTCAAATGGATAGACAGCAAAAAAGTTTATGGCAAAATGCTGGACTTTATCGTCTGGTTCCATGAAGCCACTTAATAACTAAGAACAAAAAAAACAGACCAAAGGGTCGGCAACGTTGCCGGCCCTTTTTTTATTGCGCAAAAACAAAATTTCACTTTTTGAAAATTTAGGAGAGATAAAAATGGCAGATGGAATTACAGGGTTCGGGACAACTATAGCCGGCGGGACTACCGGCACGATCGCCCATGTCCTGAATATCTCAATATCCGGTCCGACGGTAGATGATATCGATCTAACCAGTTCCGATTCAACCAACCGGTTCAAAGCCTATGTCGCCGGTATGATCGACCCAGGCGAGATAACCGTTGATGTTTGTTATGACGGCTCGGCCAGCGGCACCGCCGACGATGTCATGGGTAACTTCGGCGCCACCGACGAGGTATGGACAATAACATTTACCGATACGTCGACCTGGGTTTGCAACGGCTATATCAAATCAGCCACTTTCGGGGCGCCATACGATGGCAAGGTTACATCGACGATCACAATCAAACTCACAGGCGAGCCTACCTATACCGACGTCGCATAAAAAAACACAATCTACTCTAAAGAATTAAGGAGAAAACCAAAATGGCAGATGGAATTACCGGGTTCGGGACAACCCTGGCGGGCGCGTCGACATTATCCGGCGACGCGGCCCATGTAATGAACATATCAATTTCCGGCCCGACGGTAGATGATATCGATCTAACCAGTTCCGACTCGACCAGTCGATACAAAGCCTTCGCAGCTGGTATGATCGATGCAGGCGAGATAACGTTTGATGTTTGTTACGATGGCTCATCGGGCGGAACATGCAACGAAGTCATGGGCAATATCGGCGGCAGCGACGAGGCATGGACGGTCACATTCACCGACACTTCGACTTGGGCATGTAACGGTTACATCAAATCAGCCACGATCGGGGCGCCATACGATGGCAAGGTTACACAATCGATAACCCTTAAGCTGACCGCCGGACCGACTTATACCGACGTCGCATAAAAAAAAGAAACGCATAAAAAAAGGAAGAAATAACATGCTCAACAAAGAACAGATTTTAAACGCCGATGATCTGCAAATCGAGACCGTCGAGGTCCCGGAATGGTCCGGCAGTGTTTGCGTCCGGACGCTTAGCGGAGCCGAACGCGACAGTTTCGAGGAATCGCTTTTTACCGGCATCGGCAAAGACCGGCAAACCAAAATGGCCAACGTCCGCGCCAGATTATGCGGCCTGGTTATCTGCGATGAAAAAGGCAACAGATTATTCACCGCCGCCGATATCGAAAAACTCGGCAAGAAATCATGTCGGCCGCTCGATCGGATCTATGAGGTCGCCCAGCGACTTTCCGGCATTACCGATACCGACGTCGAGGAAATGGTAAAAAACTCCGAAGCCGTCCAGAGCGAAGATTCTATTTCAGATTAGCCGCACACCTGGGCAAAACCGTCGGTCAATTATTAAAAGAGATCGACAGCCGGGAACTTTCGGAATGGATGGCATTTTCCAAGATCGAACCATTCGGCGAGCAGCGAGCTGACATCCGTTCAGCGATCATCGCCATGACGATGGCCAATACCTGGCGATCGGCAAAACAGCAGCCATTAAAGATCACCGATTTTATACCGAACTTTGAACCGATGCAGCCGAAAACCGAAAACGAACTCAAAAACATTCTCAAAAATTTCCAGAAAGCTTAATACATGGCCGCGATTTCAACATTAGCCGTTAACCTGATCGCCCGGACCGGCATCTTTGAAAAGAAGATGCGATCGGGCCGGCGGTCCCTTAACCGCTTTTCAGCTTCCGCTAAACGGACCAGGCGAATGCTTGTCGGGATCGGTTCGGGTATTGTCGCCGCCGCCGGAATCGGCGGGCTGGGAATGCTGCTCAAAAGCACGATGAGCAACATCGATAAAACCGGCAAATTAGCGATCCGGCTGGGCGAGACGACCGAAAACCTTATCCGTCTGCGCCATGCCGCAGAGATAACCGGCGCCAGCTCCGAGGCCCTGGACAAAGGTCTGCAAAGACTGGCCAAGGGACTCGGCGATATCGACATGGGGGCAAAGACCGCGCAATACGCCCTGGATAAACTCGGCCTAAAACGCGAGAACCTGATGGAGATGTCCGTCACCGAACAATTTAAAACCATCGCCGACGCAATGGGCGGTCTGCAAACCCAAACCGACAAACTTGCCGTTTCGCAAAACCTGTTCGGTAGGGCCGGCAAAGATATGCTAAACCTGCTGATGGAGGGCCGGGCCGGAATCGAAAAAATTGGCGCCGAGGCCGACAAACTCGGCAAAACCTTTTCGCTTATGGATTACGCCAAAGTCGCCGCCGCCAACGATGCGATGACCAGATTAAAAGCGGTCCTTGAGGGTGCCGCCCAGGTAGCGACAATACAACTGGCACCTGTATTGACAACCATAATCACAAATCTTGTGGAAATGGCCACCGAAGGGGACGGACTTAAAGAAAATATGCGGGGTATGCTGACCACAATATCCGGCGGTTTTATAGGGTTGAGCGATGAGATCGAAATGGCCGGAATTAAAATGGCGGTTTTGAGATCGCAAACCCTAAGTTTTCAGTCAGCACTTTACAAAATAGCTGGAGCCGCTACAAATCTCGATGAACTTTTCGGATTTTCCTATAAAAATTTAGCGGCGGACCTCGACGAAGACATCGCAAAATTAGACGCTGAAATAAACAAAATGGCGGACAAATACGCCAACAAAGATCGCAGCTGGCTCAACAAACTTTTAAACAGTGAGTCTGGTAATAATTCTGGCAGCGATACCGGATTAACGAAAATTCTCGATCAGATAACAAAATACAACAACAAGCTGGAGGAGCAGATCTCTGGACTCACCGGCAGAGCGGCGGCCCTGGCAAAACTTGAAAAACTCGGCTCCGGTTTAACCGGTAAGGCCCTGGAAGATTTCAACGCGGCCCTGGCAGAGACCGGAAAACTCATCGCCGACCTGGATAAAAAAGATGCTTTCAAGGCGATGAGCGAAAACGCCGCAACGCTAATAAAATCGCTGCGATCACCGGCGGAAATCTTTAAGGACCTGCGGGCCGAGTATCACGA
>NZER01000220.1 GCA_002690445.1 Candidatus Pacearchaeota archaeon
CTCTATACCTAGTCAGATCATCGCCACCCATATCGCCGACAAACAAGCCGCTTCTGTTAACGCGAAGTTCTCCTGTTATACTGGCATCACCACTAACCGTGAGCAGAGTATTTCCGCCCAACGTAGACATGGCGCTTAAATCTCCCCCAACCCCACCTCCAATTAAAACTCTACCTATCGCATCAATAGCAAACAAGCTTTTTGACTCACTATTTGTAGTAACTTTCAGAGGATAGTTTCCTTCTACATTCCATCTGGTATCTAGATGTAATCCGCCTGCAGCAGCAGCGTTTCCATCATTTTCTATTTTGACTATAAAATCATCAATGTCTTTTTTGACATGAAAAGCGTTTGTTGGAGTATCCGTACCAATTCCAACTAAACTAGCAGCCCCTCCCTTGATAAAAGAATCGCCATTACCGTGCAACCTTATTGTTGGTGAATTGTTTCGATAAACATCAAAAACTCCGTCGTCACTACTGTCATGCAGTCTAGCAATTATGTCAGTACTGTCTGGATCCAACCAATATGTATTATTCTTTACGCTTAATTCTCCTGATATACTTGTGTCACCATTTACCTGAAGCATGGCCTCTGGAGTAATCACCCCAATGCCCACATTTCCACCAGCCAGATTATAAAGTCCTCCTGTTTGCAACGTGTCGCTATCCGTAAAACTAGCAACATATCCAGCAGCCCCTGCGCCGTCAAAGTTTCCACCACCAGCACCACCCGCAGTAGTTTGTGAAGTCCCATCTCCAAAAACAATGCCGTCAGCAAAATACCCACTGCCTAATACAGACAATCGGCCAGACAATGGATTTGTAGTGCCTATTCCAACCCTATACCCTGTTGTGTCTCCGCCACCATCACTAACAAACAATCCACTCCCGACAGCGCGAAGTTCTCCCGTTATGCTTGTGTCGCCGCTAACCGTCAACTTTGCTCCAGCGCCGCCATAACCTTCGCCGATGAGAACACGGCCATTGGAGCCAATGTTATCGTCTCCAGTGATCATCATTTGCTGGAACTCTTGGCCAATCACATCCCGCGGAGCGAACGTTATGCCATCGCCAATGATGTTGGTGCGGTAATTGGCCACTGCGTTGTACCCCAGTTGTACCAGGTTCCCAGCGTCCGCTTTTAGCGCGGTAAAGACGACGCCAGCAGTGGTAGCAAGATTGTAGCCCTTATCGTTGGCAGTCACGTACACGTGGTCGGCGAACCTACCCTGACCAGCGACCTTGAGCTCGCCTGTTATACTGGCAGCACCATTAACCTTTAGTGTCGCCCCATCAGGCAGAGAGGTCGCGATTCCAACTTGGCCCCCATTTCTCTGTAGGATCAATGGTCTCGACGTGGGATTATGATCAAATACTGACAAATCTACGTATCTGCCAGATGTCTGACTTCCAGCAACAGCGCTAGAAACTCTTAGGCTTGAATTTGTGTTACCAGCGGCAGTAATAGCCATAAACCTCGCCACTTCTGTTCTCGAGGGATCCGCTACGTCAGGTTTAGTCACTTGGAGGACTGCCTCTTCATCAATTGTCGATGAACCAATCCCCACTTTCCCAAAATATCCGCTCAGCCCAGAAATATAATCAGTTACAGTTATTTCTCCGACAGATGTTAGCGTATCAGTCGTTGCATCTCCCAAAGTAAAACTGCCCTTGACGGTTAAGTCTCCAGAAACTGTTACATCACCAGAAGTATATATATGCCCATTCCGAAACCACGTTCCGCCATTAAAAAATAAATTCAAAGAATCCTGAGCTACGCTCCCCTTTAATTGAAAGTTAGGATTTGAGCTGTCCGTCTTTATTGCGCCCTCGTTCAACCCCTGCCCATCTGCCAGTACCATTGATCCTTGGTGATCGGCATACGCAAGAGTCCCCAATGCAATGCTCTTTGCTGCACGAGCCCTGGAGTAGCTTCCACCAACTATAGAATTCAAAGAACTCCCTGTAGCAACCTCATCACCAATCCAGTTATGTTGTCCACCAAGAATAACAGAACCCTGACTCTTTCCGCTGATCGTATTATACTTACCGCCAATTATTGTGGCATAGTTTTGATTTGCGGCGTTCGTGCCCTCCCAAATAATGTTGTTCCACCCTCCACCAATAAAGCCATATGGCGCAAAAATCTGATTCGACCTGCCGCCCGCAATCGCGGCATAGTAAGTGTAATTTCTCCCCGCCATAGTCGGATTGGCGATATTTGTATGAGCAGCGCTCGCCTGATTGGGAGTCACCTGTATACCAATATTGTTATCAGCACCACCAAGAATAACACATCCATACCCAGACAGAGTGTTTTCTGCACCTCCCCCGATAAAAGAATCTTCCCTAATAACTGTTCCGAATGTATCACCGCCAGGATCTCCCGATCCTCGTGCGGCAAAATCATGCGGATGCAGTGAGAATATTATATTACTATAACCGCCCACCATTCCTTGAGCATCTCCAGATATCAAGTTATTTTCTCCGCCAACTAAAACGTTACGGGTTCCAGAAATTATGTTTCTAAGTCCGCCGCCTATAAAAGAGGACTCTGGGCCCCAAAACAATTGCTCAGGATACTGCCCAGGAGAATCAATCTCACCCTGTATTCTATTTCCAGACCCGCCAACGATAGCAGATAGCTCGCCAGTAACCCTATTGTCTATGCCGCCCACCACCACCACGCCAGTGCCTTTAGCCGTTATTCCACTACCTCCAAGCGTTGTTACAAACGGGCCCTCAATAGTTATGTCACCCGTGCCACCAACCCTCAATTGGACGTTGCTTGGGTCAAACACAAAGTGACTAGATGAACCACTAGCTGTAAAATTAACCTTTTCACTATAGTTGGAATATTCGCCATGATCACCAACGGAACGTACTTTAAATGAATAATCAGAACCAGCTCTAGTTGGGATTTTTGTTCTTGGCTCATATTCTGTTACAATCTCATTTCCAATTCTTTTTACGAGAAGAGCCTTGCCTTGCCCTGCAAGAAAACCGTCATCTCCAACATATTTCGTGGTAGCAGAATTACCTCCCTGCCCTTCGCCAAATGGGTTTCCAGTTTTTTGAGCGCCAGTCCAATAAAGATACCCACTCTCCGAGTTACCAGCGGGAACCTCCGCAATATCGATGTTATCAAACTTATCTCCAATCTTCGGTAAATAATTATGATCAAGGAAGACGGTGTGCTCCGCCCACGCTATACCCTTTGCGCCATAAGGGGTAAACACATCAAATATTTTTCTGCTTCTTAAATCTCCTAATTGAACAGTTGCTCTTTCATCCAAGTCTGCACGCGAAGCTCCCGATCCGCTTAACATAAAGTCGATACCTGAAACATTCGGAGCAGACAGCGTAATAACATGAGAGTCCTTTTCAGAAACACTTTCCACCACAACCTCATACTCTTTCGCCGTAAACGCCTTGTCTTTTTTCCAGCTTAAATAAGTATTTGTGATCGTATTACCCAGGATGTCCGTTCCGATTGTCTCATCTTTTTCAACAATCAGCTTAAAGTCTGCGGGAATTTCGGGCTTGTAAAATTCATCAGATATCCTTACGGCAGTATCAGTCCCGACAGCAACGCCCGTACCAAAAGCGTCTACTGGTAAAAACTTGTAATAAAAACCGCTAAATCTTTCCTCTTCAGAAAAGAACTCACTACCAAGCTCAACCCCTCCCGCTTGGTCGCCATGGGGTGCCAAGCCTCGCAGTCTGCGGGGGCCCGACCCTATGCCAACTCCATGAAATAAAGTAGACCCCTGCTGCTCGCCAGTTATAATTTCAAAATCTTTACGCGTTCCCCTATGAATCTGGATGCCCTCCAGGCTTATATCTTCAAACGCTTTTTTCTTTAAAATATTTCCAGTCGGCGAAGTGAACCCAAAAACGATCTTGTCGCTCGCCTCCATAATGGAAACTCCTCCCAGCGTGGGCGCGGGACAATCAACAATAATTCTTCCAGTAGCCCTTATTCCGAAATAATCCTGCGAAATAACTTCAACCTGGTACTTCCTGGTCGGCTCACCAAATATTCTCGAGTTTAGCGCTTGGGAGATTTGTATACTGGTGTCTTCATGATAGCCATACCTTTTGCCCAATCCCGTTTCATGAATTTGAATTGCAGCGCCAGCACCATTACCTGACTCGTCAATTATGGTGAAAGTAGTACCAGCCCTGGTATAGCCTGAGCCGCCACTGAAAATCTCCAAGCGCGATATTCCAGTGACATAACCAAACCCGCTACCTCCGCTCGTAAAGGTGACTCCTTCCGCTATCGGACCCCCACTTGTCGAAGACACTCCCGTTCCCGCAGTATAGCCAGTAACAAACGCCCCAGTACCATCGCCAACGACGCTAATAACTGGCTTAACATAGCCACTGCCACCAGATAAAATATTGACAACGGATATACTTCCATCATCAATATAATTTATTCCCGTCTTGAGGTTGCCATCCATATCAAGGACATTAATCTCAAAACCGTCAAGGTATGTATCATTGAGAGCACTTCTGGAAACTGGAAATTGTTCCGCAGTTCCAACCCCAATCTGTCTCGGATGTAAAAGCTTCCAGTCAATATTAAGGTCACGGGAATGATATTGCCCGCTTGCGCTATAAATACCAGTTGCCGCAATTCCAATAGGATCGTCGTCCGTCACAAGCGATGCGGCATGCCACTTGAAGGCTAGGCCCGTAGTGTTGGAAGTTAGCGCGGCATCCTGATGGGCACCACCAATCTTCATGCCCGTTATACTCCAGCTTTTACCAGTCACAGCCTGATAATCAACTGGGGGAATGAATACGGATGTCTTAATCGGTGGCATTATGGAGTCTCCCCTCCATCAAGTTTATTGTCAATTTCGACCGCGTCTGCAAACGGATCTCCAACATCTTCATTTTCGCTTTTATTACCTTCTTCATCCACGGCCAACACAACCACCTCAACTTCCCCCTGGACATCTCCAACTGGAACAACTACACTGGTATTTTCAACCGTGGGCTCATCTTCCGCCAATTCTCCATCGGGCTTTAGACTTACGGGGGTTTTTGCCTTCACCTTTATGACTGTTGTCTTCGGTCCAAGATCTTTCGCTGAGACGCCAAGATCTTCCTTAAGGGATAAATTATTTTCGCGTGTTGTGATACGCACCTCGTAGTGAGCAGCCTTAGGCACAGAATCCCAACTTATATGTGCTACCCGACTTTCGGTAGGAGCTGGCTTCTTGCCCTTTCTCTCCCCGTTTAAACTTCGCTTTTTCTCAGTCGGATAACGCGAACCCATTGTCTGGGGTGGCGGTTCATTTTCGTCGGCAAGGGGATCTGTTGATGGAGTAGAATCAGTAGCAGGCATCGTGCCGCCCCCCTCCGTTCCCTCTGGGGGCTCTGTCTCCGTACCATCAAGCTCAAACCCATCCCCAAAATCAACACTAACGCCAGTAACGTCAGGAGGAGGAAGGTATTCTGTCTCTACCGCTACTTCCTTAACTTTTTTCGCTGTCCTTGCTCGAAGCTTGCCCTCTTTATCAATTATGTCAAATTTTTCTGGATGATACTCTAGCCCCACAACCTCATATTCGGATACAGAATTTTCCTTGATATTAATTGTTCTATAAAATTTCCCCCGTATCAGCAATGCGTCATCAGAGTTTTTTATCGACCACGAAGTTCCGATCTTGACCTTTGCCAAACCAGAAGGCTCACCATTGCCTGGTTTATTAATCCTGAGCACGGTGTGCTCCGTAGGAACATTTGCGTTTTGTTCAACAGACGAAATTATAAATTCAGCAACTTGCGCCCTTCTTAAGTTAGCAATATCGCGATCGGACACGGTTCTTGTTTCATCAAAAAAGCCATCTTCGTCTAGGTCTATTCTCGTCTTTACATCTAGGCTTTCGGAGGTTTCGTAGCCTCTCGCAACTGACAGGGTTATTACGGAGCCTGCGATGTTTAGCTTGTCATCATGAGAAATTTCCTTGTCAATGGTTATGGTATCTCCATCAATGGCGACAACTCGGCCACCATACCTTGACTGGGTTTTGGTTTTATCCATTACCTTGAAAACATCACCTGGCCTTAAAAAACTCGCCTCCTGACCACCGACAAAAGCAATGGTTTCATTTTCCATTTGGGAGGTTATCAGGAACCATTTGCCCAATCTGTGAGCCTGTCCCCTCGAGGTACAACCAAACGCAACTAAGTCTTTTTCTACCAAGCCAAACTTTGAGATTCCCGTTGGATCTTCCACATATTCAATTCTTTGCTTGAAATCTTCGGTTTTATCCTGAAAACGAACCGTACACACGGTATACCTTTCGGTTTTCGCCGAGCCAGCATAATTAAAAATGCCATCTTTAACGTTTGCGTTTGTAAACATCATTACTGGATCCCTTTTCTTGTCAAACGAGGCAAACACCGAACCAGAGGCATAGTAAGTCATGCCGCGAAATACCGAGGCTAAATCGTTCAAAGTCTTATAGGCATCCATTGAAGATTGTAAATATAAGTTTGCGGTAAATCTTGGTTCAAGAATGTCGTAGGATGACTCAAATTCCGCTGCGCAAGAACCTGAAACGCTTGTGCTATTGATTTCGACCCCCTTTTCAAACTCGTTAAAGACTGCTGAGCCAGCATTTGCAGGATCTTCGATATAATCCAATACAAGCTGTTTTATTGAAGCTGCCCTGGTTGTTGCGTTGCCGCCCTCTGTGCTGTCGGTGCCAGCAGCAAGCCTTAGTTTGAGTGAATAAATTTTTCCCACCAAGTCTGGCTGTATTAAAAATGCCTGCTCTACAGATAAAAGCCTAACCAGTTGTATTTTTGCAGAACCAGGAGAGTCAGGCCCGCTATCCCCCAGGTAACTAATCAACTGATTGAGATGATCGCCGCTTGTCCTTTTTTTGCCGTAGCCCACATTTGGAGTCAATTGGATGTTAGGCGTCTCCTCCGTAGAGGCGGTTCTCATATATTTTATTCTTCTGTGGACGGGTCCCCGATTATCATCCAACCCATAAATTGCTATAGTCTCATATTCTGGAAATTCCCTCTCAAATTCAGACTGGTTACTAAAACCCTCAATGGTCATTATGCTGCTTCCTGGGGTAACTGTAAATCTTCTCGGAGTATGTTTTGACTGAAATCCAGTTACGACTTTTTCATCGCAATATTTTGCAATTTCATACAAATTCCATTTGTCTACCGCATCTGGCTTGACATTATACTTTCCAAGTCCATATCTTGTATTTGTCATCAAATCATAAAATATCCACGCTGGATTATCCGTCCATTGCAAAAGTCCGCCGCCATGGTCTGTTGAAAATCCAGTCTGAAACCGCATATCGACCAATTGTGTTGCAGAATCGAATATATCTGTAGAGTCATTGTCTCCGTCACACTCCAAATATACCAGTGAAGGGATTTCATTACCGACTAAATCACCGAGCTGATCTGGAAACGCGCCGTGTCCACCATTGGGATGTTCTACTGTATCGAAATTATCTGTATACTTAGCTCTCCTGACGATATGTATAGAATCCAGATAACCGTTAAAGGTATTAAGCCTCTCCCTTCCATAATAATTATTTCTAAAGCCCGCGTCTCCACCACTTCCACCGCCAATTGAAATTTCCCCCCTGCCCACCAAGTCTAATCCGCCCTCACCCTGACCTCTGCTTGATAAATACCTAAATCCATCGATAGCAAAGTCAATTCCAGTGGAATATCTGTGCTCAGGCTTAGGTGATACACCTCCCCCAACGGTGTTCAGTGTTTTCGACTCCCCGTCAACAAAAATCTTAATCTCCCCGCTCTGCTTGACGATTGCAACGTGATGCCACGCGTCGTCTGCCACATTAACATCAGCTCTAATATCAAGCATCTTTTTTGTTTGTTTCTCTTGCCTAACGTCATATGTCCCGCCACGTTTCAGTATGTATCCGCCAGTAGTAAAATGCTGGAAATGAATATTGCCAATGAAATTGTCCCCCTTGCCAACGTGACCCGTGCCAATTTCCACTCTCCACCCAGACCTTATAATCCCCTTAGCCTCATCTTTAATCTGCGAGCCCGCTGAGTTTGAATAGGTAAACTCGGGTAAGACAATACCAGCCATATCGATAAATTCCCCAACCTCATCTTTTCCACTAACGTCTGGAGTGAAACCGTGCCCTGTTGACGCATTTTGATCCGACGCGATCAAAACTTTCCCGAGTTTCCTGTCGCCATAGGTTTCGGCGGCACCACCATTAAGTGCATACATTGTCGAAACTTGAGTCGCAGACACCTTTACATAAAACTCAATAGTAAAATCACTAAAACCAAAATCTCCAATTTGAAGAGTTTGCCTCCCAATGCTCTCGCCCCTGTGATTAACTACTTCCCGAGTAATCATTGACTTTTTCGAGCCAAGGGGGCCCCTTAACCGTAATACCTTATCTATATCTCGCGTTCCATCTGCGGCTCGATCAGGATCTCCTGTCATCGTCTTGCCTAGCGAGGAAGGGAAAAATATACTACCTGTACCATATCTCTTTACCGCAGTCTTTATTTTCACCAAATTGCTATTTTGTTGAATTTGTACGGGCTGCCTGGTAAGCATCGACACCATCATGTCAACGTCATCGGTCAAACTCGAATCAGATGCTTGCTTTAATCTTCCATTCCAGTTTTGGATATATTCCCTTGTATCTGGAATGTAATTTGACGGAACACGAACTTTCTGCAACTTCAGATCAAATTTTCTGCTGGGGATATCGGCAAACGATCTAGCGTCTATTGTTGAGGCAATTAATGCGGAATGAGGATAACTTAACTTATAAGGGGTAAATTCCGTCACTGAATGCAAGCTGCAAGTCAAGACTGGCGCGGCGACCTTGTACCCCATATCTGCATCTATCCTAAAAACCTTTATAATTCTGTTTCTTTTATTCGGATTTGGCGGCAAATGTATAAGACTTTCAAAAATATAGTCACTTGTGGCTAAGCCCTTAATTCTTCTCAAAAAATAGCCACCTGCATCATTAACAAGCAGCTGGCCAGGTGTCCAGACACCCTTGGCGCTACCACCAGGCAATGGATCTGTAACCTCAAACAATGGGGGAGTAAGTAAATTAACCTCCCCCTCGTTTCCAACATAGATCATAAAGTGAGCTTCATTTTCGATGACCGCGGTTGACCTTTTTCCAACATGTGTTGCACTCAAAACATGTATGATAATATTAACCGTAACCGCCTCCACTAGTGGATTTGTAACTACATGGGAAATTGGGAAACAGTGTCTTTCGGCTTCTCGAAGAGTTCTAAACGCTTGACTCGGGAGGTTTCTCGCGAGTGTCTCCTTGGCCCTCCACTTTTCCTCGCCTTCAACCGTCTCAACCATTTTCCTCTGCATCGCCCTAAGGCTACCTTCGGCACCAGTACTAGGACCATTAGCACTCCAGTCCGCATTCATTTCCCTACCCGTTCTAAGATGAGCGGCTTCATGGAAAATGTATTTTGCCAGGTTGGTGTTGCTGTATTTCCAACTATTGGCTGGCACTAAAAGCGATCTAAGGAGGGTTGTTTGCCCAGTAGTCCCATAGCCCGCCCCAAGTGGCGCCTGGTCGACCATGCCCCTGCGAAAATCCGCATCAAAAATTCTAAAATTAAAGGTTCCGTTTTCCCTGTTTACCACGGGCACATCGTTTAAATAAACAGATTGGAGATAATCAATATTATCCATCCTGTTTTGAGGGAAAAATTTTATCGAATCTCCATTTTTATCCGCAAAACCCTCAATTGGACCTTCGCAAATCACATCTACAATTCTTGCAACTGACGCAGATTCGAAATAATCTTCATCATCCGTCCCCTTATTGAATGAATCGATTGGCGGAGTGCGCCCCACTTCAGCTTTCTCAGTGCCCAGAGCCTCCTTTAGCCTCTCTAGATACGGCACATAATTTCCCTGTGCGCGCCTTCCTACTCCTGCGTCTTTAGTTCCTTCGCCCATGCTCAGTCTCCTGGATCTGTCTTCCCGAGTCTAGCCTTCAGATTAAAGGCCCCGCGAGGGGTTATAATTGACCTAACTTCCGTAGACACCTGAAAGTCCTTATGTGGCCCTGATAGATTTATTATCTGGCCCCACTTGTTAAACTCCAGACCCTCAGAGCTTTCAGTGGCGGAATCAATTTTTGGCAACGGATAGTGTCGCATTTGTGCGCTCACAACCCTGGACCCAACTTTCAATCTTCCATATCCAAGCGGAACTGGAATGCCCTGCGCGGCGACATTCTCCGCCCCAGTGAATAGAAATGATTTCGTTCCCTTTTCCTCTGAAGGTTTGGGCGGCTTAAAAAGCATCTGCATTATCAAACCTGCGATGACCGCATAAAGTATAGCCTTGAAAATCGCAGTCCAAGTAATAAACTCACTACCCTGGATTACTGGCATAAAGTGATATATTTTTGCTTTTGGATTTTTGCAGTACAGTTCCTGCTTATTTAATATGGCCTCATCTTCAATTTTAAGCATGAAGCCTATGTTTTCCTGACACTTATTTATCAAAAAACTCCTTAGCTTACCAGTATTAGCTTCTACTGCGCGCAGAGCTTCCATCGGGGACTCAACATCTAACTCCCACTCTTTCCCGAATTCTTGCGCTAAGTGACCATGAAATATAAGCTTCTTCATACCTTTTACCTAAAATAGATATACACCTTTTTATGATCTAAGCTTAGGATTTCTGAAAATTTTAAAAATGTTTTTAATGCTTTTTTCGTCTAGCATCGTGGCGGTAGACAGCCTCTTTCTTTCGTGATGAACAATTTTATTGTCACCAATAAATACTGCGAAATGAGAAAATCCCGTTGAATTCGTCTCAAATAGCAGTAAATCATGCTTTTGAAATTCGCCAACCTCATAAAATTTGTTCTTTTTTATGAAATTTTTTATTGTATATATCGTTTTTTCCCCAAACCTGTCCCCATTTTTATCCAAGCAGTAATTAAAATCCATAAAACCCAAAGCGTTTATCTTGTTGTAATAATCTACAACAAATCTAAAACAATTCTGCAAATCGCTCACATAAACCCTGCCCAGCAGCTCTGGCGGCCTGTAGGTTTTCGGAAAATAAAGAAAAAACTCCTTAGCCTTTACTGAATAAACATAAGACGGAAGAGCCCATTCATCAGAAATAACCTTATCGTATTCAGACGGCTGACAACCAGCGGTTGGGTGAGAATGATACGTGGCAAGTATATTGAATTTTTTTTTATACTTTAAAAAATCGTCAGCGCTAATCTCAAAAAATCTTTTTTTGTCTATATGTATATTATCGCACGGCAATACTCTTGGGCTATATAAATTATCAAGTCCTAAAAATCCACAACATTCTTCGCCGTCAACATACTCTGCATGAGTTTTTATTATTTTTTTAAAATTTACGTCCATTTATTAAAACTTGAACCTATCTGTACCTGGAAACCCCCCAAACGGCAAGCCCGCATTACATGATCCAAATCTTAACATACACCCGCTTAGAGTTTTTGAGCACTGATCTCGTACCCAATTTTCTGTATCAATCCTTGGATCCGAGCCAGAGATATTGAAAAAATCAGAGCCCCCGTCAGAAGTAACGGCATATCCCGTGGGTTTTGCAACGAAAAACATTGTAACCTCCTGGCTTTCCGCGCTACCTATTCGCACATAATCTCCACTAGAGTAAACTCCAGTACGATTATAAATTCCAGAATCGACAAATGGAGTAGTAAAATCGTCCTGCCAAGTCGCGTTACCCTCCGTGGAAAATCCGTATCCCTTCGTAGAAACAAATTCCTTGTCTTTTTCATCAGCTATTGGATCGCCGCGCGCCTGTAATGAATCAGAGGGAAAGAATTTTTTTGGTGGCCGAACAAAGGAATTGCCATAATGACACCCGTTTCCACGATAAACCCATGTGCAATAATTTGAGATTATCTGCCTTCCAGGCAGCTTGACGGTATCCATTTCTAAGGGGGAAACTAACTCAAACTCAACTAAATTTTTATTTTCCGCAACTTTTTGATTGATGACATAAATATCGTCTGGGAACCTAGCAGTTGGATCTGGAGCACCAAACGGATTCTCCTCATGTCTGAAATTTTTACTATCAATAAACTTTAAAAACGTTCTTATCCTCTTTATTTTTAAGCCAACAAAGTCATCATAGCCCTCCATTATATTAGATATAACTCCATCCACGTTTGAAACCCTTAAATGCGGCCGCGGCAGGGAGCCATCCCCCTTCACCTCAAACTGATCAACCTCAATAGGAAGCGCATGGTAAACTTTTTCATCAAAAACTAAGTTTCCCTTGAAAACTGTTCCTGGATGAAACCTAAATGATTTCCCGCTAAAACGCCCAAGCTCAAGCTCAAACATCTCCAAAACCGTACTTGGCTCAAGGCTGATAATCTCATCCTGAAGCTTTTTTGTGCTTATTGGCTCGGGTGCCGAGACCAACCTTACATTTCTTTTAGTTTCTTCTCCCATTTTATCTTAAAGTTATAAATCCAGCATATGAATTATTCCCATCCCTTAGTCCGAAATCAGCAATCTTAACCTTGTTCTGATATCCTTCCGCGCTTAATATCTTTAATCTATAGTATCTATATGGCGCCACATTGTCAAGCTCGTATCTTCTGATTAACCCAGGAATACTAATGTAATTGCTAGTTGCGGCGTCGTCAGTTTTACTGGTTCCCATCGGCCTATTAGTCCTTGAGACTAATCCAGGTTGAGAGATAGAGCCCATACTGTCACTCACTCTTACTTCATGCAAAATAACATAGTCACTATCCTTAAGGGCGCTTTGCTTATTGCTAGCCTGCAACTCCCATCCAATAGGCGCAAAAGTTTCACCCAGGACAGTCTTTGCATGTGCATCGGTACTGTAATAGCTGAAACTGGCACCAGCACTGGTTATACTATAACTCCTCACGGCCCTGGGGTTATCTTTTCCAAAATCATAAATGAGATAATACGGGAATTCTCCCTGATCAAACAATGCGTAACTTGTAAAATCACCGTCTATCTCTCGAGCGAAAGCTTTCCACGCTGGATAAGTCCCATTCATGGCGTTAACCGTACCTGCGCCATCGTTGCCAGCGCCCAAAACTCCAGAAATATTATAATGCCTCGAACTGTCACCATATAATTCACCAAGTGCGGCCTTGTTCGTGTAGCTATGAACCACGTCATTTTTATCACTTGTGGTTGCGGAGGTCATTCTCGGTGTCATATACCCCCCAACGCCAACGCTGTTTCTTGTGAGTTCCGAATTTTTAGCGTCAACCTCGCTTCTATTGTCTTGGCCGCTAGCTGGAAGATTTCCGCTAGGACCAAAGTCCAATATAACTCCACTCGGGATATCAATGCAGCATCCACCCGTCCCACCATAGCCAAAATTTCTTGGCTCGGCGCCAACATCAGCACCCCTGTCTTTCTGTCCAATATATCTTGATGCAAAAAATTGTTGAGGATGTTGTCCGTTTTGGCCGTCTTGCCCGAAGCTCCCTCCGTCACCACCTCTGCCTCCAGCATTACTTTCATTCATAGTATCATCATGGCCCCTATACATTAGCCCAGAAGCATCGTGAAGTATGATGTGCCCTTCAGCCCTGGATAAAACCTTCGTTGAGCCTGCCCCACCAAAGCCCCCGACCAATGAACCCACCATTCCTTCTGGATTTTCAAAGACGCCTACGTCGCCACCCATCTCAGACGCAAACTTAATATATATAGTTTTATCTCCTATCAAGTTCAAAGTTCCATGCTCACGTGGACCAACCCAAGCGTTTGGCATCGCAATCTCCGCCCCATTGCCCCGAGTTCCCCATCTCTCCCAAATAAGCTCACGGGATACCCCCATTCCAGCACCACCACCACCACCTGGCCTTACCTCAAGAGAGCCCTCCACACCAAAACCCCATTGATAATTTTTCTGCTTAACATGCCCCATTGCTGGGAAACCTAATTTCATTTGTAGGCTGCTCTTTGGCCTTTGCCTCACATAATCGCCCTCCTGGGAGCTCCTTGGCCTTATCCAGCCGCGCCGTGTCGGCGCAGCGGCTCCTTTTAAAAATTTTAAGTTATCATAACGAGTTCCCCCGACGCCACCACCTCCACCACCACCAAGAATAAAGCCTTCGCACTGAATTGTAACCTTGGAATTCCCCACGCTATAATCTGGATTAATAAAAAGGGCCGTACCGCCGTTTTGCCCGCTTTCAGGCACATGGTTTTCCGTTGAAAGTGCATCAACCTCCCCGTATGGCAATAAATACTTTCCATCCATTTTTCCCTTGGTGGATCTTGTTGCGATTGGACCTATGCCCGCCAATTCTACCACTGACCCTAGTCTTGCCTGGGATTTGGTTAAATGCATCCCTGGTCCCGCAGCGGGCTTTTGGTCATCCACTACTTCATAAGAAATTGCCGCCGCTTTCGTTTCGAGATTCGACGCATCGCCCCCCTTTCCCGCTGCTCCTACGATTGCGGCACTTTGAGATACCTTTATGAGTATCGGCAATGCGGGATCCGATGCGCCATTTGCGGTCGTCGGCTTTAAGCCTCTCCCGCTGTCAAGCGCTGGAAGATCTGGATCCATTGACGCAATATAGCAATTGTCATTTATCAAAAAATGCACCCCTGAAAAATTATTTATATTAGAATACCCAAGCTGAGCCAATCTGTACATCGCCAGGCCGCTTAGATTAAGGTTTTCATGCATGGTAGAATCGATGGGCTTGTTTATATTGACGACTAGGGGGACTTGCTCGTGTGTTGTTGTAAACCCAGTGACCCACGCTGAAGAATTGATGTTTCTACCTCCAGCAATATCTATATTTTCAGCTTTAACCCGATAATAATAAGTTGTATTTTTACTCAAACCTTCGTGCTCAAAAGTAGATATACCAGTCGGCTCGTGCCTTAGAATATATTCGTGATCGATTGTTGAAAAATTTGATGCAGTTGACCATTGCAGGCTTACCCCCGTGGCAGTATAGGGCTCCTGCAACTCCCATGTGCCAGTAACTTTCAATGTGTCCTCGACTAGGTCAATTCTAAAATTTTTAGGAACGCCAGGGGCTGCATTTTCCCTTGCGGCGCCAACCAAATCAATAATCAAGTCGCCGCTATGATCGGCGAAGAAAAATCTGTCTGTTGTTTCGATAATTAACTGACTCTCCTTTGTATCGTACCCAATATCTGCTAATGGTGACCCAGTTATTCCAGTTGTTACAAATTCTATCTCAAAAAATCCGCTATCCTTAGGGTCTAGTTCGTAAACCGCCTCCTTCGGACTAACTACCGTAAAGTCGGAGTTAAATCTATTCTCCTTAAAATTGAATAACCCAGACGAGGCGTGTGCGCCAGATAGGGTTAATGTAGAAATAATTTGCTGCTCACCACTGTTTATCAAATAAAACCCAGTACCAGACCTAAATCCAGTCATGAAGGCCCCAAAATCCACAATAGGCCTTGGAGCTGGCCCTGACGCCCCGACATAAGCCGAAGCTAAAAAATGCTGCGACTGGTCGTCCGCTTCATGCAACACGGTTCTAAACACACGCTCCTGATTCAATGTTAGGTCCAGCGGGTTTTCCTCAAACTGCACCTGTACAGTATGACTATCATCAAAGTTGACCACGTGGTTCCAGCTCTCACAAACAAAATTCTTTAATTGAGAATAGGGTTGCGGAACCTCGAAATGAAATACTTTATGGCCATCTTTGCTTAAAAGAAAATGATTTATTGCCATAGCTTCCTCATTGCTCCTGTTATCGAAGGTCATGGAAAGTTTCAACCTGTTTGGATTGAGACCATCTTCATGGCGTTGAGTGAAACTATTTTTAAAATCTGCCTTGTTTACTCTAATATTTTTGTTTATGTTGAACTGGTTTGACGGCTTAAAGAAAAAAGCGTCTTGTGTCCACTCGGAGTTTACCCCAGACGGACCGTTGCTTGTCGCTGCGACCGTAGGCTTTTCTCCGCTATAGTAGAAATAGCCACTGTATGACTTTATATTGTGCCCACTAAAATGTGCAATATCATATTTTTTATAAGTTTTTCCAATTTCCCATCCCCCCGAAGTATTGCCTGAGGGAATAAGCCTTGAAGCCCAATCGGTTACGCTGTTTGTATCGTTTATAAACGTTGCCGATATATCATTGACATTATAAAAAACATATGAATGATTAAATTGATCGCAAAAATATTTCCCCGTTTGATCATATGGATAAAACGGAGTGAAGTTAAAACCAGTGATGCTTCTGTTTTGGGGCTCGCCCCCATATCCAGTTATTCCACTAGCGGCGCCACTATGCAGCGAGAGAGCCTTACCTTCCAGAAAATGCGTAATAGCCCTTGTCTCGCTGTTGGTTCTTGTCGGAAACTCTAAGTTAAAATTCGCATGAATACTGTTAACGCCCTTGGGGATCAAGGAAAAGTACCCGTCTCCGAAATCAATTCTATTGTTATTCGCCACGAAACTTACAGAAGATGAATATGAAGGTGTAGTGAAAAAGCTCTGAGTCCACTTTGATGAGGCGCCAGTTGGCGAGTTTGCTAGGCTCGCCACGTCAGATGCCTGCGTATACCCTTCGGTGCAATAATAATACCCCGAATGAGCGGGCTTAATGGTTTGCCGCGGGTTGTTTTGGTCGTCCGTAATCATGTCATGACCAGTAAAATAAGCTATATCAAACTTAGCGTATGTCGTGCCAAGACTCCAGCCCGAAACGCCCGATATGTTTTTATTATACTGGGCACTGCTATTATCAATTCGAATACTCATGTTACCTAAAAGCCTGGGTTACCGAAATATTTCCGTTTAAATATCCCTGGGCAGATACTTCCAGTGTTTGGTTTGTAATTTGCCCGCTACAATTAAATTTTTGCAACGGCGCGGTGCCGTTTATGTCAAATATATTACACACAAGATTGGCCTCATTGCCCGCAGTTTCCAGCTGACTTCCAATACTGTTGCCTCTTAGCGCCATGTGAATCTCGACTTCCTGCTTTGCGACTCTATCTGGTAAGGTATCGCCTATTAGATAGACTGGAGTCCTGTCAGCCTTAACGCTATAATTAAAACTTAAGGTGGTATTGATCTGACCCCCCAGCCCATTCACGAACGATCTTATCCCATGAGAATACTCGCTCCTCTTTAGTTCCGCGTCATAATTTGAGGTAATTGAACCGCCCAGGGGACCATAAATGTCAAAAGTAGAATTAACCAAAACAGGCGAATAAGGAGATACGGAAAAAGATGATGAGGTCAAATAGGCATTGGAAAATGTTATGCCACCTAAACTTCCCGCAACAGTATCCTCCGTAACTCCAGTTACATTTAAAAAACTCGGCAGCGCCCCAGTTAAATAATGCTGAAAAGAAAGTTGGCCCCGTATTCCTCCCTGCGGCGCATAACGATGAAGACTTCCGTCTATCAATCTAACGGGCACCGTGTCAGCCCCGACGCCTACGGAAGCGCTCGTAGCCAACATGCTTTCGCCGTTCACCTGTAATAAAACGTCCTCGTACCTTAAAAATGCCATACGCTAATCAGTTAAAGTTGGCCTCGTGTCCTGTATATTATAATACTTCCCGAACCCCAAGGTCACATTGGTTGTTCCGTTTGCATTTGAACTGAAGGACTCAGAAAGCAGTCTTGCGTTTTTTAAATTGAAACCCATGATGGTGGATGAGGCCTCGTCTTTTATTGATATATCCACGTCGCCCGTCAACACTCCAGTAAGGTAATCATACATGCTGTGCGTTTCATAATCGTCTATTTCCAATGTGAAATTTGTCCTTGTTTCTATTGGATATGAAATATCCACCTGTACTGGAAATTTTGCCTGCGCATCTGGATATGTTGTTGGTAGTGCATATATAGGCTGCCGCGGGATGTTAATTGAATGAGTAAGGCTGGTTATCCTGTTGCTGCTCGACCCCTCACATGTCACGCTGATTCCCCCTTGATCGGGAACTTGAATTGTTTGTGTCGCAGGAGTGGCCGAATCCGTGTTTCCAGTTGCGATGATACCGCTGCCCAAATCGCCATATGTAACTATTCCCACCGACACACTCGGAACGGCTCCAACCTTACATGAAACAGCGAATGAAGACAAATATCCACTGTGAAAGCCAAATGAAGAGCTTTTGTTTGCCCCCTCATAGTGAATACTTCCACTGAAACTTTTATTACCCGTCAATTGTAAAAACGGATCCTGGCTCACTAATGATCTTTGAATTTGGAACGAACCCTGCAATGGCTGGTTTAATAAACTATTAACGTGTCCGTAACCAAGGATATTTACTGGTTTTTCCGATATACCATAACTGCCGTTTATACTTTGTATTCCAGAAAGGCCAGTTCCATTGATATATACGCTTTGATCATAGCTATATATTGCGGAATTCTTCATGTTATTGATCTTGAACCGCTGGGTTTCTCATACTACCGCCAACCCTCTTCTCATCAGCCAAGACGCTTAACACTGCCCGCTTGATCTTTAACGCAAGCTTTCTTTCATGTCCAATATCACCCTCAATTGTCTCGGATCCGCTCGTAAGTGCCGCGCCAGGTTTATCGCCTCCCCCAGTATTTATGCTTATATTCACGGTGGACCCACTGTCCCCGCCGCCCACTTTTCCGCCAGCTTGATATGCGTTCGGCCCAATATATCCACCAGCCTGCCTCCTATCGAGAAAATTGCCCGCGTCCTGCAACTGCTGTAGTGTTCGCTCCCATGGCTGAAGTTTCTTGTCCTCCTCTATAAATTTACTAATTTCATGTAATGTTCTATTACTAGCCTCCCACAATTCCGCTATGGCTCCTTCCCTCTTAGACCAATCGCCTGTCATTTGTCTGCGACTGTCCCCCTGAAGGGCGCGTCGAGGAACACCGCTTGGAAAATCTGATGAATCAAGAGGGCGACTCAAGCTAGGCCTAGGCCTATAACTCCGCGCGCCGTACCCTTTACCAGGCCGATAAGCAGGATCGTTTCTGTACACTCCAGGCGCCACCTCTTGTTGTATTGGCCCAATTTTTCCCGTCCAATTAGCATTTAGGCGACCTGGGTCGGTAGCTCGAGCTATATCTATTGGTCCACGCATTTGATCAAGCCTCATGGCCCTTGGTGCTCCGTATCGTGTTGGTCTATGTTGGTATGAACCTGGGCCGCCCCCCATGCTTGTCGGCTGCGTCCCCATGATTGAGGCTGATTGATAAAACGTTTTCCAGTTCTC
>NZER01000221.1 GCA_002690445.1 Candidatus Pacearchaeota archaeon
CAGACCCACCCGCCCGCACCGCCACAAAACCCCCCCTGCCAAAATCCCCTTCCAAATCCTTCCCCCTGAACCACTCTGCCTCCTGCTCTTCATTCAACTCAACAATCCCATCCTTAATCTGCTCCTTTAAAACATGAAGCGCATCAAGCGAAAGCCGCGCCTCTTTTTTCCCTGTTCTTTTATCAACCAACTCCCGCCCAAAATACAACCCAACACCCTCAATCGGAAACAGCCTCCAAATCGCCATCAGCTCCTCATTTGACAAACTCCCAGAAAAAGCCCGAACCCTTTCATTCCCTGTCTTAATTAACAACTGCGGAATTTTCTCTATTCCTAAATACCCTAACTGCTTTATAAATTTCCGCTTCTTTGTCTTGTCTAATATTTGAATTTTCATCCCCCCTCCAGCAAACATTTATCACTCAACTTCCGAATCTTAGCAAGAAAAAAACCATCTGTATTATTGTCCTGCGGATACAACCTTAAACATTTTTCAACTTCCTTGCTATACTGTCTGCCTCCAAATTCACAAACCCCGCACCTTGTCTTAATTGGCAAAACAATCTTCTCCACCTCAACATCAAAATTCTTAACAAGATAATCAACAACTTCTTCATCTTCTTCTGGAGACAGAGTGCAGGTTGAATAAATCATCTCACCACCTACCTTCAAAACTTTCATTGCCTCACTAGCAAGTTTTTTCTGAATCCGCGACAGCTTTTCAATCATCTTCACATTCCACATCAAAAATGTTTTCGGCGACTTCCGCAGCGTCCCTTCCCCCGAGCACGGCGCATCAACTAAAATCTTATCAAATTTCAAATTCGTCTTTTTCAATAACCTCCTGCACAACTGCACACCGTCCTTGTGAGTCACAATCACATTCATCACCCCACTCCTCTCTAAATTAGAATTCAAAATCCGAATCCTCCCCAGATTAACCTCATTAGCAATAATCGTCCCCTTGTTCTCCATCATTGCACCTGCCTGAGTTGTCTTACTCCCCGGACTAGCGCAAAGATCCAAAATAATCTCCTCAGCCCTCGGTTTCAAAACCAGCATCGGCAGCATAGACGAAATTTCCTGAACATAATAATAACCAAGCAGATGCTCCTTTGTCTTCCCAAGCTCCCCGGGTTTGAGATTACTTTCTCTCTCAATAATCATCACCTCAGGAAATTCTTCAAATGGCTGTCTAATTTTCCACCCATACCCCTCCAACCTTTTTTTCAACTCATCAGGTTTAATCTTTAATGTATTACACCGAATAGAATCAGGAGTTGATGTATAAGCAATCTCAAAAAACTCCTCCGCCCCCGCCCCCCCAATCAGTTTCTCTATCCGGGCAACAAATTCTGCCTTCGGCTGAAACCTCTCTCTGAGTTTCTCCTTCTTCGTCCTTCGAACAAGTTTCTTATCTGGTTTTATGCTTGCCATAGTTCAATTGAGAAAAAGTGATTTATAAATTCTTTTCTCTCCAAAAAAACTTATTTGTAATCTTTTTATTAATCAAATGAATTTTGTTTGCTTGATTCAACAAAACTTTTGAGGAACAATTTTTAAAATAACAAACCTCAACTTCTTTATCTTTTTTCTTAACCCTCTTTAACAATTCTGTAAAATCTCCATCACCAGATATTAGGATAACTTTATCAAATTTATCATTATAACAATCCTCAATCATATCTAAAGCCAAATAAATATCATCTCCCTTAATTGTATGATATTCTTCCCCCAAAATGTTTAAACGAGATTTTCTTGTACATAAACTAACTTTACATTTAGGAATTTTGTGCAATCTATCAAATAGATTTTTTGTTTAGCCCAGATTTTATCATTTATCTTCTTTTTTACATGGGCATTATAATAATATATTTTAACTAATTTATCTTGCTTGCATAAAAATTTTATATAATTTTCAAAATCAAAATTCAAATCACTAAAATTTTTATTAAGTGAAGTCAAACCACCATAAAAATTAGCTCCGTCAATATAAATACAAACTCTTTTTACCATTATAAAAATTCCCAGTGTTCAACACAGCTGGGATACATAGCAGGATGTCCTAAGACTTAAGGCATTCCCTGACACCTTAACATATAAAAATCTGAGTATTATTTAAGTCTTTCGTTAGGGAATTTATAATTTCTTATCTGGTTTTATGCTTGCCATTATAATCAATCTGACTCACCACCTTATAAGATTATCTATATAATAGAAATTTAACAGAAAATTCGGTCGCTCACTCTAAAAGCTACTCCCGATTCCACTGCTCCAAAGCATCTTTCAACCCCTCATTCTCACTCCACTTCATATCAAAAGAACCATCTCCCTGATCAGCAAATCTTGTAGAAGCATATCGCTTCTTAGGTTTTCTAACAGGCTGACTAGTCTGCCTGCCTGGATATTCTCTAGATTGCTGCCTAGCCTGATTACGATATTCACGTGAAGGAAATTCCTCTCTGCAACTAAACCGAATTCCTTCGCAAATACCAATGAAACCTAGGAATAAAAGTGGATAAATAATTAATCTTGAAAATTTCATTTTATAATCTGACTTATTTTAATATAAAATTAATGCATGTGTTATTTAACTAATTTGCGCCAATACATTTTTATTCACATGATCTAAAACTCCCCCAGCCCCACCTGCCTCTCCCCCTCAATAACTTCTTTCAGATTAACACCAAAAACTTCAAAAATATTTTCAACAGCAGGCAGAACCTGATTATTCAGGTAATAATCAATATCATAATTAACATTTTCATCAGGCAGAAAAACCCGATCCCCCACCCGCCCCCCGCCCCTGCTCGTCTCCCCAATAAAATACTTAATCAACATTCCAACAGAAACATTCTCACCCGCCGCCTCCATCTTTTTCGCAGCAACAACATGGGGACCTTCTGACAAATATTCCTTAATTGGTTTTTTCAACTGCGTCCGGATAATCAAATCATCTTTGCTTACCTCCCTCTTCTTAATTTTCTCAATCACACTCTTCAGAATTTTCAAAGCAGATTTCTCATTTCCATCTCTCAAAATTTTCTCTAAAACATCATTTTGCAAACTTCTTGTTAATTTGCACCAGTCCCGCCGAACAGTTTCAAAACCTCGAATTTTAAACCCCCCATCCTCATTTACAAGAGCATATTTTTTCTTTGCCCCAGTCGTAGTCGTCCTCTTAGAAACAAACAAACCCCTCTTATAAAAATCCTCCAAATCAAGCTCCATAATCCCAGGCAGATTTTTATTCAATCCACTCAAAAATTCCAAAACATCTTTCTTGCTCTTCCCGTTCCGCAAAAAAGCAATACTATCTGTATCAGCATAAACTGTTTTATAACCTGCTTTATTAGTTTTGTCAATAATTTCTTTATTAAACTTTCTCACAAATGCCAAAACTGCACTAGCTGCCTCAAAAGAATAATACCTTGCCCCAAAAAATGCCTGATACCCGTGCACCGACGCTGACAACAGCTTAAAAACATTACTCCTAGCTTTTGTAATAGGATTAGGGTCTTCCTTGTATTGTTTTTTAACTTCTTTCCGCTTTTCAAAAATCTCCTGCAATAACAAAGGAAAAAAACCTTTTTCTTTTGAAAAATAAATCTTTGTCTTCTTTCCGTTTAATTCCAATTCCGGAGATTCATATGTATTTTTCTGTTTTCTCTCTAACAGCGTAGTCCTCGAAATATTAAATGAAATAATTATACTTGTATGCATTGAAGTAAAATCAAAAATCGCAATGTCCTTATAAAGTCCTGGCTCAGGCTGCAAAACAAAAGCCCCCTCAAACTTCCCCCGCGCCCGCCTCTTGCCAATCTCCTCGTGAGTCGGCCTCTTCTCAGCAATTTCATTAAACATCTCCAAATTATGCAAAAGATAATTCTCAACCAAAGAAGAAAGCCCTGCCCGGTTCACATTAAATAAAGGTTCCTGCACTATTTTTGTCATCTCCAGCATATCAGGCCAAATCTTTTTAGTCAGTTCCCAAGTAAGCTTAGAGTCTCTCAGATTATAATCAAAAAATTCCCGCCAGTCTGCATCTTTCATCTTATCAAGTTTTTTAAAATCAAATTCCAGCTTTCCCTCACCCAACAACTCAGAAGCCACATCCCCCAGTCCGAGGGTCTCAGATTGTAAATACTGCGAATAAGAAGTTTCAATAAACCTAAACAAATCAACATGCACAATACCAGAAATCTTTCCAACAGGAATCCGCCCCCGCGCAAAAACTGGCTGCCGCCCGTCCAATCCAAGAGAAAGCTTAACTTTATTCACCTGCGCCCGCGCCCGAAGATAAGGCAAATCAAAACCATCAGAAAAATACCCAACCAAAATATCAGCTCCATACTCCCCAACATAATCTACAAATTTCTCAATCATATCTGCCTCATCTTTAAAACATTCAACAAAATCCTGCTGTTTCTTACAGCGCTTCCAAGTCAAAACTTTTTTAAAATTATCCCCATAAAGCGAAATCATCAAAATCTCCCCCTTCCCTAACTCAAGATTATCAACTTCAATATCATAAGCTAAAATTTTAGGTGTAAAACTTTTTTGTTTTTCTGCTCTTACAATTTTCTCTGCTTTAATGCACAAATCAACTTCAAGAGCTTCAGAAATCCCACCCAACTCCCCCGCCCCCACCACCCCACCCTCAACCTCGTGCCACATCAACGGCTCAACTTTTTTCTCTATAATATATTTAGAAACAAGAGGAATATCATACTCCCGTCTTTTCACAATCTCATCCATCCCAAGTTCACCAGCAACAGCGTGCATATCTTTGTGATTAGAAACAAAAATCCGCAGCGCCCTGACTTTCTTCCCAAGAAAATTCTTATCACACAACTCAACCCTCTCAACATAGCTCTCCCGCCCCCCATTCTGCACCTTAATCCCTCCAACCCTCTTAATCACAGCCTTGATTTTCTTCTCAGACAAACCATCCTTTAAAATAGCCCAAAAATTCGGCTCATAGTCGTCAATAACACAAACCTGTTTCCCCTTATCAGTCCTCCCAATCAACCGAACATAGTTACGACCATCAAAATCAAAATAATCATAATCCACAGGAACAAATTCAATTTTCATATTATAAATTGTCAAGAGGGCTTTTTATATTTTGATGTAGATGAAAGGAGATTAAATTACCCAATAACAGATTTAACTCTACATCCTCAATGTTTTTTCGAACAATCTCTCTTATTTTATGGGTTTAAGGACTGCATCCCACTATCCAAAGCTCATCTGTGATTCCTTCAGCCACATTGCACTTTCGCCTTCGGATCAGAGAACTTAACACGGCTTTAACAGCTCGCTCGTTTCACTCGACGTAAATTTTTCATTAATAAGAGGAGTTTCCAATCCTTAGGATAATTTGTCGGCTTCGCCGATATTAATAATGTTTAAAAGTTCCGTTTCTCTTCTCAATTCATGGAGCGTGAACTTTTTTCAAAAAACATAATCTTGTTTTATTTTATAACTTTATTCGGAGGGCTAGCATTTATCTATGATTTAATTTTAGTAATTTATTATCAAAGTTTTGGGCTTTCATTTTTTCAGATAAGCATAGTATTAATCCTCACAAGTATATTTACATTAATCTTTGAAATTCCTACAGGGGCTTTTGCAGATTTATACGGGAAAAAGAAAAGTCTTTTAATAGGTTCTTTTGCATTCCTTTTGAGTTTTTTAATTGTTTTATTCTCTCAAAACTTCCTAAGTTTTATTATCGCAGGAAGTGTTTTGGGTATATCTTTTGCATTTAATTCTGGAGCAGATAGTGCTCTTATTTATGATTCTCTTAAAAAAATCGGTCGCAAAAAAGATTATCTAAAAATAAAGGCGAGATTATCCGTTATTTTTTTAACTACAACATTATTTTCTGTATTCTTTGGTCCTTACCTTTACTCTATAAATAAATTTATACCTATTTTCTTAACTGGTGCGTTTGGTTTTTTTAGTTTTATGTTCACTTTATTTTTATATGAGACAAAAAAACTATCCAAAAA
>NZER01000222.1 GCA_002690445.1 Candidatus Pacearchaeota archaeon
CATTGCACTTTTTTGTGTATGAGGATGAAGCGTGATAAGTCTGTGTAACCGGTTTGTACAGAACCCGCGTTACCCCAGTTCGATTCTGGGTGGTGGGATTTTTTTGGTTGTTTATTCTTATACCGGAAAGTTTAAAAAACATGTTACGTATATTTATACGTATGGATATACGTAAAGAAGATTTGTTAAGGATTAATAGGGGATTTGGCGGGGGTTTAAGAAATGATGCTAGTTTGGACTTTGCTTTTGACAAACAAGAAGATAAGAAAATTGGACCTTATAAAAAATTAGCTTATTTGCTTAGGGCAATATTGGTTGATCATCCTTTTACAGATGGAAATAAAAGAACAGCGATGTTTATTGTTCTGGCATTTTCACATGGGCAGGACAAGAGAGTAGATAGGGAGTTATTGCTGCATCAGATAGTGTCAATAGCTAAAAAAAATATCACTGACATACGGGTGATCTCAGACCGGGTGAAAAGTGCGGTGAAGTAATTAATGTAAAATGAAACAGCGAGAAATAAATAAAATATTGAAAGAGAACAAGGATTTGTTTGATGCTCTTGAGAGATATGATGAGACAAGAGAGCTGCCTTTTCAGAGAAAGAAGATAAATCTGACTTTGTCAGTTGCAACTATAAATAAGTTGAAGAAGTTGCGGGATGAGACAGGTCAGCCGATTTCTCGGATTGTTGATGGGTGTTTTGAAGATAAGAGGGTTGATGGCGTATAAAGAAGAATTTGATTATTATATTTTCGTTGATTATTCTGAAAATTTAATTGGGTATATAATTGTTGATAAAGAGAAAATTGAAGAACTTTTGCTAAAGATTACTAAACTAAAACATTATACAAAATTGAAATATAAAAGGCAATATTTAAATTCAATGAAAAAACTTTTTAGAAAAAATAAAATATTAGACTCTGTTGATAGACATAAAATAATTGAATTGAGACAAAATATAGAAATCTGTTCGGATATTTTTGATTTTTGCAAGAATAAGACCGATTCGAAAATATTTATTTCTGTGGATGATAGGCAATATAATGGATTTATGAGATTAGCTAAAATTTTAGCTGGAGAGAGATTTAAAATCATTAAGGAAGGGAAGTTGAAAAAGGGTTCTGAGGAATATAAAATGAATTTAATTATAGACACATTACTAAATTTAAGGAGAAGAAAACAAAAGTGAATATAGAGTAGTAGACCCGTCAACCCTACTAACCGCCTCTGGGGACGGGATTCGTCAGGGTCTGTTTCTCTATGGAATAAGTAAGTAAGTAAGTAATTTAAATGTTTCGGTTTTGTTTGATCTTTGTATATTGATTATAAAATACCTACTACCAAAACCCCCCCGAGAGATTCAGTTTCCTGCTTAATTTCGGTGATGGTGGTATTTTTTATTTGCTGGTGGTTGGTTTTTCTTTTTGTTAGTCTGTCTTTTTCTGTATTTAGGTTTGTGATGTCTGACTTTATTTTTTCAATTTCTTTTAATAATGTTTTTGTGGGATCTTTTTGTGCTGCTTCTTTATTTTCGTTTTTGGCTTTAGCTATTTCTTGTTTTTTGGTGTTGATTTGTTCTGTTTTTTGTTGGATAAGGCTTGTGTTTATTTTAGCTTCTGACAGTAAATCTAGGAGGGCCTGGTTTTGGCTGTCTTTTTGAAAAGTTGCTTGGAAATTTTCTTTGTAATTTTTGATCAGGTTCATTTTTTTCTCGTCAGAATGGAAAAGACTGCTGAGTTTTTTGAAATCAATAAGTTTTCTTAATTCTTTAATATCTTTTTCTAGTTGATCTTGGGCTAGTTTAGTTTGTTCTTGTTTTTTAAGATTGTCGAGATAGTCTTGGCTTGTTTTTATTTTTTCAATTTCTTGTAAGGCATTTTTTTCTTTTTCTATGGTGGTTTTTATTTTTTCGTCTGTGGTTGTTATTTCTAGGTTGATTTTGTTAGTTGTTGTTTTTATTTTGTTGAGTTGGTTGAATTTAGATTGGATTTGCGGGATTTTTTCAAGTGTGTTGATTGTTTTTTGATTTTCATTGAATAACTGGGTGAAGTATTGGGAGAGGTTTGATATTCCTTGTTTTACTGCTGCGATTTGGTCGCCAATAAGGAAGGTGGCTCTTTGGTAGAAAAGGTAGGAGTGTTTGTCAAAGTCTGAGAAGATTTTGTTTATGTCTTTGATAAATTGCTGGAGGTCTTGCTTTTCTGTTTGATTGAGTTCTTTTGTGAAGATGTCTACGTAAATGAGGTATTTTTCAAGACTTTGTTTTACAATTATTTTTGCGCGGTCTTCGACTTTTTTTGATTCTATGTCAATTTCTTTGAGGACCTTAACTTTTGTGTTGAGTTCGCTAGTAAACAAGCTGATCTTTTGTTTTATTGATTCTAGAATCTCTTTTTCTTTTTCTCTTGCTTCCTTTGCCTTGTTATTGAGCCAGTTTTCAATTTCGCTAAAAGCTATTTTTTCTGGTTCAGGTTCTGCAGGTTTCTTTTTTCTGAAAATGTCTAGTATTCCCATGAGATAGGTGGGGATGGGGGGTTTATATATTTCTCTGAATTTGTGTTGGCGAAAATCTACTCACAATTTGCTCTTGGTGGTTTTCGCATTATTATTGTCAAGAGCGAATTGTTCGCCGCCTAAATCAGCTTTCGATTTTCGCCCTGCATTTATTAATCAATAATCATCTTTCCTTATCGTAAAATACTAAATAGATTATTAAGAGAATTGTTTTCTAATTATAGACCGAGCGGAGCGAGGAGTATGGGGCTGGGCGGATTTATTCATCCCGGCTTGTCTGCTCGCTGAGGAAGAAAACCTTATTAGATTCAACTTCGTGGATTTCGTTGTTGATTTCAAATGTGGAAAAAGCTTTTGGGAGGGAGAATTTCCCGACGACCCCAATCTTTGAATAAATTATATAGCTGAAAACTCTTTCTTCTCCGGAGTTTAGGGTGCCGAGGTTCCACTGGATTTTTCTGTTTGTTGTGTCTATTCTGTCTGGTTTTGAAGTTCCGAATTTTTTATAGATTTTGACAACTGCGGGGATTCTGTCTATGAGGGAAACGTTTTCTACATGGTTTCTTGACCTGACAGAAAGTTTGACTCTTAGAGCAAATTCTCCGCCTTTTGTTTTTATTGGAGAAACTGATTTTGTTATTTCCACTTTTGTTTGGATAAATCTTTTGAAGCCCCAGATAATTAAGATGGATGCGACGATGATTAGCAGTGGGAAGATGTAATTTGTTTTGATTTTGATTGTGAAGACTTCGGTGGGTTTTAGTTGTTGGTTCCATTGGTATGTTATTGTGAAGCCGGTTCTGTCAATAGAGATTGGTTCGGTGTTGAAGGAGGTGAATAATCTTGATAAGATGTTTTTTTTCACAACTATCTGGACGTTTTCGTTGATATTTCCTGAATTAATTTTTGTGATGGTTTTGGTTCTGATTAGAAATCCTGCGCTGTCTTGTTCTGTGACAATGTTCTTTTTTTCTCCGATGTGGATTTTGCCTTCGATGATTTTTTCTCCATTTATTGTTTCAAATTCTGCTTGGATTATGTAGGTGCCTGCTCGGGTTTTTTTTAATTTGTTTTTGTCTACTTTGACTGTGATTTCTGTTTTTTCTAGTGGTTCTAAGTCAAATTCTTTTTCTGTTTCAAAAATAGCTGAGGTGAATTTTGCTTTTAGGTTTTGGAGGGAGATTTTTTCTTTGGTTCTGATGTAGAAAGTTATTTCATTTGATTCTGGGTCAATTGCGTCGGAGCTGATTTCGATTGCGTCTTCGAGGTCTACGATTTTTGCTGTTAGTTTGCTTTGTGTTTCTCCGACGTGATAGCTGAAGGTGTAAGAGCCGCGTTCTGTGAGTTGTGTTCGGGGGTAGACGAAAATGTTTATTTTGTTTGTGCCTTTGGTGAAATAAAACGGACTGGTGGGCAGTATTTCTACGTCGGTTAGGGTGTAAATTGTGTAGCTTCCTTCTGCAGCGTTGGTGATTGTTAGGGTGAATTGGGCGGGGTGGTTGAATTCGGGGATTATGACATTGCTTTCTGATTCTGATTTGATTGTTAGGGCGGAGATTGAATTAAGGGAGATGGTTAGTAAGACTACAAGTAAAATGAGGCGGGCTGATTTCATGAGAAGTTTATGTTTGAATATTTTTTAAAGATTGTGGTGGTGGAGTTTTTGGGATGTTCTTGGTGGAGTGGGCGAGCCTTGGGCTCGCGGATTTATAATTATTTGCGCCTTCGGCGCTTTGTGATTTGACCGCCCCCTTTTATCGCCCGACTTGTTCAACTTAACTATCTTGTGATCATTGCCCTGATTGTGTGCCAGGTGTTATTCGGAGGTCTTTTTCTGTTAAAATTTCTTTTATAGCTCGGTATTGGGCAGGGGTTACTCTCGAGCGGTAGGGTTTGGTTTTGTATCCATCTGAAATTGGAGGAGAGATGCTGATATTCCTTTTTCTATTGGTTGTTTGGGTTCTAGAATGTTTTTTCATATTAATTAGGCTTTGTTAATTATTGCCTTCCGCTGAGGTTGAGGAATGCTTTGATTTGTTCAAAAAAGGAACTTGATTTTTGGATGAGGTTTCCTTCGTATTGCTCCATTGTCGCTCGGATTATGTATTTGTCGTAAACTCCCCGCAGGAATTTCCACATTGGTTTGTTTTCCCATCGCTTTTCATAATCTCTTTCAAGGGTGCCTTTTACATCTATTTTTACTTCTCCTTTGTTTGTTTTTTGCTTCTGGCCTTCGATTTCAACTTCTGCGTCAGTCATTCCGAGAATAAGCCATTTCATTTCAATTATGTTTCTAAAGTAATCTGAGATTTTCTTCTTTGCTACCCATTTTATTTTGACTTCTTTTCCAAATGATGTGACTTTTTCTTCGTATTTGTCTTCTGAGATGTCGTAGCCTTCTTCTTGGAGCCAAGTGAAGCAGAATTTGTATAGCTCGTCATAGTTGAAAAACCCTTTTTGTTTTACCTGCTGTTTGAATACGTCTTGTTTTTCTGGCATTTGGATTTCCTCTTTTATATTTTAGAATTAGTAGATATTTAAATCTTTTTGATTGGGTGTTTTTGTTTGTGGTTCGCAGGATTTATAATGATGGTGTCTTTTTTGTTCTTATGAAGTTTGAAATAGATATGAGCGGGTGTGATATTTTTAGGGATGGTTCTGTGGTGGGATCAACTTCCAGCAAGGAATTTTCTCATTCCTACTAGTATAAAAAACATCTCCTTCTTTTTGACAAACCTCTCCATTATAGGGTATAGTTGTCCAGAATTTATATCCCACCTTGTTTTTATCTGAATTGCAACATATTCCTTCATATAATCTAGCCTCCTTATCTGGAACAACCACCTGAAAATAATTTCCTTCAACCAATTCTGAAATGTCTGATTTGATCATTTGGGGATATCTCACATTTTCCTCACGGTTCCTTGCAATCACTTCTAGATAGTCTTTTCCTTGCTTTAGAGCTTTGTTAAGACTTTCTATATATCTTCGTGTATTTTCTTCAGAAGCATATGCTCCACCTTCCCCCCTTAGGACAGTTTCACATCTTAAAACAGCTTTTCTTAAATCATTTGGAATATTCTCCCAAAAATAACCTCTTGCCCATTCATCTGGCATGTTTGCAAAGGGTTTTAGATTTGATAATCTTTGGGAAATAGTGTCTTCTTTTCTTTTAATATATCCAAAATGAAGGTGTGTACCATCGCATAGATCCTCAGGATCCCCTTGATGGGTTGGTAATACTAGCCTCCTTCTGGTAAAAGCTTTAACTCCTTTGGCAAGCGAACCTTGGAGTAAAAAAGAAAGAGTATTCAAATAATTATGAAATAATAAGGTATCTTCATATGCTCTCACTTCTTGAGCATTTAAATACCTCCCCCCTACATTTCCAGTAATTGTTAGGCCCCTAACAGGGAAAGCCCAGCTAATCTCTTCTAGTGTAGGCAAAGCTATTTGAGGAGTCCCCTGGTCTACTTCTCGTGCAATTTCTTTTACTCTTCCAATCGGAATTTGAAAATTTTCCATATTTTTAAGAGAATTTATTTATAAATCTTTCCTATTTGTAACTACTTATTAGGTAATACAATATAAATTTAACTGCCCCTAAGGTTATTTATAAATCTTACTGGATTCACTTTTTCTCGTAGCAAGGGGAGCAAATCCACATGTTATCGTCTTGGGTTAGAAGGTCTTGTTCGCCGCATTCTGCGCACATTCCGAGTTTTCGCGGTTTTTTTCTCTGATGTTTTTTGAGTTTGTCTGTTTCTTCCCGGATTTTCATTGTTTCAGCTATTGAACTGAATAAGTCTGGCGAGATTTTGAAAATGTCTTTTGTTGTGAGCATTCCTATGACTTTTTTGTTTTCAACTACTGGGAGACGCCGGGTTTTCTTTTTTCTGATTTTTTTGAGTGCTTCTGTTATGTCTGCAGATGGTTTTATTGTGACGACTTTGCGTTTCATTAGGTCTTTTGCGAAAATGTTAGCGAGGTCTTTTTTTGATTTTTTGACAACTGCCCAGACAATGTCTTTTTCTGTTAGAATTCCTTTTAGTTTTCTGGAGTCTTTTTCTTTGATAATGAGGCTGCCGACCCGTTTTTTGATCATGGTTTTGGCGCATTTTTTTAGGTTGGTTTCGGGGGTGACCCAGATAAAATTTCGCGTCATTAAATCGCCTACTTTTACTCTTGTTTTCATGTTTTAACAAAGGTGTTTTTATTTAAATATCTTTAGTACTTTTTTTTAGTTACAGCAGATAATAAGATTTATAAGTTGGTTATGACTTGGTTAGTTATGGATGGTGATGAGCCGCCTGGTGAGAGGGAATACAAGGAAGTTTGCATTAATAAGCTTGATGCGAATTTGACTGAAGATGCAAGACAGAAGGCGAGGGATGGAGAGCAAGGGCCTGAGCATTCTTGTGCAGGTTGCAGAGGTCATGAAACTGGTTGTTCGAAATATAGGGGAATCGCAAAAAATCTTCATTCGGTGAAATTTTAGTATATTCTCAACTATATAAATTCTTATAAACAAAACTTTGATGTTTGTTTTATGGTTGAACAACAATCTATTTTGCCTGAGGATGCGCAGAGGCTTTTGGGGCGGGATGCGCAGCGGAATAATATTTTGGCAGCGAGGATTGTGGCTGAGACAGTTAAGACTACTCTTGGTCCGAAGGGAATGGATAAGATGTTGGTGGATTCTGCTGGGGGGATTACTGTGACTAATGATGGGGTGACTATTTTGGAAGAGATGGATATTGAACATCCGGCTGCGAAGATGGTTGTTGAGGTTGCGAAGACGCAGGAGGAGGAGGTTGGTGATGGAACTACAACTGCTGTGATGCTGGCTGGGAAGCTTCTGGAAAATGCTGAGAAACTTTTGGATATGAAGATTCACCCGACAATTATTGCTAAAGGTTATAGATTTGCTTCTGAGAGGACAATGGATATTTTGAAAGGGATTGCTGTGGAGATAAATAGTGAGGAGGATTTGATGAAGGTGGCGCAGACTGCTATGACTGGGAAGGGAGCTGAATATATGAAAGAGAAATTTTCTAAGATAATTGTTGATGCGGCGAAGGTTGTGAGCTGGGAGGGGGTTGTTGATTTGGATGATGTTAAGATTGAGAAACAGAAGGGGCAGCCAGTTGAGAATACTGAGCTGATTGAGGGTGTTGTTTTGGATAAGGAGAGGTTGAGTTTGGAAATGCCGAAGAAGGTTGATAATGCGAAGATTGTTTTAGTTGATGCTGCTTTGGAAATTAAGAATCCGGAGACAGAGACGAGAATTTCTATTTCTTCTCCAGAGCAGTTGAAAGGTTTTTTGGCTCAGGAGGACGAGACGTTGAAGGAGATGGTTGGTAAGATTAAGGAGAGCGGGGCAAATGTTGTTGTTTGCCAGAAAGGGATTGATGAGATGGTGCAGTTTTATCTGGCTAAGGCAGGAATTTATGCGATTAGGCGTGTTGCTAAGAGTGATATGCAGAAGTTGGCTAAGGCGACTGGGGGGCGGATTGTTTCTAATTTGAAGGAGTTGAGTGGAGAAGATTTGGGGAGTTCTTCTGTTGTTGAGGAGAGGAAGATTGGGGAGGAGGGAATGACTTATGTTCTTGGGTGCAGGAATCCGAAGGCGTTGACGATTTTGGTGAGGGGCGGGACAGAGCATGTTGTTGATGAAATTGAGAGAGCGATTAAGGATGGGCTTGGGGATGTTGCTGCTACTTTGAAAGATTCTAAGGTGGTGGCAGGGGGCGGGGCAGTTGAGATTGAGTTATCTAGAAAAATAAGAGAGTTAGCTCAGCAGTTAAAGGGAAGAGAGAGACTGGCTGTTGAGGAGTTTGCTCTGGCTTTGGAGTTTATTCCAACTACGCTGGCTGAAAATGCAGGTATGGACCCGATTGATATTTTGACTGAGTTGAGAGGAGTGCATGATGCAGGTAATGTTAATGCGGGTTTGAATTTGTTTACTGGGAAAATTGAGGACACTTTACAGCAGGGAATTCTTGAGCCGTTGAAAGTGAAGATGCAGGCGATTTCTTCTGCTTCAGAAGTTGCGATTATGATTTTGAGAATTGATGATGTGGTTGCGTCGAAGAAGGCGGTGGGGCAGGGGATGGGTGGGGCTGGGGCGATGGGTGGGTTTGAATAGGTTTTGATTACTTTACGAAATATAAATTAAACAAGTAAAAAATCCACTAGGATGCAAATTCTAATTTGATGGCAGTGTTAATTTTTCTGCCGACATTTTGTGAAAATGGGTTATCATTCAGAACAGGATCGCAGATGTCTAATAAACTGTTATGGTGGTTTACTATGGACCTTGCAGTATCCCATAATTCTTCTCTAACATCTTTTGGGGAGCATACAAGTAATATTCTTGATCTATAGTTATTTCCAACATCCTGCGCTAATATTTGAGCTGCCCCTATAGCTGAATAAGAAAAGTGTTTTCCTTTTCCATCAGAAGTTACCATGACATAAATTGGGGTTTCTAAATCTGCATCTCTTCCTGCCACGTCTTTTTTTGGATCGTATCTTATTAGAACTACTTTCTCTACTTGTGTATCTCCAAAAATAGTGCCACTACCTTTTGCTATGATTGCTTTTAAGTCTGCTTCAAATTTTTCGTTATTGTTCCCACTCATCTTTGCTAAACAAAATTGTACTTTAAAAGGATTATTGCATTGTAGTTAATTTAAAACATTGTCTCATGTGGTTCGCTTTCGATTTTTTATGATATGTGAACTGCGAATTGCTCGATGTAAACGAATTGATTTGATAGCAGCAAGACAAGTTTCTTCTAATGATGAACAAATAGGAATATCTGGGCACTCTTTTGTTAGCCTATATCTGAGATAATGTTCACCAGAAAAATCTGGTTGGAAACCAATAACTAAATTACATCCATTTTCTAAATGCTTAGTTTTCCATTCTCCGATTTCAACTCTACTTGTTTGAGCATATGGTCTATCACAATAATGTTGAACTTCTAAAGGCAACCAAAATAATATGCAACCATTTTTTGAAGCCTGATTTAAGTGAAATGTTTCCCAATCAACCTGTTCCCACCCTTCTTGATTTGAAGAATTTCTAAAAGAAGTAGGATTGGCATCTAAATATATTTTATCAACTCTTCTGCTTGGAGAAGCAATATCTATTTTTTCAGAATTATTTTGAATCATTTGAATTGCGTTATTATGCCAATAAGGTGCACCTTGAATCGGCCCTCCTAAAAAGATTAAAGGACCTTGAATGTTTTCGTAATGTGGTGGAAGTAATACTTTGCTATTCATAAAAATAAGATAGGGATGTGTTTTATAATGATTTCTATACTTTATTTTTTATCTTCTTGGTTTCCTTCCCTATATTGAAAACATCCAATAGTCCTTACATGACCTTCCTTAATTAAGGATTCAGTAGTTAAATCTTCAGTAGAACGACCAAGACAGGAAAAGCAATGATTTTTTTGATAATTTTCGCAACTAGTACATTTACCTACGTAATTATGTCCGCGAATAATTTTAGTGATATCTTTTTCCCATATTTGTTCTAAAGATTCATCCTTTACATTGCCAAGCTTAACAGCAGGAGAACCAACACAAGGGATTACGGTTCCATCTTTTTTAACATACATATGCTGATTAAATCGGGTGCAGGGGGGGCTAGCAATATATGTTGCATGAGATTCCCATACATTTCCATATTCTTCTTTATCTATTTTACTTAGTTTGTCTATTATTGGCTTAGCTGATCTAGCAATTTTTTCTCTATCGCAATTCTTTCCTCGCCCCCTAGGAATAGGATTGTCTGCATCAAAAATTAGATTATTATCTCTAGCATATCTAAATAGGGTAGGCATTTCTTCGGGATTTTCTTCTAAAATACTTGTTACGATGCCTAATCTTTTTCCATCATTATATCCTCTTTTCATCAATAATGCCATAGCCTTATCCCTCCTAGCTGTATATCCCGAGTTTCCAACCATAGCATCTTGAGTTTTAGGTTTTTGGCTATTATACTTTACAAGAAGAGTTATATCTGGATAACTATTCAACCGAAGTAAAACATCTTCGCTAATTAAGTCCCCAGTAGTAAATATAGTGGTTGTTATTTTTTTACCTTTAGCCCAATTTAAAACTTGAAAAGTATCTTCAATATTTCTCGCATGAAAGGGCTCTCCTGCACCAACAACTGCAATTCTTTCCCCCCCCATTTCTGAAAATTGGTTCAAATATTTTGTAACTTGGTCTATAGTAACATTATCCTTAGATCTATCAATCCCGCCGGAATTTGCAAAGCAGTAGTAACAACTAAGATGGCAACTTCCGCCTATCTCAAACCATAATTCTTTTAGGGAATTTGGAAGTTCTCCTAACCCTTCATGTGCACTTACTTTATCTTCTAATACCATTTTCTTATTTAGGAGTTTAACTCCATGGTAGTAGTTACATATTAGGATTAATTAAAACCTTTTATTCATATTTTTAACAAAAACGTAATATTTATATACCAAATCAGTTTATATTAAATATGAATAAATTAGATATAAAAGATAAAAAAATCATGTTTGAATTAGATAAAGATTCTAGAATTCCGCTGTCTAAGCTGGCCAAGAAAATTGGGCTTAAAAAAGAAACTGTTTTCCATAGGTTAAATAACTTAATAGAAAAACAGATAATTTTGCAATTTCATACAGTGTCTGCACTTTACAGGTTTGGGCAAAAATCATATAAAATCTATCTCAAACTGCAAGGTGCTTCTCCAGAAACACGGGAGTCTATAATTGATAGTTTGCAAAAAAATAAAAGAATCTTTTGGATTGGAGATGCAAGGGGAACTTGGGATATAATTGTTGGAATTTGGGCTGGATCTTTAGAAGATTTTTTTCTAGTTCATGATGAAATACTGAATAAACATAGTAAATATATCTTAAAAAAAGAAGTTTCAATTTCTAGAAAAAATACGCAGTTAAATAGAAAATGGTTTTATGATGATAAAAGTCCTAGGAAAATATTTACTTTTGGGGAAGATGAATCTCCTGCAAAATTAGATGAAGATGATAAAAAAATATTAGATCAAATATCTACTAATTCAAGGATGAAGATAATTGATATTGCAGAAAAAGTTGAATTACTTCCAGATAAAGTAACTTATAGAATTAAAAACCTGGAAAAAAATGGATTGATTAAGGGGTATAAATGTTTATTTAATGCCTCTAAATTGGGGTTTATTGCAACGAAAGTGAATATTTATTTTAAAAATATATCAAAAGAAAGAAAACAAGAATTTTTTAATTACCTTAAATTTTTACCAAACATAATTTATTTTTTAGAAACTTTTGCTTCGTGGGATGTGGAAATAGGTTTTGAAGTAGAAAAAAATGAAGATTTTTATTTAGTGATGGATGATTTGTCTGATAAGTTTAAGGACATTATTCATCATTATGATGATATGGTTGTATTAAGAGAACCTAAGCAGAAATTTGTTTTAGCTAAGAAGTAGTTTTCAGTCTCTTATATTATTGATATATCTACACTTGTTATCTTCGATAGCAAAATGGTCCCACGCAGGATTTATTGTTTGTCTTTATGATAAAGATCTAGGATAATTATTTTGTTTTTGTGTTTTAAATATACATATGAAAGTCTGAAAGGTGGAATATAAATTTCTCTTGTGCCTTTTCTGTTAAATCTCATCGGTTTTCCGATTTCGGGATTCAGTTTTAACTTTTCTATTTGTTTTATTAGTCTCTCTTTGATAGAATTGTTTTTTATTCTTGAAAATCTTTTTTGAAAATGCTCGCCGAAAGCTAGAATCACCATTTTTTCATTTCGTTTATGAAGTTATCGAAGTCCATTTCTTTGAATTGTCCTTTTTCATATTTATCCCATGCTTCGTTAGTTCTTCTTGCGAATTCTAAATCTTCTTTCATTTGTTCAGATATTGTTTCAGTTTTTCTTAAAATAATTCTATCTTCATCCTTTATTATGATTAATTGATCTCCTTCTTTAAGATCACCCCGCATATTGCTAGGTATGACTATCTGTCCTTTTGAGCTTATCTTTGTGAGATTAATGTTTACCATGGTAAGATGTGTCTTACGTGGTTTTTAAGTTTATTGTTTTATGTTCTTTAACAATTCTTTACCTTTATTTGTAATATATAGATTCATCATTACTTCTTTAGTTTCTCCTGCGCCAATGTCTTCGTCGCAATAATCAATTTTTATTAAACTTTTTTTCTCAAGTTCCTCGAGCATATCTTCGATTTCTTTTTCTTTAATGTGATACTTTTTTGATAATTGAGAAACAGTTAGATCTGATAGATGTATATCTTTAAGAATTTTGTTTGTATTTATTTTTTCCATTTTAAAATGATGGTCTCACGTTGCTCGCAATTTTCTTTGTCGATAGCAAAATGGTCCCACGCAGGATCGAACTGCGGACTACTCGGTGTAAACGAGTCGTTTTGCCACTAGACTATGGGACCATGTGGACATAAAAGTGAAAAGATAAATGTTTTTAAATATAATGTTTCTCAGATTTATAGGTATATGCGCGGGTAGTTCAGCGGTTAGAATACGACGTTGCCAACGTTGTGACCCGAGTTCGAGTCTCGGCCTGCGCATTCCTTGTCTTTATGGTGAGTTAAAACGAGACTCGGACGAGGAGAGGAGGGTCTCGGCCTGCGCATTTTGGTGCCTTTGGCAATATAGGCGAGCCTTGGGCTCGCTGATTTAGAGCGTGCCTGACGGCACGCATTGCCTTCGGCAGTTTGGTAATGTGGCAATCATTATAATGGGGGTTATTGATGATTGTATTTTGGAATTTATTAGAGTATATGTGGGGATTCTGCTGTTTGTGCAGAGTAATAACATTTAAAAACAGTCAGAAATAGTCTTAGTTATGGTTGAAGAAGAAAATCATAAAAATGGTTTGAGCGGGGAATCTGTTGAGCAGAATCTTGCTGATGATTATGTTCCTAAGAAAAAACTTGCTGGGCTGCCTGTTTCTAATGAAGTTGATGCTGAATTGAAAAAGCAGATGGATAAGACAAAGAAGGAGATTGATAAGTTTAAGGCTGAAATTACTAAGAAGTTCAAGTATGTTGAGGCAATTGGGCTGATTCCGGCGCAGGCGAGTGTGAAGGTTGAGGAGGAGTATGAGGTTCCTGAAGAAGAGGCAAAGAAGAAATTGATTCATATTTTGACTGTGGTGCCGGAGGAGAAATTTAAGGAAATAGGGAAGGTGAGGTTGGAGGCAATTAAGCTTTCTAAGGAAATTAATGAGAAGTTTTGGGTTCATGTGATGACGCCAGTTGATATTTGGAATCTTTGCCTTGATTCTAAGTTTGATGTTGTTGAAGCACTGGCTATGAGTTTTCCTGTTTTAGATAAGGGGCTGTTGGGAGCGCTTAGGGTTGCTGAGATTCATAAGACACTTGTTTTGAAAAAGTTTGAAAAATATGTAACTAGTTATATTATTTCTGGCAGTCTGGTGAGGGGGACTACTCATAAGGATTCTGATGTGGATATTTTTATTATTATTGATGATACTGATGTTAAGAGGATGCCTCGGTTGGAGTTGAAGGAAAAACTGAGAGGAATTATTTTTTCTTATATTCAGGAAGCTTCGGCAATTGCAGGTGTTAAGAATCTTTTGAATGTGCAGGTTTATTTGATGACTGAGTTTTGGGAAGCTGTTAAGGACGCTGTTCCGGTTATGTTTACTTTTATTCGTGATGGTGTGCCTTTGTATGATAGAGGGACTTTTTTGCCGTGGAAAAGTTTGTTAAGGATGGGGAAGATTAAGCCGAGTCCGGAGGCAATTGATATGTTTATGTCTTCTGGTGATAAGTTGAAGGAGAATGTTGACAGGAGGTTGATGGATATTGCTGTTATGGATATTTATTGGGGTGTGTTGACTCCGAGTCAGGGTTTGCTGATGCTGTACGGGCTTGCACCTCCAACACCTAAGGAGACTGTTAAGTTGATTAGGGAAGTTTTGTATGAGAAAGAAAAATTGTTAGAGAAAAAGTATGTTGATATTTTTGAGAGTGTGATTAGTTTTTATAAAGATTATGAACATGGGAAGAATAAAACAATTTCTGGTGTTGATTTAGATAAGATGGCAAAGGACGCTTATGATTATATGGCTCGTTTGAAAGAATTGAGAGAGCAGATTGAAAAGAGGGTTCAGGAAAAATCTATTGGGGAAGTTTATAAGGATGTTTTTGGAATGTTAGGTGCATTGTTAAAAAAGAAATCAGAGAGTGCAATTATTAAGGAGTTTGATGAGCAGTTGGTTAAGCAGGGGAAGTTTCCGCAGCGGTTTGTTGAGGCGTTGAAGTTTGTTGCTAAGGTTAAGAAGGATGTTGAGAAGGAAGAAAAGAAAGATCCGAAGGCAAAGAAAAAGGATGAGGCGACTGGAAAGATGATGAGGGATGTTGATAAGGCGCGGAAGATGGCTTCGGAAATTGTTAATGCTTTGGTTGAGTATACGCAGAGATGTGATTTTTTAGCTATGGATAGGACGCGGTTTATTTTGAAGCCTGCAGGTGGGCGGGGGGATGTAGAAGTTTTCTTTTTAGGAAATATTTTTGTTGTTCAGGGGCCGAAGATTCAGAAGCTGGAAAATGGAAAGTTGAAAGCGTCTAATTCTGAGGAGTTGAAAGGGCAGTTGATGACTGCTAAGGATAAAGAGGGCAAGATTGATTTTTCTGCTTTGGAAGATTTGAAAAAAGTTTTTGGTGATTTTGAGTTGGTTTATTAGTTTTTGTTTTGTTTTTTGTAAATATAATTCTGGATTTTAGAACATCTTGAAAAATATTTAATGGACTTATTAATAAATAATAAAGAAAAGAGAAGTGCAATGATAAATGATTTAATGGGAAGGATTTCGAGTTGTATACTCCCAAAGAATATTGCAATCCCGCTTCCGATTCCTAAGTTAAAAAATAATGTTGCTTTAGATTGACTTAGTGAATGTTGTAAATCAAGAATATTCTTCTCTATTGCATCCATTTTATATTAATCTAATGCTTTTATAATCAAATACCCTCCTACTAGGATACCTACTAATGCTAGAATTGGTTGGAGATTGAAATAAAATAAACTTACTCCGGTTAGTAGTGCTCCCCCTAAAAAGAAGAGAGTTTTCTTAACCTCTTTTTTCATTTAGTTGAAAGTCTTTTTAGATATTTAAAGTTTTGTATAAAATGAATTTTGTCAATTTTAGAAATAGGTTAGTTAGAAACTTCTTGTTCAAGTCCTTTGATTAAATTCCAGTCTAATTTAACTAGTTGTTGGACAGCAGGATTTTTTGTGTTTAATTTATATAAGTCTGATTTTCCGACTCTTCTTGTTTTTATTACTATTTTATTTTTTTCTAGTTTACCCCAGAATGTTTGTAATGTAGAGTAGCTGACTCCGGAATTTTTTGCTATTTCTGTTAGCGGGTAGTCAAATAATTGGAATGTTATCATGAAATCTAAAACTTTTATGATTGGGTTGCTTCCAAATACTTCTACAAATACTGTTTCGTTTTCCATGTTATTTAATTTTAATACTCGCTTGTTTATAAATGTTAATCTTTGTGAAACACATTTGTCTCACCATGTGCTTCCACTAGACATATGTCATCCCCTAAAATAACTTACTAAAATCAAACTCCATTCCAGCTCGAAAAAATTTTGCATTTTTAGGTATTATTAAGAAAGATTGTTGAAAAAGCGAAATTTTTTGCTTCACCTTTTTTTCGCAATTCACTCTCTCGCTAGTGGAGGTTCGTAATCGAAAGCAACATCAAAGATGTTTCATGTTTTCCTCACATATCGGAAAAGAGCAAATTGCTCACGGCTCCCGCTCTCGCCTGCATTTTTGTTAATGCTCAATATCTTTTTTCATATCGTAAAATGCTTAATAGAATATAGGGAATTTGTAATTGATCATAAATTCTGAATGAGCAAAATGGGAAAGCGAACCTTGTGAGCGGATTTTGCGAGAGGTTGTTTTGGTACTAATTTTCGGTTTCCCCCCATGACATATGTCATGTGGTTATACAATACTGTGTCTCACCAATACTTTTAAAAAGCCAAATCGCAATTTTTAGATTATGAAAGGAATAGTTATACAATTTAGACAGGGGAGGAAGACTTACAAGCCGCGGCACTTTTTAATTGAAATTGGGGGTGTTGATTCAAAGGAGAAAGCAGATAAGTTGAAGGGGAAGGAAGTTTTTTGGAAGTCGCCTGGGAAAGAGCCGAAGGTGATTTGGGGGAAGGTGGCGGGGGGTCATGGGAATAATGGTGTGATTCGTGTTGTTTTTGAAAAGGGGCTGCCAGGTCAGGCAATTGGGACAGAAGTGGAGGTTAAGGAGTAAGATGATTCCAACGATCCTAAAATTGTGCGGGTATTCAGGGTATTGTAGGAAGTATCGGGGAGCAATGGAAGCATGGACTGATAAAGAAAATAGGCAGAGCATTGGTGATGCAACGGCACAGATTGATGATATTTGCACTCAGTGTGGAAGGATTTTTGAAAATTGCCATAAACAACGGGGGGTGAGGGTTTAATGGCATTAAGAAAAGCAGGGGCGTATTCTAAGAAAAGGGCGCGGCCGTATACTCGGAAGAGTAAGGTTCGGAAGAAGTCATTTATTAAAACAGTTCCGAATTCAATGATTGTTAAGTTTAAGATGGGGGATGTGGCAGGTTTTGCTAAGGGCAAATTTCCAATTGTGATGGAAGTTGTTTCTAAGGAAAATATTCAGATGAGGGATAATGCTATTGAGGCGGTTCGGCAGTTTTTAAATAGGTTTTTGGTTGAAAGGGTTGGAACTAATGAGTTTTATTTTGAGACAAAGATTTATCCGCATCATATTTTAAGGGAGAATAAGATGCTTACAGGGGCAGGGGCAGATAGGATGCAGACTGGAATGTCGCAGTCTTTTGGGAAGGCAATTGGCAGGGCAGCTTTTGTTAAGGCAAATCAGGTTATTTTTGTTCTTGGAGTTGAAACTCTGAAAGCAGAAATTGAAGTGAGAAAGCTGCTTAAGTCAGCGAAATCGAGACTGCCTTGCAAGGTTTTTATTCGGGCTGTTAATTAAGCTATTCTTTGTCCAGAGATGGAAAAATCGCTGTTAGGATTTCCTTGCGGGTCTCTCATGGGGCTTGGGATTTCATTACTAGACATTTGTGCATTGTTGAGATCTGTTTCTGTAGGCCTATATTCAAATATTCCGGGAGGCATGGGCCGTGTTTTGTCTGTACATACAGCTAAAGAATCTTCATATACAGAATGCCTTGTTGATTTATTCATAATAATGATAAGGGAAAATGATTTATAAAGATAATTGTTCTTTAGTTAGTATGAAATATTTTTTTATTTTGGGGCGGAATCCGGATTTGTCTAGGGTGGAGGTGTTTTCTTATTTGGAATCCTGCGGTGTGAGTTTTAAAGAGGAGGTTTTTGGGGGGAATTTTTTGGTGTTGGATTTAGAAAGTGATTTTGATTTAGATATCCAGGAATTGGGCGGGGTGTTGAAATTTGGAAGGGTTATTTTTTTTGGGGCAGAGGGGGAGTTGGGGGGGTTTTTAGATAAGAATGAAGTTATTGCGCAGGATAAGTTTTCGTATGCGATTTTTGGGAATTCTGATTTTGAGGATATTTTGAGGGAGAAGTTTAAGGCAGAGAAGAAGAGGGCGATGCTGCGGCGGGGGCGGAGGGTGATTCGGTTTCAGGCGGACGAGGTTGGGAATTTGCCGAAAGCTGATTTTTATTTGTTTATTTATTTAGATAAGGGGAAGGTTTATTTTGGGTTGGTTGAGAGTGAGTTTGATGATTCTGGGGTGAGGAAACGAGATATGGGAAAACCGCATCGGAGGGAGGAGCTTGCGATTTCGCCGAGATTAGCTAAGATTTTGATTAATTTGGCAGGGGTTGGGAAGGGGGGGAGATTGCTGGATTGTTTTTGCGGGGTGGGAGGAGTTTTGCAGGAGGCATTGATTAGGAATATTAATGTTGTAGGGGTGGATAATGACAAGGAAGCAGTAAAGCAGGCAGGGGGGAATTTAGATTGGTTAAAGAAGAATTTTAGTTTTGAAGCTGATTATAACCTGATTGTAGGGAATTCTGGGAAGGTTAGTGCGGGGCAGGTGGGGGAGTTTGACGGGGTGGCGGGGGAGGCGGCTTTAGGGGAGGTTTTGAGGCGAAAACTGGGGAAAAAGGAAGCTGGGGAGTTTATTAGAAAATTTGAGAAATTTATTGTTCCTGTTTTGAAGAATTTGAAGATTTTGAAGCAGGGGGATGAGAAGATTGCTATGACTTTCCCTGTGATAAATAGTGTTCATGTGGATATTTCAGGTATTTCAGAAAGGGCGGGACTGCGGGTTTTGAGTGAAATAGGGGGGGTGGGGGTGAAATTCCCGATTTTGGAAAGCAGGTCAGATCAGTTTGTTTCTAGGGATTTTGTCGTGTTTTATTGACGCTGGGCAGGGGGTTTGGTGGGGGTGTCTTGGTTGTTTGTAACTCTTAAGTGATTACATATAGAAAGGTTTATAAAAGGGTTTTTTGTAGTTATTTCATGGTAATGACAGATTTACAGGAAGTGAAAAACCCTGAAACAGCTGTTGCTGTAGAAGATATTGGCAAGGAAAAGGTTGAGGCGCTGCAGGATTCTATTCAGGAGCTTGGGGTTATGGTTAAGGAGAGGGAAGCTTTGAGTAATGAAGTTATTGATGATGGCGAGCGGATTAATATGGAGATTACGAATTTTCTTGAGGAAAATAAGATTAAGAATCCTGAGGATCCGGTTGAGGTGCAGGAGCGGAGTGCTTTGAGACGGAAGAAAGTGGAGATTTGCGAGCTTCAGTTGAATGAGAAAATTAATTGCTGGAGAGATATTGCGCTTTTGAAAAAGGAACTTAGAGATAAGGAAAAGGAGCTTAGTGAGAGGGAGTCTAGATTAAATATGTTGAATGGGATTTTGGAGTCTGATGGTGAGAATGTGATGAAAGGGGGTATTGAATAATATGGGAAAAAGAATAGTTGGTCGTGAAAAAGCAGTAGAAGCTTTGGCAGCTCTTTGTAATGATTATCGGGGAACAGCTTTGAGGGCGATTAGAGAGGGTGGAGAAACAGTGTATATTCCAGTAACTCCTGGTCAGGAAATGGTGGAAGCATTAAGAAATCCGGATGGATTGATGGAGTTTGCGAGTCAAAATGAAAATCAGGGTGGAGAACCTGTATATGCTTCTCGTGAGGAGTTTGTGGCTGGAAGAAATGCTGATGGTTCAGTTCATGCTGGTTATGCAGAAGTTGATGTTGTCGCAAAATTAATAACTGATGTTTGTGCAAGAGATGGTGAAAGCATTGTTCCAAAAGTTCGTCCTTTGGGTGTTGAAACACTTTTAATAGAATTAACTGGAAAAAAGGATTCGTACTGCTTAGGATAAACACAAATTAAATTTTTATTTTTTATTTAAACTAAAAAACAAACTGAAAATGGAAAAAAGAAAACAAAACAAACAGGGAAAGTTAAATCTAGTTGGAGCTTTGGAAGAAGGAACCTTTTGGCGATGTAAGGATGTGAGTCACTTAAGTGCTGATGAACTTAAGGAATTAGTAGAGTTACAGATCCCGGCACTTGGAGCAAATTTTTTTGTAGGTCTTGGAGAGCGAATAGATATCTATAACCTATTTGATGTTGCGGTAGCTGCTGAGATAGGGAGTGATCCTGAAAATTATCCTTTTCACGATTCAGCAAGAGACCCTTATGAAATCTTGAAAGATAGAATCTATTTATCTGCAACACATAGTGCATTATCTGATGCACGTAGCGATTCAAACTGGAAGCAAACACCTACTAGTTATGCATTAGGGCGAGCAAAGAAATTTGGACGATTAGCAGGAGTATTTAGCTAAACACAAATTAAATTTTTATTTTTTATTTAAACTAAAAACAAACATA
>NZER01000223.1 GCA_002690445.1 Candidatus Pacearchaeota archaeon
CGCTTGCCCCAGGAATCTACGCGGCAGTTAAAAAGGCCCTGCCAGCCGCTGTTGCCCGCCTCGTCTCTGGGAAAGGGCTCAGGGACAGATGAACTCTGGGCTAGTTGTTCTTCTTGTGCTGGTTGCTGCAACGCTTGGCGTAGCGGCGTACAAGATTCCCAAACTTAGGGCGGGACTTGGGGTGGCGGCTGGGCTTGTTGCCGGCCTTGCCGCCGTGGCCGTCGCGCTTCTCTCGGCTAAGGGAGATGTTAAGTCTGCCGTTAGACAAGTGAAGGTGAAGCGTGAGGCTAAGAAGGCTGTCGCGGAGCATAAAGAAGCCATGGAAAGAGAAGTGTCTGCGGTTGAGGAAGCCCAAGAAGAGCTAGAGAAGATCGTGGAGAGCAACGAAGAGACACCCGATCTGCAAGAGCTAGCCGATACGTTTAACGATAAGTTCTCGAACCTATGAAGAAGATCATCTCCCTATGGGCCTGGTTTCTCTGCTTCCTTGTGTGGGCGCTTACCTCCGGGTGTATAACCTTGCCGACAAGCGGCACGCTGTTTCCCAAAGACTTTGCGCGTGCAGAGATACCAGCCCCACAGGTCCCCGATGCTGACGAGGGTTGGTGCGAAAAGGCAAAGCCGATAGCACCAGGCCATGAAGTTGAGTGCATAGGGATCCTTACTCCGCCGCACAAGCTGGCCCACCTTATGACCGAGGCTGAGATACTGGAGCAGACAAGGAACGTTATCCAGCTTTCCTATGGGGGCAGGCAGTCGGATAGGGAATACGCAGCGTCCATACTCGCCGCAAGGGAAGAGCAGCTACGGTTGGCCAAGGAGAGGCAGCCTAGGCTCTTCGGTATCGGGATAGGTGTGGGGGCTGGGTCAGCCGTTGCCGTGATAACGGCAATCCTTTTGGCGACAAGATAGCCAGACACGAAACAGGCCCCCCAGGTGCGAAAACCTGAGGGGCCCTGCTCTAGTCGGCCTTGCGGCGGGCTGTTGCGGTTGGCCTGAACGAAGGAGGGGAGATAGGACAACCGGACAGTGGTGCCTGGACTCTACAGCCCCACAGCAGCAGGCGCAACCTCAAACAGGCAGGACGCGGGCTGCTCCAAAAGGACAGGGAGCGGGAACACTATGCACCTAGGCTGCTCAACCGACATGAAGGACATCCTCTCTGGGAGGGGAACAAGCAGCTTTATTGCAGACGACTCCATAGCGCAAAGCACTGGGCCGTTGTTCTTCTTGAGAACCAGCATGGGCATCTTGCCTGCCGACTCCGCCTGCTTAACAGCCTGACCCCAGAACCCGTTGAAGGGCCCGGTCATGGGCATCCTGAATAGCTGCCCGTAGTCAAAGGACTCGTGGGCCTTGCACTCTATGGCAAACGGGAAGTCGTATGGGCCGACGATCTCAAACTCCCCTGCCCCGGCCCTGCTGTTTTGCCTGTCGGTGGGGTTCCTCTTTACCTCCCACTCATCTCCAAGCCACTCCCTCAGTAGCCTTGCTATGTGGCGCTCAAAGTTAGCACCCTTGTTCCTGCTCTTTCTGCCCCTCAAAACTACCTCCTCCACAAGCCATTGAAGTCAAACTTCATGGTCGGCCTTCTGAGCCTTCTTACAATATTCTGAAATCCGCAAGAACACCCCTGCTCCCACATCGGCTCAAGTCGAAGAGAGGCTATGTACTCGTCGTCGCTGAGTTCGGGCTTTGGGTCTAGCTCGCTACGCAGCAACTGCCATGGGCCATACATATGAACATGCCCGTCTGCCCTGTGCTTCCAGCTACCCCTTGGCACTGCGTCTGTCTATGCAAATGACCCCGCCGCATATCTCTGGGGCCTGTACTGCGGACGCAGCGGGAGACATTGCAGTACGGTCTGCGTAGAGGCAGGCGTCACAAACAGCCCTGCCAGACTCCCTGTAGCTTGGCTTGTACGCAACTGCATCAAACGCACCGTTGCAGGCTGAACACCTTGCCTCGTGCCTTATCTCTCCAACCTTCATGGTCTCTTCTCCTTTTTGTTGTCTGTTTAATTGCCGGTTTAACCACCTTCAAGTAGGCGTTCGTTCACCAGTTGGGCGAATGATTGAGAACCCAACACCGGCAGGCATAGCCACTGAACCCCTGAGATTGTCATGCAGCACGGGAGGTGTCCGGTGGACTTTGGAACAAAGGATTCCCGTGCGACATTCCTTTAGAACGGAAGGTTGTCTTCGTACTCTTCTGCTGGTTTGATTTGTGCAGGCATAACGACATCGGGCTCCTTTGTGGAGATGATGCCCTCAACCTTGCTGATCATGGAGGCAAGCTCTCCCTCCTCCATCCTACTGACGTGTCTTCTGCCAAACACTTCTTTGTACTCTTTCCCGTTAGCTTCCTTGAGCGCCTTGGCTGTTGCAAGCAGAGCCTCCCGGTCATGCCCTGGCTCTTTCTGCTCAACGGGGTCTACATCTATAACTTCGCCTTCTTCGTGGTGTGCAGGAACCTCAGCAAGGGGAGCGGCTGTTCGTCGCTTGGCAACCCACACCTTTCCCTTGTGGGTTTGCTCTAGGTGGGCCTCTTTGACCTGAATGAACAGGGGCAGCCTCTTGGCTAGCCTGTTTACGGCAGTCTTCCTGCCCATCTCTGAGTACCACTCCTTCCAGGCTGGGCTACCGCCAGACCGGGAGTTCCTGCGGACCTTCTCTATGTCATGCCTCCAGACAACCTCGACCATTGGGTGCATCCAGGCTTCTGAAAACGCAACCGCATAGCAGGCTATGACGGAGCCGGGATCACCGCCGTCTTCAGGACGCCACTCAGTGTGGTTAACCGCTGTGACTCCGGTATTTCGCTTGACCTCAAACGTGTCGGATTCGTAGGCAGCGAAGGTTTCAATGGCTATGCCCTGTCTGGCAGCCATGGTGATTACGCCACCCCAGCCACGAACAAACGTAGCCTCGTTCCCGAATGGTATGATGTATGCCTGGGAGCCTACTCCGGTTGGGTCTAGCCCAAACTGGGCTGCGGTGTAGACGGCGCGCAGAAAGCTGACGTTGCTGCACCTTTGCAGGCCAGGTGTCTTGTGCCACAAAGCCTTGGCTAGGTGAACAAGCCTTTCCTCGTCAAGGTACTGGGTTGATACGGCAGCCAGCTTAGGCCGCTGCGCCTCCAGCGCACTTGGCACGCTGGAGGACGCAACACCGGGCGGCTGAACACGTTGTACGCCACCCACCTTCCTAGGCCTCAGCAGAGGTTGGGGCACCGGCAGCTAGCTCCTTGAGTGCGTCCCAATCAATGCGCCGAGAGCTAGACCTCATCGACTTGAGGGGCACGCCCTTCCGCCGGTATGAGTAAGCCCTCTGTCGCACTGACATACGGGTCATGTCTAGCTTGTCGGCAACCTCGTCAATCGTTGCGCTGCCCTGCCAAGCCAATACGAACTGCTCTGGGGTAACGGTGCTTCTGGTGCTTCCATTAGCCTTGCTTCCACTGTCTTTCTTGCTAGCCATTTGTGGCCTCCTTCTTGGTTATAAAGGACTGTCTGGTTGTTTCCTTAACAGCACCTTGGACAATCCCTCTCTCCTCTTCAGGAAGGTTGCTTAGCCAATCGCTAAGGCTCTTCCCCTTCACGTCGAAGAAATCAAATATGTTGAGCCCAGACACGGTGATTCGTTCCACCAACATGCCAAGGGCCTCCTCTTTCTTGTCTTTGATCCAGCGGAATCCGCTGGTGTTGCTAGGTCCAAGCACATAGCCCTCGCCTAGCTCAAGCACACTCGTCCTTTCCTTTGCTCGCTGCCTAAGCATCGACCTGACCCTAGTTGCCCTAGCGTCCAGCAGCTTAGATAGCTTGTATAGATCGGCGTCTTCCAACGCCCCTTCTTCTCTGCCCTCTACAGTTTCCGTGGCTTCGCACTGTTGCCTGTACTTGCATGTGCCGCAGTGTCCACCAGCACGGTAGTCTGACTCCCTGTCGTCCTGGTCAATGTCGTCAATAGACGCACACGCTTCTGCTATTGGCCTGAACAGGTTGTTCCAGTGACCAGCCTCTCGCTCTATCCGGTGTCCTATCTTGAATCGTAGGTTCCACCAGTCGAATCGAACTGGGTGATCATCTGGAAGACCAAGAGCCCTTGGCACACCAGCGCTGTAGATAATCGCCTGTGTGTCCATCTCCAGGGAGCTATCGCTCTTGAGCCCTAGCGTTGTCTTCCAGTCGGCAACGACAAGGCATCCGTCAACAGGGTCAATGTAGTAAACGTCAGGCTGTATCCTGAACATCGTTCCCTTGGCCCTGCCTGGATCCCACTTGTCTCCACGTACAGCCCATTCAGGGGCAGCCGACCACTCTCCGGTATCCATGTCGAACACAAAGCTCTTTTCGTACACAGCGTCTTCTGGAAGCGCCTTGTCGAACCCCATATCCTCGTAGTTGGAAAGCAGCCTGGTTGCCCCGGCCATTTGCGTAGGAGACAGCCTGCTAAAAAGGCCAGCAGCCTCCTTCGCAGACCCCTCGTCGCCAGTTCTCTCGGTGTGTATGGCGGCGTGTACATAGCTGCCAACCATGTAACCAGGCCACTGCAAGCCACCCGGTCTGTTTAGCCGAAGCCACAACCCCTGCCTTGGGCACAGGTTGTCGGCATCTACCATTGTCTTGCTCCACAGAGCCACTGTTCACCCCTCCGTGGTCAGCAAGGGTGCGGCGCTGTACCGCAAAGCTGCATCGGTGAAGCCCATGGGCAGGCAGCGCAACCGGCATAGACACCGAAGGTTGCACCGTGTTCGTTCTCTTCTAGGTCTACAGTTACCCTGAACACCCTCTTCGTTCCGCAGACCGGACATCCGCCCTGAGTGTGGGTGACGTGCTTGAAGGCCTTATCCTCTTCACGCAACTCCTCCACTGTGGGCACTCCACTAACGTTTGGAGAGCTAGGCTTGCCGTGTGTTCTGTACTTTTCGCTACTCTTTCTCATTCCAATTAGGTCCATACTCGTAACCTCCTTCCTTCATCCATTCGATGAATAGCGGGCCGCATGTTTTGCAAAGCACCCCGCCGACTATTCTGTTCCTACTTAACGCCTGTCCTATCGTTGACCAACCGCTCTCTTCATCGACACTTGTGCCACATCTGAGGCAGACGCTCTCTCTGTGGCAGGAACTGTAAAAGCCAGAGAGCGTCGTTCGCCTCAGAAGCCACGGCTTACGCTTCCGCATTATCAGTTGCAGGCGGGACGGGATCTGTCCCGTCTACATCAACGGTGGAAGTCCACTTATCAAATTCGATGAAGTCAACGTCCAGCCACACGCTTACGAACTTCACCCCGTCTACCTCACGGACATGCTTCGTCTTGGTGTCGTCCTTCAGCTTGACCAGCCACTCCGTCCTAAGCTCCACGTCGTTGTGAACCATGCTGAAGCTCATTACGTGAATGCCTTCAGGGTCAATGTCTTCGGACAGGGCCTTCTCATCGACAGACCTGTTCCTTCCCTGGGAGCTTTTCGCAAGCTGCTGTAGCCCGCAGCTGTTTGCCACCGTTGCCTTTTTTAATCCCACTTCGCCGTTCCTTTCAGGTGAATCGCGTCACCAACAATAATGCCGCCGTACATTCGGCTGGCCTCCTTGTTTACGGGCAAGCCATTCAGCCTGCCCATTTCATTAACAAGCAACTGGTCGCCGTTTCTCAGGTGAATTAGCTCCCAGTAACCACCAACAAAGTCCCTTGCCTCTTGAGAGGTGGGGCTATCTTCTCTCGTATCTACTAGCTTTAGCTTTGGCTCCTTACCGGGCTCCGCCTCCGGTGGGTCTGGCAAGTTCTCGCCTAGCTTGAATACAAAGTCTAGCTTCATCAATCTTCCTCCTTCTCTTCTTCGCTCTGTTTCGCCTTCTTAGGGCCTCGGCAGGTGTAGCAGTCGAAGCAACCGCAGTATCCGCCTCTACAGCCAGAGGCCTCCCATCGGGGCTTAGCTTGCTGTAGTTGCCGGAGATCCTCGCGGATCCAGGCCGCTTCGATCTCATCGTGTCCTTGGCTGCTCATGCTTCCTCCTCTGCATCCATCAGTGCCCTGTGTTCCTCAAGAGCGTCTTGAAAGTTGTCCCTTGCTTGCTCTAGTGCTGACCATCCGTTGCCAGCGTCTACCGCTTCCTTATGTACCCAATCGCTATCGTCCCATGCGATTCCAACAACGATTACCTTGCCTATCCTTTCCCAAGGCTTGAGTTCCTCTGCCGCAAGTCGGTCCTTGTTTTCGGATGAATGGAACCTCCTGC
>NZER01000224.1 GCA_002690445.1 Candidatus Pacearchaeota archaeon
AGAGAGCCATCTGTGGTAGATGTCGCATCTGTAGTATCCTCAGTCTTGAGGATGCCATCGAACGTACCAGTTCCGGTAGTGCTGATTGTGGCTCCACTGCTGCCTGTGCCACCGCCGAACGTAGCCCCCGCCTCGCAAACCAAAGACGCCAGAGTCGCGGCACCGTCCACGTCTATCGTACTGGAGATATCCAGCGTAGCCGCGTCCAGTTCGCCCGTCAGGGTGACATTCCGAAAGCTCGCAGCATCTTTATTACTGTCCACAACCACGGCTTTAGATGCAGCAACGGTGCCTGCTGTGATTCCATCCAGAAACTCCAACTCTGCCTCTGTTAATTCAGCACCAGATCCCAGGGTCAATGTTCCTGTGACTGTCAGGTTATCAGCCACAGTTACTTCAGATGTGGTATGGCCGATTGTAACAGCTATCCCCGATGTCTCTGTTGCTATCTTCAGCGCACCAACGGCATTGGTTATATAGGAGTTAGAGCCGTCGTGATATAAGGTCAGATCCTGGCTGTCACCGATTTTCAGCGGAGTGCTATCTGTCAGCAGTAGCGAATCTGCCGATTCATCCCACAGCAAATGGCTCCCAGCAGTTGCTCCAAAGAACTTTACGTCATGGCCAGTGTCATTCACTCCTACGGTGAGCGTAGATAGGAAGGTGGCCGCTGATGAGGTGAGCAGCAGCAGATCCGCCGTCGTTCCCACGGTGAAGGCCATATCATTGGCATTGTGATCGTAAACGATCTTGCCAATGTCGTTGTCACCCGAATCGCCAAAGTGGATTGACGCGGTGGAACTGGTTCCTGCAAAGATGGTCATGCCGGTATTGGCGGAGGATTCCAACACCAGGTCATTGGCATCGGCATGGGCCGCTACACTTCCAGCAGAGGACGCATGAACATGCAGCTTGCCATCCCCGCTGCCTGCGGCAACCCCAGCCCCCAGCACCAACGATCCGAATAGGTAGTCATCGGTCTGGGATAAGTTGTCGTTGTTTAGAGCGTTGTCATTGACGCCCGTCAGGATGCCGTTGAACTCTGCGTTCAGGTTAGCTGCCGTGAGAGTCTCGTTGGCGTTCCACGTCTTTGTTCTGCTAATGTTGGGCATTTGGTTACCTTTGGTATAGCTCTCGGGCTTCAGGCGGAAGGCGGCGAAGTGCCAATGCCGCCGATGGTGGACAAATCTACCCGAGGACGAGGAGCGAAGTCGCCCCCTTCTCCCTCGACCCCTGTGCTGATCTGTAGTCTTTCAGAAAGCTGTCCTAATGTAATCCCTTCACGGGCCATAGCTTTTGCTAATTCTCCGCCCGTACTCCGATTGGCCTTCTGCAAGGCATCTACCATGTCGATCCAGCCTTGTTGTGCTTTACTGATTTTCTCGGCCCCGCGCGTATAAGCTCTCACTCCTTTGCCCGGAGCGCCCGATTCCACGAGCCGCAAGAACATTTCGTTTGCTCCCGCTGGAGAGAAAGCTATTACTGCAGGAATTGAGCCGAGGCCAAGGCCAGCTGACCCGGAACCCACGATCATTGCGGCCACGCCTCGTAAAATCTGAGATATTTCTGACCGGCCTACCAGTCCAGAGCCAAACAGTTCTGACGACCCTGCGCCCACAAGGGCAGGGGTGATCGTGGTGTCCCCGCCCTTTTTCTCAAGATCGCGCAAGGTAGACAGGGGCGTTTCGACTTTCCCTGTCAGCGCATTGATCATCTTTTTTGCTGTATCGGAAACAACGAGGTCACGAATCTCCCCGGCTGCGTTCAGGTGGCCTGGGGATAAACCCAATTCACCTGCGTAGGTGAACAGGTCGGCGGAGGATTGCTCATACTTCGCCATTGCATCTGTGTAACCCGGAACCTCGCTCAGTTTGTCCGCCATGATCTGCCGAAGGCCCCCGAGGGCCACTCTCGCCTCGCCTGACACGTCCGCGCCTGCGGCCTTGAGCGCGTCGTCAATCGCCCTGCGATACATTATCATGTCGCCAACGGAAACAATATCGGGGGCGTTGATAAGCCTTCCAAAGGCTTCCTCAATCAGCGCGCGACCAGTGCCCTGCGAGGCAACAGCCGTTGTCTGGTCGAACTCGTCGCCAAAGTCAGGGAACTCAAAGGTCGCCTGCCGCGTAGGCACCCTGGTGCCCGTACGCTGCTGGAACGGCCTCGGTCCTGACGCCGGAAACTGAGATCCCTCTGGAAGATCGCCCTCTGGCTCAAAGACGGTGATCGTTTCATCAACTTCGGCGTTCTTGGTCTTGACTTTCAGATCATCGAGAGCGGCCTGCGCTTCACGGCGCATGTCGAGGTCTACATCAATGCGCTGGCTGGTGTCTATGCGCTCAAGACCTTTCGCGTATTCCTCCCCCATCTCTTTCTTGATGCGATCTACCGACTCAAGGCCGCGGGTGACAATAATCTTTTCGGCGTCACCTTGATCCATCGTTCTAAACTCGCGCTGGATTTTTACGCCCGACCCCGGCTCCATGCCTGGGCGAGTAAAAACGGGTTCGTCTGTTCCTGTGCGAAACATTTCACGAACAAACCGAGGGCCACTGCCTGTGGATAGTCCGATTATGGACGCGGCCGCCTGAGAGCCAAAACCAGTCCCGTCAGATTTTTGCAGCGCCCGTGCAAAGCTCTTTGCCGACTCAAATGTTTCGCTGGCGACCCTGCCAGTGAGGCCCAAAGCTAAATCTGCCCCTTTCTTCACGCCGCGCCCAACTGCGCGGAACGCGGTGAAGGGCAGTTCCGCGGGGTCGATAATGTTCCTGGCCTTCCGAGCTATGTTGAGGGCGCGAGAAAACTTGCCCACTTTGCCTAATTTCTGTGCGACGTTTGCCCCTGCGCCACCGGGGACGGGTATCAGTGCGTTGGAGAGGGCCAGCGCCGGACGTTTCTGTATACCTGCAGGGCTGACCGAATGGACCATCTCGTCAGCAAAGTCCGATGCGGCCTGCGTTGTCTCTGGCGAAAAATCCATCTGGGCAATGGCGCTTAGAAGACTCGGCACAGGGCTATGCTGTCGCGCTTCTGTGCGAGGAATCTTCCTTTCCAGGTTTTGAAGGCCAGCACCGGCCATCTTCACCATCTCTTTCCCGGTATCCCAGGGACTCCACACCATCTGGCCAAAGCCCTCTACTGACTCTCCTGCGGTTTCCCCGACATCGGGGATGAACCTCTTGGCGGCAGTGGATACGTCGATGTCGCCATAGCTCTCAGGCTTCAGGCGGAAGATTGCGGCGTACTTGGGGTTGGACAGAGCCATCTCCCCAATCTCTTCACGATCCCTTCCCTGCAGGCCGGGAAGTTGATCGATCACAGCCTGGCCAAGGTCTTCGATATTGGTGAAGGTGCCGCCTGTTATTGTTGCCATTAGTTATTCTCTCAAAAAGTCGCGTTCGGAACCCTCGACGGTTCCTCCGGTAGTACCCAAATCTCTTTCCATTTCCTGCCCATCGGCGGTTAGTCTGTTGTCCTGAATGAACTTTTCGGCCATAACGACCAGAGTTCTGGGGACGTATTCGCCGCCACCCGCCTGCACTCGACTCTGCTCTGCCTCTATTGCCTTAACACGTTCAGAGAAAATTTCTTGCAGAAAGCGCATCTTCTGCTGTGCAAGTCCGGGCGAATCGCTCTGGAGCGGCAACAGCCTTGCCGCCGCGACGAGATCTCGGTCGCTTGGACGACCACCATTGAGGATTCGGGCGATCTTGAGGCCGAATCCCGCAAGGGCGTCGTTGAGATTTGCCGAGTCGTCGAACAGATATCTTGCGAGGAATCCAGATTTGGGGTTTTCGTTCTTAGCATCGAACCCCGCGCCGAGAGCGGACATCACACCAAAACTGAAGCCCCGCAACCCGGCTTCCTCCCATAGGCCCGTGACCCTGGAACCTACCTGTTTCCCGTCGTCGTTGTAGATCGGTACTTCTTTGTAAATCTGGTCCAACTCGCCCTGGAAGGATTTGGCGTCGACCATCTGCAGGCGCTCGGTGGCCGAAGTGACCATTTTGGCGCGCAGTTTTTCCATCTTCTCGGCCACGTCAACGGCTTGCAGGCGCGCCCCGCGCATAAATGCGGCACGGATTCCTCCTTGCACTTCTTTCGTTTTGCTATTGTAGAGTTCCTGCGTTCCTTCGTCTTCCAGCATCTCCTCCCAAGAACCCAACTTTCGTCCCTGCTCTTCCATAAAGTCCAGATATGAATCAAGGACGTCATTTGGCGCACTCAGATCCCCTGCAAGGAATTGTGACCACTCGTTTGTCTCGCGGTCCAGTTGCCACCAAGACCCATCGTCGGCCCTTACCGTTTGCCTGTTTGGCTCACGTCCCGCATTTCCGATGGAGACTTTGACTAAGCCATCTTCACCCTGAACCAGCTGGAAAATCTCGCCGCCTATGGTCTTTACTCCTGCGAGCGCCGCAATGCGTTTTTCTTTATCCCGCTGCAACTCGTGCCGCTCCTGGGAAAGTCTATAATTTCTCTCTTTTAGATCCCTCTCCAGATTGGAATCTGCAAGCTTGCCCAAGGAAAGTCGATTAGCGAACTGGTCCTGTGATGCCTTTGTCTCTGCCTGCCTGCCTCCTCGAATGGCCTCAGAGATTCCCTTTACGCCACCAAGAAGAGCGCCGAGGCGTCCCTCTGACGGAGTCGTTTGGGTTCCCCTTGCGCCACCCCTCGAAGACAAGGCGTTGATAAGGTTTGCACGGGCCTGCGAAGCACGGTCCTGCTTTTGAGCCTTCCTCATAGACCTGTTGGCAAATAAAGACTGGCCAATGTTTGCGGCTGCTTCGAGCAGCCGCAAGCCGGTCTGTGGCTTGTCCTGTTTAGGAAGAGGGATTCCCTGCTGGCCTGGGGGAGATCCGAAACCTGCCATAGATTGTTCATGTGATACCAAGCGCCGCGCAACGGCGATAGACTCCTTTGGGTCCATGCCCAGACCGATGAGTTGTCTCGCTCGTTCCTGAACTGCTTCAGTTTCGCCAGTCAAATCTGCTTCTGCGGTGGGGTCACCTTGTGTCGATGGAGTTTCGTCAGTGACCTCGATACCCTGTTCGTCCCCTCGACCAGAGATCATCGACTGAGCTTGAGTCAGGTAGCGTTGCCACCAGTCACCGGAAGCAGAGGGTGGCGGTGGGTCTTCTTGTGGGTCTTCTGCAACAACAGGGTCCGCGTCCGTGGGCGTTCCATATTTTTGGTGCAACTCTTTCAGCGCAAGGGCCGTGGCCTGGACACGGTCGTCTGAGGCTTCAGTCGGGTCTTCTGCAACAACAGGGCCTTTGGAGCCTGGATCAAGCAGTTGGTCCAGGTAACGATCAAACGGACCACGTCGCTTGGCTCGACCCTGACGCCGGTCTTCCAACCAGTCAGAGTCAGATTGAACCTCAGTGTCCTCACCCAACTGGGGAGATGGTCCCGCCAAAGCGTCTGCAGAGGCCCCGCCAAAGGTGGCTGCTGTCGTCACGCCCGGAGGGGGGCCTGTGGGCGTCACGCCCATGAGGTCCACATCTCTCGGCAAAGGAATTGCCGAGAAATCCGTGGACCGCATTATTTCCTCGATCTCGTCATCCGACAAATCGCTGTAGAGTTTTTTCAACAGATGACGATAAGTCTGGCGGTCGGGACTCGCACCATTGGTCCCTTCTGCCACGTCTAAGAGACTACCTATTCCTTTGGCCATCTATCGTCTCCGACCATCGAACGGAGTGGTTCTGATCCACGTTTGGCGCTGTGCCATTGAAATAGATGGATCGTTCGCTTCCTGTGCCGTTACCGGTCGTCCATCGGGCCAAGACCACGGCGTTGCCTGCTGTGCGGACTCCCCTGCGATGGCACCCAAAGTGCCTACTTTCCCTGCGTTAGCGACGGCGTTCGGATCGACACCTTCTGAAAAGAGTTTGTTAACAAGGCCGGTGATTTGGTTCTGCACAAGAGGGTCGCTCACCATCTGTTGGGCAAAGCTCGGACTTGCTGCTGCGCCTGCGGTACCCCGGCTTCCCTGTTGGCCAAGGCCCTGCAGAACTCTGTCCATCGCCGCGGCTCGGTCGCTTTTACGATTGGCCGCTTTCTGTGCGCGGTGGGCCATAAACAATTCTGCGCCTTTTAGCGCAGCAGGGATGGCAAGTGCTGGAAATCCCATGGGAGGCTCCTATCTCGGAAGGTTGAGTTTGGTTCTAAGGTTTTCCACTATGTGGGGCGGCAGGTTCAGCAGTTCAAGCATTGCCGCTCCAAACCCTTTCTGTAACTCATCTCCCGTACTAAATTGTACGGCAGGATCGAGCGCCGCAATGATCGAAGCAATCACGTCCATGTCAGCTTGGCGCGCGTCGAGCGTCTGTTGGTCGCCAAGTACGCCTGTCAGTTCGGCTCGGGCGATTTCTCTGTCGGAAAGGGTTCGACCGAGGTCTGTGCCTGCGGTAATGCCTGCAGTCCTCAAGAGCCTTGCTCTTTCTGCCGCATCTGCAAGTGCGGAAAGTTCTGCGCGAGCCTGGTCGTCTGCCCGGAGGTTGGCCAGGTCGATAGTGTCACCGCCTCGAATGACACCAAAGCGACTCAGTTGCTCTCGATCAGCCTCCGCTCGGCGCAAGAACTTCGCTTGCAGATCTGCCAGGATAGATTTTGTAAGCGGGTCTTCTCTGAGTTCTGCAGCTGTCTCCGGTCCTGCAAGGTCTGCGCGAATCGCGTCCTGCACATCACCGAAGATTCCACCCGCACCAGGTACGGTAGGCGTCAAACCACCTATTTGGCCCTGAAGGGCGTCAAGGCGCTTTAGAATCTCACTCAAGTCCATTTCGCCGCCCTCGCCACCTTCACCGCCGCCGACCCCACCATATTCTGGCGTTATACCTTCCACTGCCGTGCGAAGATCAGCCAGTTGTCCGCCAACGCCGCCTGCGCCTACGTCTCCAAAGAATTGAGGCAGGCCAAGGTCTGCGAGTTGACTGCGAATGTCCCCGGAAAGACCTGTGCGGAGGTCGCCGATCATACTACGTATTCCAGAATCGTCAAACGGCTCTCCAGTGATATTTACATCACCCGATACCCTGTCGAGCAGATCGTTTACGGTGATGCTTGGAAAGCCCAAATCGCCAATGCCAACATCCGGTAAACCCAAATCGCTCACGCCAAGGCTGGGCAGACCCAAATCGCTTACACCAACATCTGGCAGGCCCAAATCGCTTACACCAACATCTGGTAAACCCAAATCTCTTACGTTGATGTCCGGCAAAAACTGATCGGGAGTGAGTCGCGTACTGCCCAAGGCTTGTAACAGATCCTCTTCTTCAACCTGTCCTAAGAACTGGTCCGCACCGAGTCGTGTGCTGCCCAAAGCTCGGGCCAGGTCTTCTTCGCCAACCTGTCCTAAGAACCGGTCAGGGCTGAGGCGCGTACTGCCCACGGCTCGAGCCAGATCTTCTTCTCCGACCTGTCCTAAGAACCGGTCGGGCCTCAGTCGTGTGCTGCCCAAGGCTTGTACCAAATCCTTTTCTCCGACCCGCCCTAAGAACTGGTCAGGAGTAAGTTGCTGACTTCCCAAGGCGCTGGCTAAGTCTTCTGGCCTTAGTCGCGGCAGGATCTGCTCGGGCCTTAGTTGCTGATCTCCGAGCGCACTAACCAGATCCTCTGGCCTTAGTTGCGGCAAAATCTGCTCGGGAGTGATCCGTTGATCTCCCAGCGCACTGGCTAAGTGCTGGGGCAAAACCGGCCCCAGGAACTGATCGGGGGAGAGTCGCTGGCTTCCGAGCGCCTTGGCCAGATCCTTCTGGCCAACCTGCCCCAAAAACTGGTCGGGAGTAAGTTGCTGGCTCCCCAGCGCATCGGTCAGATCCGCTTTGCGAACCCTCGGCAAGATGTCACTTGCAACCAAACCCGCTCCAGGCAAGGCATCCAGTAGATTCTGGCGTTCGATCAGTGGTAGAATGTCGTCCACGCCCAGCAAGTTGGCCAAGGCCAAGATATCCGTCCGCGCACCACCAATCGCTTTACTGATGGGATTAATGTTAAACGCGGTAGGCAACTGTCCAATTTCCGTCCGCAGGTCGGGTATATCGGTTTCTGCCAAACTCGTAACTTTGTCGCTCAATAGCCCCGTTTGCTCCAAGGCATCAGCCAACTGCCCCCCACGAGGAAAGAAATCTCCGGGGCCACCGCCAAATGAGCCGCCTGCGATATCCCTTAAAAAGCCTTGAGATTCTAAGAGAGAATTTCTGACTTTGTCTATCGATGAGGGCGTTTCAAACGCAGAGATATCGTCAAGAATGCCACCGCTTCCCTCGAGCCTTTCAAGGAATGCGGAGAATTTATCCGGCGTATCCCAATTACGAAACCGTTCACTTGTCGTGCCCCCGGTTTGGATGCTGTTGAGCATCTGCGCCAACGGAGAGCTTGGGTCCAGACCGATCTGTTGGAGTGCCTGCAGCAACGGAGGCAGGGACCGAAGATCGTTTAATGCCCTAAGCCTTTGGTCGGCGGTATCGAAGGCCCCACCTCGGTCTGGCCGGTTCCATTGGGGGTTGACGTACGGATCATATTCATAGTCGACCTCAATAGGTTCCTCGGGCCACAGATCTTCGTCAAGTTCAAATTCATTCGAGCCACGCGGCGGTACAGCGTTGGCGTCGGAGACGTGGGTCGAAAGGGGTTTTACTTCGGCTATGGGGCTGACAGACCCTTGATCCGAACCGCCTCCGCCGGGAGGAGCCGACCCGCCGCCTGCTACTGCATTATTTGCGCCAGTAGAGGAGGACGTTGTCGTGGGCATGAAGCTGCCGAACCCCTGCGAGTGCCCCGTGACATTTCGGCCCGAAGTCGCGCCGATAAGAGTCCCGTCCGCAAAGATGCTGCGGTTGCCTTGCGTGTCCAGATCTCCGATCTGAATGCCGGGATCGAACCCTTGGTTACCGCGGCGAAGACGTCGCTTATCGAAACCCTCGCCAGTAATGTTGACAAGGTCTGGGTTTTTGAAGACGCTGAATGAACCTTCTGCCATTATGAAACTCCTGCGCCGATACGGCGCTTGCGGCCAATGTTCTTGTACGTCGGATGTGTTCTACGAATACGGAAAAACTCATTGATAGTGTTGTTTGTGAATTTGATGCTCGAGTGCGGGTCATACTCACTGAGATCTGTGTCGTAGGCCAGCATTCTTACGGTGCCAAGTTCGGCCTCGTCAAGATTGTCCTCGTCCAAATCAAATCCACCGCCAGACACATTCAAAGTCTTTGTTGTTCCGGTGACGCCAGAAGACTCCTGGTTGACCGTGATGTTGTAGTTCCCTGTGGCATCGTAGTAGGTCCGAGCATAGAGCCAGCGGAGCCGCACTCCAGAACCTTCAGGAGCCGGGGCACCTGTGCGGAAGTAGGCACGGATAGCGATTCCGCTGGCAGATGCGTCGTCGTCCTTGTAGGTATTGTCAGGCTCATGGTCCATGACTTTACCGCCAATCGACCCCGACGAATTAAGAGTCCCCGCATGGGGTTTTCCGTCGATAGAGGCCGCACAGTTGCGGTAGAAATAGGAACCCGATCCGGTCATCGGGCCAAACCAACAATCGTGCCGATCCGAATAGACGATGATGTGATTCATTGCCGTCTGGCCAGTCCCATAAGGAACCCAAAACCACGCCTCGGCTTCCTTGGGATAATAGACGGCAAACGCTTGCGTCAGGCGGCTGGTGACCAGCTCGGGCCAGTAGCCCAGGTCAAGCTGAAAAGACTTTTTCTCGACCTCGTCTTCCCCGTCCCACAGGTAAATCCCGTCTGCGCGCAGGAAAAGCTGCCTGTCGCCCGGAAGCACAACTATTGCACGGCCATTCAAAGCCGCGCGCCCTGCTCTTACACCACCGGAGTTCTCTCTCCCGGTCTTCTGCTGCTGCTGATAGGGGATGTCGGCATTGCCTGTCGGCACCAGCGTATAGATGCCACCCGTTGTATGCACGGTCAGCGCATTGCGGGTCGGGACCAATGCCGTGATGGGGTGGCCGAACTGGTAGAACGACGTTGCTCCGACAGTGTCAATGTCTGCGATGTCGGAATACCATAGCCGATCATATGACGTATCAACATTGCCCCACCAAACGCGGTTGTCCCAAAAGGCGACATGCTCCGCAGTGGTAAACCTCGAGTCCACGTCAGCCGCGGCGGCGGTGCTTGACCCCGTCCACTTCCAAGGGGGGTTTACGCCGTTGGTTGCCAGCAAAGTTCCGGTCGCCTCGTCCACTGCCCATTCAAACGTATTATCGTCTGCCGCAGTAATCGTCAGGCTTCCTGTGATAGCCTGCCATACGGGGGAGGATGCTGCCGAGTATTGGTAGATCGCTGTGCCAAATACCGCCACGACGTGGGTCGTAGAGGGCGGCACAGTAAACTCTGCGATCATTGTACAAGTAGGATTGGAGGTGTAGGCGGCAGCGGACTTATAGGACACAGTCCCCGGACGCTTCTCGCAGGCTCCTGCAGGCTGAATACGAACGTTTTCCATGGCGGAAATCTCGTCTTCAGCCACATCCTCTTCGGGGCGGGAATACCACACTCCGCCGGTCCAGGGGCCTAATTGAATGTCTTCGCCGTCAATAGCCATTTATGCCGCCGTTAGGCTTCCAGCAGCAGGGCTGTAGTTAAACCCGCCGGACGAGGGCAGGGACTGCCTGCGCCATATTCTGTTACCCCAAATGGTTCTGTTGGTTTCCTTGGCTGCTTTTACGATCCGATCATGCTCATACCGGTTGGAGGCAGCGGCTTCCTCGTCGCCTTTTTCCTGCAGGTACAACTCAGCAGCACCCATCCACAGCGCAGGCTGTAGCTCCTCGGGAAACCACCGAGCCATGTCGGTAGAGTCGTCTGAAGAAGTCCAATCTGTGATGCGACCGAGGTAGCGGTAGCGAATGTCGTCGCCAGGAGTCTCGCTGATCGGATGAAAGCGGATCAAAATCTTGCCAGTAATCGAGTCGATTCCCTCATGGTGCCACAGGCGACCGTCAGCGTTGTAGTCTCTATCCGCGTCAGCCGCGTCAATGAAGTCCATGCCGGTAGCACCCAGAGGTCTGTCGTTCGTCACGTCTACAAACGAGTGTGGGGTAATCACATCCGAACCAAGAGCGTAGGTCTGCGTACTGGCGATGCTGGAATACGTGCCAGAGGCACCGGACGAGCCACCCGTCAGCGTCTCAGACGCGGTGAACGCCCCAGACAGTGCATTTATCAGCAAAGCGGTGGGATAATTGGTGGCGTCATACGCAGCGTCAACCACGCAAGAAGATGCCGTGAAAGAAGAGAAGGTCGCAGTGGCCGACGATGTGCCACCAGTTATTGTTTCGGACGATGTGAAGGTGCCCGAAACAGAACTAAGTGTGATCGAAGTGGAACCGTCGTATGCGGTTGTGATGACTCCTGTTCTTCCAGAAGTGCCCCCAGTCACAGTCTCCCCGGCAACAAAAGTCCCACTGATCCCAGTGACCACCATCGTGCCAGAAGAGCCACCAGTCACCGTCTCACCAACAGTGAACGCGCCAGAACTCACCGTGATGGTGATAGTCCTGGTAGTTACAAACGTGGACGACTTGTGCAAAAACCACCACTTACCGCCGAGTAAGTTGACGATCCCCGTGGCCGCAGTATTCAGGTAGATCCGCGCTTGGTCCTTGTATGTCGCGTTGGTCGTGTCCAAACCCGCCCGAGACAGCACCATCGAAATTGCAGTAGCCAGTGTCATATCAGATTCGCCCAGGCTCCGTTTTCGTAGCCTTGAAATTTGTTGGTGCTACTGTTGTAAATGATCATGCCGTTGGAGGCAGTGAGCGCATCCCTCTGCGTGGTCGTGAGGTTCGCCAGCTTTAAGAAGGACGACAGGGTGACTGTCTGCGCTGTAATAACTCCGAATAGACCAACCTCCCCGAAGGAGGTGGCCTGGTTCTGCTGCCCGGACACAACAGGGTTGGCTGCGGATCTCCTCCGCACCGGCTGTCCGAGCCGTGGGGACGCCTGCTTCCGCTCAGACCGAGGTCTGGCAGGCATTATTCTACGGCCAGATCCGCTGCTTCTTCAGGAGACATCGTCATCTCTCCAGATGCGATATTCATTTGATCAGCGTCACGCCCCGTGATCGTGCTGGAAGCGCCTGTGATGCCCTGGTTCCGCAGGTAACGCTCTGTGGTGACCCGCTGGGCCTCTTCCTTGCCAAGAGCCGCTACAAGGCCCTCAGAGGGCTTTGGCTCAAACCCTTCGGGATGCAGGATCTCTCCTACCGTAAAGGCAATTCGCTTGGCATCGGCATTGTTCTGGGGCGGCTTATTCTTCTGGATCACACTTCCTGTGCCGAGCGCGTCACGCATCGCCGACTTGTAATCTGCAGGGGCCTGCTTAACAAGTTCCAGAAGGCTGTTAAGCTGGGTCTTTGTATCAGTCTTTGCTTGCTCGGCCATAATATCTCCGTTGTGTTGGTTGATGAAGGCGGACACAAAAAATGTGTCCGCCTTCGTTGTTTGCTACGGCACTAAGCCTTGCAGGACAACGCCAACATGAGCATCGTCATCCGATGCATACGTAGTGTAACCCACCAAAGGCTCAGTTTCAGCATCCTTCAACTGAACATGGCCAGCATCACTGTCGGACAGCGTGCAATTCACTCCAATAGCAAGGGCACCATCAGATGAAATCAAAGCAACCCCAGCAGTCTGAAACCACCCGTAGTAATTGGCGGTAAATGCAATAGGACTAACTCCAGAAATGATATAATCCGTAGCAGACGTAGCAGCCCGCACGTTATACCACAGCCCACCAGTGATTGCGATATCAGACGCAGTCGTCAAGGCGACTTTGATCGGATCATACAGCTCAATGTCTACCTTGCCAGAGGTCGTAAACCCCGTCGCACTGTTGCTTTTGATTCGATACTGAATCCCCTCGCCAGTGCCATCTCCTCCATCATTGGCGATTTGCAGATATGCCCCGGCATACTGGTCCTTCGTTATGCTTGCGAGGGTAATCTGGAGCTTCGTCGAACCAGCCGCAGGAGAGAATCCGTTAGCGGCAGCGATTACGATATTATCTGTTTCGACCAGACAGGTAGCCGAAACATCCTGGGAAACTAATTCAGCAGCGTTGATAGCCGCAGCGGTATACCCGTAACGGAAGACCCTGCCATCTGCAAACTCCAACTTATCGCCAATGGCAGCCTTGGGAGTAGAAGACTCCTCGTAAATCCCTTGGCCGGTTCTTGCCCCGTCTCCGTCACCGCCAATGCGATTGGTAATATGGTTGCGATTTAAGTAACTCATTTCTTACATCCTCTCCCCTGTGAGCAGGGTATGAACCCCCATTGGCTTGGGGGCAAGGTTATTAGGCCAGATCGTACAGCACGCCCTGACGGCGTCTGTTGTTGGTGACCAACTGTGCGCCGAATACGACGAACGCAACACGGGCCAACTGGTTGGACGGCTCACGGAACGGGGTCTTGGCGAAGTTCTTGCCACCCTGCACCTTGAGCTTGAGATACTTCGTATTCAGGAAGTACATGTTGTCCGTGGTGCAGTCACGGTCAGCGATAACCGGTGCGCCGCGGAACGTCACGTCGCCCTCGGCTCCGAGGCCAAAGTTTGGACCTGCTCGCTTGCCGCTCTCGACAAAGCGGGTCATACCCGTGCCCTCGAAAATAGCCTCGTAGTTCCCGTAATGGGTGAACGAAGCCAGAATAAGGTCGGGCTTATCATTGCCCTCGGAACACTCGTTCCACATCGCGCCCATCCGCAGGGTGCCTTCATATTGGTCACCCGATTTGGTCAGGAAAGAGGTGTAACTCGCGTTGAAATCTTCGCGCTTATTGTCCCACCATGTATTGGTGGACTGCGAGATGCCGCCGAGCGTGGTTCCCGTGGACTCAGCACAGATGTCCTGCAGGCCCAACATGGACTTGCCAGACTGCGAGCCGAAGATTGCAGAGTTGACCGTGTCGAAGGACTTGGTCATCGCCTGCTTGCTCTTGGCGGTAATTAGCTTCGTCGAACCGGCCTTGCGGGATTCGGCGTCCTCTGTGTCGGAGATGACAACAGAAGTGGCGTTGTAGCGGAACTGATAGAAAGCCGCCGTGATCCCATCGACCGCGTTGGTCGAAAGCACGTCGAATCCATCGAACCACTCAGAAGAACCAAGACCATACATCAAGTCTTCCTGGATCTCCTTACCGCCTGTCTCGACTTCCATGACTCCGGCTTTGCGGAATCTCCCAAGAGTCGGGTAGGAATCACTGATATTGTCGGTGAGGCGCTTGCGATGCGCCCTCATCGTCAGTGTCCACGCCGCATCCCAGGTTTCACTGGTAGTTGCAGCAACCATGGCTTAGTATGCCTTTGTTGTCTACTTCATGGAGTTAATCCAAGTTTTCTCAACTCGGAAGCAAGTTGTTCTTCAGATAAAGATCCCTGCTCCGAATCAGCAGACACTGGCGACGGCGGGGTCAACGACCCTGTGGCGGTGCGGCGAACGTTGTCCTCTTGCTCTTTCAGCTGTGCGCTTTGCTGTGCGGAGATCCCGTGGATCAACTCGTACGCCTCAGTCGGCGTATAGTTGAGGCCCGTAACCCTGTTCTGCACACCAGTTAACGCATTCACCTGGTCAGCACTCTGGTCAATGTCGGGATACTTCTGCCGAGCTTGACTGGCTGCTGTATTGGCGGTCTGGGTTGCTCCGTTGGCCATGTGGAGAGCAATACGCCGAACAAACTCAGTGAGTTGCGCGACCTTCTCCGTCTGTGCCTCCAGTTCCTTGCCAACCGTCATTTTCGAGACTTCACTGATCACGTCCAACGAACGCTGTTCGTCTTGGTCCAGTGTCGATCTCAAAGAACTTAAGGGGTCAGGCTCCTCTTGTGGAGGAGTCTCCAACCGATTCACACGCTCCTCAAGGCGCTGTTGCTGGTGCGCCTCTAACTCACGGCGGTGACCTGCCAAAGCCTGCATCCCTTGGGTAAACCTACCCTTGAGTTGCTTGGCCAGTGGCTGTAATTGTGCAGGAAGGGAGTCCACGTCCACGTCCCCGATATTATTGGGGATCTCGGCGGGTCGCTCCGGGGCGTCCTTATCGGTCGTTCTCGCTTCCGTGGCACCGGCAGGCAAAGACTCATCATCGACGGGCGCTGCTTCGACTGCTGGGGCGTCTAAATCGGCACCCAAGTCGATCAGTCCGTCGTTCGTAGTCTCTTCTGCCGCAACCTCTTGGCTCGAGTCCGTTTGGACAAGTTCAGTCATCTGATACTCCTATTCGAGGTGTGCTGGTCAATCTGACCAACCACTATCCGCATGGGGTTTTCGGGGACCGGGGTCATCTTTAATATGACCCCGGCTCCCGCCGACAGGGTCAGCACCTTCCATGACCCCTAACTCCTTCATCACGCGCTGTTTGTGGGCGTAATCCTTTACGACCACTCCAAGTCCCGGCTCATACTTCCCATACATACTGCTATGGTCAGAATGAATGTGGTTCTGCCGTCGCCCGATCAACACATGATCAGAAGTTTCACCGCAATGCGGACAAGCTCTCGTCGGAGTTACAGACTCCTTCTTCTCGAAGAATACATCGATTTCGTCTTTTCCGCAAGATTCGCAGTGATAATCCTCAAGGCGGGGATGTGACCCGCCTCTCATGTTGATTTTGTATGCCATCCAGAAAAGTTCCTTTCAGGTTACGGGCGTTGTCCAGATGCGAGCATTTCAATTCTGATTCCTGTCAATAGCGGCAACTGCTTGCGATGTCTCCTGGGCCGAACTTCTGACAGCAGAGTCTACCTTGCTCAACTGCTTCCGAACCGTATCCAGGCCACCCGCGTCTGACAGGTTGCCTACTCGAGCGGGAGCCGAACCACTGCCTGCCATCTGCTGCAGGGCCTGCTGGTGCTGCTGCATGTGCTGATCGAGGGCCGGAGCAATTTGCTGTGCCAGTAGAGGATTCTGCTGAACCAACTGCTGCCACTGCGGTGTCTGTGGCACCTGTCGATGAACCTCCATGTGCGCCCTGTGGTTCTCCTGTGGGTGAACCTGAACGTTCTGTCCCGACAGAAAGAGCATGTTCTCGTATTCCGCAGTGCGCTTGGCGTCGAGGTTTGCGGCACCGCCGATCAACTTGTCCGTGTTGGGAACACGGAAAGCTCTGAGTAGATGTTTGATCGACTCGATGCGAGGGATCTCAGGCAGCTGTATCATGTGCCCGAACAGCGCAAGAGCGTCCTCCCTTTCAAGCTCCTCGAACATCGGCTTCATCGAGCCTGCCTCTACGTGGACCCGGAATCTTGCCTGGAGCATATCAGACCGAACCACTTGGAACACAGGGTCATCTTCACCTTGTGCTGTATTGACGAGGAAGGACTTTGGCTCGTACCGCTTGTCCCCCATGATACGAACCATGTTGTAGGAGATGTCCTCGAAGACCTGTGCAACCTGGTTCTGCATCCAGTCTCGGTTTAGCTGTCCAAAGGATGCAGTGAGAGCCGCTTGCGTGGCCGTAACCCTGCTTCCTCCTCCCATAGCCATCTGGCTGACGGCGAGGATTTGTTCCTCGTAGGCGCGAAGGTCGGACTCGAGGCCCAACTGATCTGCAGGCGGAGTGGCTTGAGACATTTCTGCGAATGCGTTGTTCACGTCATTCACCCAAACGATCTTGCCGTCCTTGCCCTGCTCGATGTCGTCGCCCACAGTGGGGTTCTCTGTCTGCTCTGCCTTCTGGCCGAGAATGACACGGGCGTTTCTCTTGGTTCCTGCGGATCGACGGGAGAGTGACTCCACGATCCCTTTCTGTGTGTCCTCGGCGTAGGCCATCATCGGCACACCGTAAGGGCCTTCGTGAGTCATGTCGAGCGTCAGTTTGATATAGGGCGTCCCACCCGATACCAGATACCCGCCGGTGGGTTGGAACTGACCGGTCACTCTTTCCTCTCCATCAATGGGGTCGATGGCGATTTGTGACTCACCAGCAAGGAAGGGATGCGGGATCTCTTCGATGGGTTGCTCAACGCCCTGGGCGAAGGTGATCCTCTTTTTGTGCAGGCGGTCGTGGACCTCGCGCAACTGGACGTAGCCACCTTCCTGTTTGGCCCTCTCGATCATCTGCTGCTGCTCGTCGCCATCATCTCCATTGGAGTCTTCCCAGTCGGAAAGCATCCCGTCGAGATCTTCCGTCGTCAGCGGTTTGATCTCGTTCTTGTGCTTAAACCGCTTGTCCTTCTGCACGAACTCGTTCGGCACCAGCATTTTCTCGTAATCGAAGCGCGCTTGGCCGGGGTCGTGGGGCGGAGTCATTACATCAGTGTAGAAGTTGAATGGACTCACTCGGGCGACATAGAACATGCCGTTCTGCATCACGTCATTCGCTACGTAGGGGGCGACAATATCATTGTCCCCGATAGGATTAACGCCGCACTTGAGGATGCCCTTGTAGCAATAGAGGGAGTCGAAGGTCATCTGCTGGACGTGGCGCTTGGCGTGAATCAATCCCAAGCCATCGTTCACAACGCGCTCAAGAATCTCTGTCTGGAACTGACTATTGTTGTCTTCGACGCGCATGAAAACGCGGGGGTTCTGGAACACCACTGAGGCGATGATCTGGCGCGTAAGCGGATAGAACCGTGAGATTTTTTTCTGGTCGCCATCAGCGATGCCGAGATCATCAAAGTCCAGTTCATACAGTTTGATGAGTCTGCGCCACATTGCGTGGTGCTTGACCATATACTTCTCGGTCGTTTCAAAGGTCTTGGTCCAAAACTGCAGTTGCTTGGGCGTCATGCGGTTTTCCTTGCTGGCAGACTATCCAACACGTTGCCTCCGTAGAACGGGTTCCGCACGGCGTCATGTTTGGGCAGTGATGGTCGATAGATGTGCATCATCGCGTATCGGAGTTCATCGGCTGCATGGTCGTCCGAATGCGTGTCCACATCTTCTGGGTTCGATGTCGATCTTGGTAGAGCGGGTAGTGTTCGGGTAAGGTTGTCGTTCCATCCTCCAAACACATAAAACTTCTTCTTGGTCAGCGCATCGTTGATGACTCTCCATCCTGTGATGCGGTCGTTGTTCCCCTTGGTGAGATGCAATCCCTGCTCGGAGAAAATATCGTAGGGCGAGTGCGTCACCGCTTCCGTGAGCCTCCGCTTGGCCCACATCGATGGATCTGCATAAATCTGAGAAGGCGGTCGCCCACCCGTAAAAGGATTCGACTGGATCATCTTGTCGATCTCGTACGCATGGGTCGATGCAGCAGCGCCTGCTTGATAGTACTCACCGATACGATAGATGTTGCCGTCAAAGTCTATAGTGTAGAGTCCAAAAGAGGTAGGCGAAGCTTCGCCGTAGTCAAGCCCCCCGAACAGGGGCCATGAGTCGGGGACGGGAAACGAGGGGATGACGCACTCGTTGCTCCATGACGTGAAATACTGTCCGACAAAGGAATCCCAATCTCCTTCGAGCCACGCTTTAACCAGATGCTCATCTCCGACGCCTTTGAGTCGGTCGATGTATCCGGGGTCGGCAGCGAGCAGGATTCGGTTGTCTGTGACAAGGGATTTGATAAACATCCGAGGGTTAATGGACTGATCGTCCTGGATGACGACTTCGCCCTCGGGGGCAGGATCGATGAAGTATTCCTTGACAGCCTGGTGCCCCACTCCACCGGGGTTTCCTGTAGACCGAATCCGCATGTTCGCCACACCCGCGGTGGAGCGGAGGCAGGCTTTAAGTTTCTTGTAGGCTTCGAGGGAAGGCCAGTTGGGCAACTCGTCGAACGAGATCCAGGTATACTGGTGCCCCATGTAATGGTCTGCATCCCCGACGTTCTCCATGTGTCGCAGGCGAAGCACCACATCACCGGTTGCATGTGGTATGCGAAATTCGTGGACGCCTACTTTGTATTCAGTTCCGGGGAAGGCTTTGTAGAGTACCCGCTTGCCTTCTTCGACAACTTCATCGAGTTCGGGATAGGTTCGACGGAAGACGATCCCTCTCCATGCGGAGCCGTTTTCTTGCACATCGGCTGCAAAGTCTCCCATAAGGAAAGAGGTCTTGCCTCCTCCTCTGGCTCCACCGAAAAACAACTCTTCGATGAACGCCGCCCGGATCGCCTTTTCCTGGGGTCCGAGTTGGGGTTTCCAGACTTCGTCAGGCAAGATTACTCAAAATTTCTTCTATGCGTCGGTAGACTGCTTTTTTCTCTGCCATCTTAATCTGTTCTTTTGTTGCCGATGGGGGTTCAAGCTTGGACCTCACATCGGCGGCTATTTATCCAGGTTTATCGCTTGTGTTGGTCGATCTTGAAAGGACGCTACTGAAATTCTCGGACAAGAAGTGCTGGGATGTTTCCAACCTCTTCCCCTTGGTTTCGCAGCAACCTCAGAGCCTCAAGCCGGTGCGCTCCCTCAAGGACAGTGGGGAAACCCTGGGCGTCATCTACGACGATCAGCGGGTCAATTCTTTTGGACTGTTTTATGGCCTCTGCCAACTGCTCGGATCTACGGAGGCTATTTGCTGCGACAAAACCCCTCTGGTCAAGATCTGTTAGGTGAGTCAAGGGAATCTCCCTGACTCCAGGCTGGACTGCATAGTCATCGAGCGACGAAGAGATTGACGATGTGTTGGGTATTTCTCCCCCCACGCTAAACCCAGATACCTCATCCCCAGCCTTTGGAAACTCTCCAAAGTTACCGCGCCGCAAAGGATTGGAAAATCTTCTCAAGGCATCTTTACCCGCAGCCAACTTGGAAGCCAACTTCAACAATCCACGCAAATCACCAGGACTCAGCGGCACTTCAGAAAAGGTCGGCTCTGGCGGCAGATCACCGCCGAGGGCCACATCCATACGAGTTCGTTGCGGATAGTCTGTGGAGGGCAACCGATGGGCGCGGCCCGTAGAAGACTTGGTGAAGGTATCATCCACCGGCGGTAACTGGTTCTGTCCTTTGCGGCCCGAAGTTGCAGCGATGGCGACGTAAGGCGCAATTCGCGCCAGGTTAGTCAACAAGGCTGTTTGGTTCTTCTGTGCCATCCTGTTCCTCCTCTGGTACAAACCAGGCTCGTATCTTTGGATTTATTTGGGAAAAATCGTCATCGGTAAAGGCGAACCCCATACCAAGAGATTTTACAAACCCCTGCAAAAAGATACCAAGTTGTTCCGCCGTGCAGTTTTTGGGGATTTGGAGTTCATACTGGCGCATCTTGGGAATGCCGAGAATCGGGATGCTTGGACCGTCTTGATTCATGGGGTTCCCACTGGAAATTGGTTATTTACTCGAGAAATGGCACCCTTCGTGGTCGAAAAACGGGCAGGAAGTTCCGAAATCACCTTTTCGGGGGGTTCGACAGGCGGTTCCTCGACAACTTCTGCATCTACGATGCGATCTTTGTCCATGATGGCATTCTGCTTGTTCCATTCCTCGTAAGTTGAAGCTCGAGGCGGTAGATTCACGCCCACTGCACCCTGGTGTGTAACTTCTACCTCGATTTTATCATCTCCAACCTCGGCACGGACGGCAGAAAGGATCTTGATCTTCATGGCAGTCTGGGAATCCGTCAGATTCTCGTAGATAGCCTCCAGCTTCTTGACCCGCTCCTTGCGGTCTGCCAGCTGTACGTCATCGAAGTTTGCCCGATATAATTTGACCTGACGGTCGTATTCCTGTCTGAACAGAGAAGACTTACGCCATTTCGTAATGGTTACCGGCAAAACCCCCACGTTGGCGGCAACCGCAGCGTTGAGATCTCCCTTGGTCCAGCGATCCATCACCAAATAGTGAATCGCCTGCTTTTGCTGCTCTGACAGAGACTTAGCCAAGATTCCTCGCTATATGCTGCAGAGTCGCAATGATGTTTTGCATATCAGATTCAAGATTGGAAAGCCGCTGCGACATCATCTTCTCATGGAGCGCCTGACGATCCTGAAGCAAATTAAGAGAAGCACGGAGGCTGTGGATGTCATCCAAAGTGCCACAAGAAATATCCACCAGCGTAGACTCCATGCCCGAATCAAAAATCATCGCGCGCACAACATCATCATAAGGCGCGTCATCCTCCAAAGCCAGCACCTGACTACGCTCCATAGCGATCCATCCAAGCCTCAACCCGTGAATGGTGAACATTGAGCCATGTGGAATCCATTCCGCAAGTAATCCGCGTTCCAGAAAATTTGCCAGGCTTCATCAAAAACATATGCCCCGTCTTGCGCGACAATGCCTTCATCCGCAGAAACTCACGCAAACAACTGTCCACCGTCAGTGCATGACACTGACCCACCGCTGACGGACACTCCTTCACTGCAAACATACAAAACTCTCATCCAAAAAACATCACACCACATGTCCCTTGTCGAGTAAACCAGTCGAACGCTCCTTCAAATGATCCACCTCCCGACGCAACTGAGCCAACTGCTCACGCACATCAACGTCGAACGAAGGCTTGTCCATCGCCACGTTAATCAACTCCCGCACAACCTCACTCATCGATGGACCCTGGCCACGCAACCAAGCCACATGACCCTCCTCCAACATCACATTCTGTCTAATCATCATTGATTCATCATTTCCTCCACCCCAAACAATAACACCCCACACCAGATTACACAACCATGCGGAAGTGGTAATGATATAGACACTGACCTGCAATAGCCCCCGTAGTCCCCCCGGATCGGCTTCACCTTCGATTAACGTTGACGTCAACGTTAAGTTTAAAGTTGACGTTGACGTTAACGTTAAGGTTGACGTCAACGTTGTGCCTCGAGTGAGGGTGGTTGTCGCTAGGTGGTGATGGACGTCCGTACAGGGGCACACAATACACGGTAGGGTTCGGGTTCGACAATCCCCGGTCTTCTCTCCTTATACCCCTTTACGGCTACAGACGGGACGCTCCGCGCAAGCGTCCCCGGCTTCCGGGGATAACTTTATTTGTACGCTCCCCCTGTTTTCGTGTTGCGTTAATGCAGAGTCCCCCGTACATTCTGTCATACGTTAACAATCGGTTAACGTGTCAACGGGGGCACAGCATGACGACGTATCGCACCACAGCGCAAGCGCCCCGTATTACACACTTACCAGTAGGGGGATGTAATGAGGACTCGCAAGCATAGCTCAATATCTCGTAGCGAGATGGCCGAGAAATTGAGGACACACCGAACCAGCCGGGACGCTTACTATACGGTGAGCACGACGGGCTCACGGTCACTGTCGATCGAACGGGACGGAAACTACCGCCACTATTACACCGAGAGGAAAGCGTCATGACACGGGGACGACCACAGAAACACGGGGAGAAGACGCGCGCCGTTAGTTTGCGCGTCCCCGTGTCAGTATATGAGACCGTCGTTGACGCTCAACGGGACGGGGAAACGTGGACGGACGCCGCAGTAAGAATCCTAAAAAGAAAGCGCAGGAATAAATGACACAGACCAAGTGGCCACAATCGTTTTTCGAATTGACGGGGATGATCGAACATTGCGGCAACGTGTTAGCCGATATCGAAGTCGAAGGTGACGACGACAATGA
>NZER01000225.1 GCA_002690445.1 Candidatus Pacearchaeota archaeon
AGGAACCTTATGTTCTTGTTTCAATTGCGGTAATCCACGTAAGACTAGATCGGGAAGCCGTGATGGATATCGTCTTACCTTACGAGAACGACAGAACAACATCACATTCGATGAACAACTGAACGACATACATACAAAGGAAACCACTATGTCTAAACATGAGATGAACATGGTACTCATTGCAGCGTATCTAAGGCAGGTAGCAACATGAGTAGACTAAGCACAAAGACCAAGCACAAGCTACACTGGAAAGATGCCTGGGAAACTATAGAAACAGACTCATTTGATGCAAGGGTAAGGTGTTGCGGTAAGGTACATACCCTTAGACTACTAAAGACTGGGGAACTCATACCTCTGAACCACCATGGGTGGAATGATGATGTAGATAGAGTCTTAGTATACTCAGGAGAAGACCTTCGTTGTCACAAGGTACTGAATACCTGGCGTGAAATCTTTAAAAATGGGCATCTCTCTACTGAATGTAAAGCAATCCTGCCTAAGGGGAAGGTTAATGGTTGGAGGTTACAGGATATAGCTAACACGCTTCTTCACAATTCTAATGCGTGGCGCAATGAATGGAGTAGAGTACAGAGGGCAAGGAGGGCGTCGGTAAAAACAGCAGTAGACAGGTATACATACAAAAATCAATGGGTGAGCCGACTGTGGAATAACTACCTCCAATGGGTATTAGATTCACAGTTTTATGCAAATGAACTTAGTGGTGTACTTGACCGACCACACCATTCTCAAAGAGGTGCAAGTACAGAGATTGCTGAAAAGAATGCAGCAAACTTTATATGTGCGGTAGTGAAAAAGGGTATGTTGAAAAACACATACTTAAGAGTAAATACACAAGTAATACCGCCACCTGCTGGAGCAAGTAGACTCCAGAGGGTAGCAGTTAGAAACGTTGTGCAGATGGACGACCGTCTGGTTTGTATCTACTATCGACTGAAGAGGGATGCATACAATCCTTCTTATGGAGGTAATAGTTTTTCTTCTACACCCTTTATAGGGGTAGCAGAATTGGGTAGCGATGGGTCATGGATAATCAAAGATTTCAACTATGGAGTATATTAAAATGCAAGTAGCAACAAAAACACAAAGAACAGAAGTAACCCCAGTAACAGAGGAACGGGGAGTTTTAACCTCGTCGATTATGGAAGGTGCAAGAACTGTAGCTATCTATGAGTTTAGATACTGGCGACGTATTATCTCTACGCTAACCTTCTACGAAAACAATAACGATAGCTGTCCTACAGCTAAGATTGACCAGCGTATGCGAGTACAGATTAATGGTCCCTGGTTTTTGGGACTGTCAGTTAATCAAAGGGCAGCGGTACTCGTACATGAAGCTGCACATATAATCATGAAACATCGGCATAGAGAAAAGGTTTTCCTACCTCTTAATCCTGTGCTTCTAAACATCTGTGCAGACTACGAGATTAACTCTGGTCCTAAACTATGGAACTACCTACAGGATGGCCCAGAGCCACAAGGTATACACCCCAGTAAAGCAGGGTGGGAAGAAGGGAGGTCTTTTGAATACTATGTTCAAAAGATGCTGGAACAAATAGAGGAAGAGGAAGAAGAAGAAGGGGATGGAGGAGGGGATGGAGAAGATACATATACAGAGGGTGGATACCCAGGAGGTTCAGACGATGACAATAAAGGAACGGCAACTCATGACGATGATAACAATGATAACGATGGTAGTGGTGATGGTAACGGTGGGTCCACAGATAGTGGAGGTACTGATAACAGTGGAGAAGATGATGATTCAACTGATGTTGGACCACCTGGTGTAGCTGGCAAAGGTACAGGTATTCCTAAAGGGCATGAAGCCCCTTTGGGGGGAGGCGGTGGCTGTGAGGATATAGACGATTCTCTTGGCGATTTACCAGGTATGCCTGAACATGAGACAGAGAAGGTAGTACGTCGTACCGTTAGGGATATGGTAGAAAGCCATGCCCGTAGTCAGGTAGGTGCTGGGTATTTCGAGTATGCAGTAGACAGTCTGAAACCTCCCAAGGTTCCATGGCAGTCTATCCTTCAAGGTCTACTTGGTTCTGCCATAGAAGGGTGGAAACGTGGCATGGAAGATAAGTCTTATGCTGCACAAGGCCGTCGAGGTAATCCTGACATCATCATGCCTGGGTGGTACTCACCTGAACCTAGTATTACTGTAGTAGTAGATACCAGTGGTTCTATGGGTAGGTTGTTAGAGGATTGCGCTAGTGAAATTGCATCTCTTCTTAGGGAACAAAGCGATATCTTCTTTGTAGCATTCGATACACGGGTAACTGCAGCCCAAAAAGTACGACGTATCGAAGACCTCTGTTTTAAGGGTGGGGGTGGTACCTGTATGGATGTTGCTTTGGAGAAGGTATGTGATGAAACATTCTGCCAAGAGAATGAGATACACAAACCTGACCTTGTAGTATTACTTACAGACTGTGAAACAGGTTGGCCCAGTAGTCCTTTAGATACTCGCATCATCGTAGTAGGTGTAGGTAATAGTTACTATAATCGTCGTGAATATATCCCTATGTGGATGGATTACGTCAAGGTAGAGAAGGAGTAGCTTGGCCTCATTGGTAGCTACCCCTTAGTATCCGGCAGAAGTGGTTCCTTTGCACACGTTCTGACCGGGTACTTTGGAGTACTTATCAATTCTGATATTTACTAACAAAGGATACGTAATGAGTGAACAAACAAAAGAGATAGTAGCTAAAGGTAAACATGTAAGCTGGAGTCTGGGTGACCAGACAAATGTAGACCAGGTTAGAGCAGGGTTTGCCCAGATTACTCTGGGTAGTAAGACCTTGATTAAACTTGCACCAGATTACAATACGCCCAAGGCTTCGTTGAAAGCTGCACTGGATAAACACTTCAAAGGAAGGGATTTTCTGGTACGGCCCCTAAAAGACAGAAGGTATGCAGTCGTTAGGGAGGACTCAACTGGTGATGACGTTACTGCTTCTCTGGAGCATGGCACGTTGTTTGAGGTAGGTCTTGAAACACCTCATAGTAGGGACCCTGATTTTGTAGAGATAGAACTTAATGCTCTATCTCCTGAGTTAGAAGAGAGTATCTGTAAAGAGATGAAACGACAGATGAAACTCTGTTCTCGTTACATGCTTTCTAAGAAGTTAGTCGGTGTAATAGATGCCCTTCATGGGTTGTGTGTTACCGGGAACGGTGGCATGTACTCCATACCAGATAGAACAGTTCCCGTGTGGGACCAGGTTAAGAAGGTCATCATGGATGCGGGTACAGGTAATCAGTTCGCTGGGTACCGTGTCGTATTCGACGATGAATCCTGTGAGAGTACATTGAATGCACTGACCCGTTCTATGGAAAAAGAGATAGAGAAGATAGAGGGTCTGGTAGTTAATGCTGAAACAGACTTGGGTAAACGTGCTCTGGATACTCAGCTAAAGAGGGTTAAGACCCTGAAAGGACGTACTATGTGGTACGAGAAGATGTATAACAAAAAACTAAAAGACATTACTGAAAGTCTTAAAATCTTAGATGGAACGTTGGTTCTTGCTGTTGGTAATGCCGCATCTGCTGACTAGTTTATATATCTCTCTCACGAGAGGAACCCTGCGGGCTAACGCTCGTGGGGTTTTTCTTTGTCTACACATTTCTCCTGTGTGGGTGTCTAATTTGTTTTGCGCTCCATTTTTGCACAAGGTCAATTGTGTAGAGAAACAGTTCTACTCGGTTGGTATGCTCCTGCGTACCGACCTTTTTTTGTCTAGGGTATGTGTAATCCTGCCCAAGGTGGTGGGAGATGGGGGAGAACGCAAGGACTATCATCAGGCGCGGTAAGGCCAAAATTTCATCGGTTAATTTTCCCCCGCGTAAGCGGGTTTTTTTGAATCTGAGTCCACAAAACTAGGAGACTTTGCTCTGGTGTCAATGCAAACGAAAGATTTACACGTAAATCTCTATGTTAAGGTATTACATGAGGGGAAGCCTAGTTTCAGGTACTTAGGTTGTCATCCTTAATGTAGTACATGAGCATAGAGATTTTCATGTAAACCCCAAGGCGTTTCACGGTACAACCTGGGTTATTCTGTACTACTAAGTTGTTAACCACCGTGTTAGTACATTAGCCATTCGTCGATAATGTCGATTGCAACTACATCATAGCCGGTGTGGTGTCAACCATAGGAAAATATGTGTTTCTGTATTCTCTATATATTCCGTAATCTATCAATGTGGGTTGATACATTGTTTTTCCTACCGGTTCAAATCACCTCTGCTAATGACTTAGTAGGCAGTTGGAATAATGGAGGTTCAACCTACATTTTGGGAAAGTGGCAAATGTCTCATATGGTGGTTACTAAGTTAGTAGTACATATTTTTGAATTTTTGCTGCTCTGGGTTGGAACCACCTTTTTTGCCTTGACACCTACTGTAATAGTGAGTAGATTTACATCATGACCGAACGACAATACATCAACGATTTACTGGCTCGGCTCACCGAACGTTTGGGCGCTTCTCGTGAGACAACAATCTTGACGGCTCTTCGGGTGCTGGACAAAGAGAGTGCTGTTTCACCACATTCCCCAATGCCTGATGTGCAGACGATTCTTCGGACGGCACATAAAGTCTACGAAGAACTCGGCCCGTTTACAATGGATGAGTTGCTCGATAAAGCTTTTGCAGATTTAGGCCAGAGCAGCATTATTCTTAATGCCCAAAGCGCGAAGATCTTCTTTGGGAAGGTCATCGATGCAGCAGGTTTTACACGTCGGCAAGTACGCCGACGAAATGGCGACAGGCCCCTTGTTTGGGTGCCTTCGAACACAGGAGAAAACAATGTCCAATGAAAATGTTACGCCGACCATGGCGGCAATCCTCAGAGCGGGTGATGCTGATTATCTGAACGCTGCCCGCAATGGTGCGAGTGGTGCCCGTGAACGGATCAGAAGACCTGTTCGATTACCTCCTCCTCTGTGGGAAAAAATAGAGATTCTTGGAAGAAAGCTTCAGGGAGTCTTTCCCGACCACTACATTACGGTAAACTCAATCGTTGAGTTTCTATTGCATGAAGGTCTGACCTCTGTGCTCGCCAATCCCAGTAACAATCGACTTCGTAGAATCGAGGGTGCTTTTCCTCATGACATTGAAGAAGCAGCAGAAGAGTAAAAAGACACCCCGACTGATTGGAGTGCAGTTAACAACCAGTCGGGGCTAGCAGGAGAATCGCTATTATGTCAGAGATTAAATATCCATGGGAGATTAGTATCTACCGTGGGGGTATGCTTAGTGTAGTACCCGAACGAGTGTCCGTCAAATCTGAAGTAGTCATAAACCGACTATTCATGACTGGGTACTCTGTTCGTCCTAAGAGTTTTTCAAAGAAAAAGCTTCCCTGCTGGTCACCGGCTTTGTATGAACCAGGGGACAAGCGAGCCAATGCCAATGTTACTGGTATCTCTGCTCTGGTATACGATTTTGACAATACAAAGCTGAAGCCAGATGTAGTAGCCAGCCGCATGGAAGGAAGAAAGAAGGCTTTCGTGGTTCACACGACATGGAGTCACAAGCCCAAGTCACCCCGTTTCCGGCTTATCATCTTCTTAGATCGCAAGCTCAAACCTACTGAATATCCCCAAGCATGGAAAACGGTTATCTCTGAACTGGGGTATGAGAATGAAGTTGATACCCAAGCGAAAGACTTAGCCCGACACTATGCACTGCCAGCGATTCCAAATGGTGCAGAGTACATTGCTAAATTCTATGACGGCGAAGTGTTTAAAGCTGATGAAGTTTCTAAGCAGTCTGTTGACACGAATGTTCGTATTGATCTCCTACTCACAACAGAGCTAGAGATTTGTGAAGGTGCAGCAATCCAATCTATGTTGGTACGTGACTTAGTGGAACTAGGTCCGTCCAAATACAAATGCAAATGCCCGTTTCAAGATGGTTCTTCAGCGGGCAGTGCTTTTTTTCGAGTGCTCAAAGATGGTCGTGCATTCATTCGTTGCACCAGTGCCAATCATGGCCATGCAGGTAAGCAGTTCTGGTTAGCAGGTGAAGCTAAGAAGAAGAGCAGTCGATATGCATCTCGCAGTGTAGATGACAGACTTCAGTTCCTTAGCGAGTTGCCCGATTGGGTTGTGGATTATTCGGAACATCGTTTGGTCTATAATGCATTACAGGGAGTGTTCTATCGCTATGCTGATGGAGCATGGCAACTCCGACAACCTTTTAGAAAAGAATCACTTATAGATCATTTGATTGGTCTTTTGCCCAAAGGGTTTGATAAATCTCACGCGAATGCTCTTATCGATCACATTCTTTCTCGGCAGGTTTATGGCTTTGACTGTCAATCTGTCAAAGATAAATTAGTCACAGTGAATAATGTACCACAATTGAATCTCTACGCTTGGCCGGATTTAGTCCCACAGCAGGGACAGTGGCCCCGTATTCGACAGACTATGGAGATACTGACCAACCGTGATCAGGATGCGTTTGATTGGCTCATGCATTGGTGCGCTGCCTTAGTTCAGCACCCTGCTCGGAGATCTATGGTCGCAGTATTAGTTTTGTCACCACAGCAGGGTATTGGTAAGAGTTTATTTGGTAGATTGCTGGCTGAGATAATCGGACCAGCCAACTCAGCAGTTGTTAGCAATCGTGCTTTGAAAGATAGCTTCAACTCACACTACGTTACCAAACTCCTTGTCCTTGCAGATGAGGTCGGAATGGGGGGTAAGTCTGATGATGTAATGGCAGAGATCAAAGCTGCCATTACTGATGACCGAGTACATTGTTCTACACCTTATGCAGCCCGGATGGATATTGATAATCGGATGACCTGGTGGATGACATCTAATAAACGTCGCCCTTTCATCGTGGAGAAGGGGGATAGGAGATTTACGATTCTCTCTCCCGCCCAGGTGGATGCTAAATATCGTGTGATGCTTCGCGACTGCTTCAGTCCTAAGACATCAACTTTCTCTAATGATTTTTACGCAGAGATATGCGGCTTTGCTCATGAGTTGAACCAGGTAGACATTGATTGGAGGCTCATCGCTTATCCCTATGCCAATACAATCAAAAAGGAACTGCAGTATGCTTCATTGAGTAGTGCTGATGCTTTCATTGAACAGCTAAAGCATATCGGTCCTTCGCAGATGATGGTTCAATATCCTCCTCCCAATAGCTATATCCATTTTGCAGGTACAGCCCTTGGTAAGGCTGTGCCATGTGAAACGCTCTATGGTTCTTATCGTGAATGGTGCTCACGAGAGGGGCGAACCGGCGTGTACAGTGAACCTCTATTTAGACTATCCATAAAGAGTATAAATACTGTACGGATACGTCGAGCACGGGTACCCGGAAAGGGGACGCTTACAGTTTATACAGGGTTACCCCAGCCCAAGGAGAAAGAAAATAAGAATGTAGTTCTACAGTTTTCAGATCAATAGGAGAGTGCAATGTTTGTATGGATAGATAACAGAACAATAGCTCAGGGAAATATTAATTGTGACATCCCAGGTATGTGGAACCGGGGTAATGGTTGGAAGGTTCCTAAGAATGCATTGAAAACAGTTGGATTATCTAGCAAGATTGTTTCCTTTCAAATCCGCCCAGGCCGTATCCGTCAGATTATCCAGGAGACACAGAAGACCACAGGTGAACGGGTGTTCCCAGAGTGGATGGAAAACTACCTCATGCCACATCAGGCGAAGGCTCTGGTTGAGTCCTATGGTCACACAGGCTTCTCGTTTTGGGCACCCCCAGGTAGTGGGAAAACCCTTACGGGTCTGGTCTGGTTGGAGATGTCCCACTGCCCTTATAAAATCGTAGTTACGAAGGCGGCTGCTCGTGGAACATGGAAAGAAGAAATCCGTCGCTGTACCACACGCCAACCTGTTGTCTTGAAGGGTAAGAAAGATCTACAAGTAGAATGGGATCCAGATGTTATCTACATTACAGCATGGGAAACACTCATAAACTGGGTGCCCCATATCTTAAAGACTATTCCAGATAAGTATGCACTGGTATTTGATGAGATTCATCAAGGGAAAAACAGAAAAAGAGTGAAACCTGTTCTTCAGAAGAGCGGCAAGACAAAGTTTGTACCTCTTAAAAATATGACTGCGAATGCTCGTAAGCTGGCAGATAAAGCTCATACTCGGTTGGGTCTTACAGCTACCCCCATCCCCAATAGACTGCAGGATCTTTGGGCGCAGCTAGATTTAATAGAACCATGGGCGTGGGGCGGATTCCATAAGTGGGCTGAAAAATACTGTGCAGCTTTTCAGAATGGCTATGGTTGGGACTATACAGGGACCAGTAATCTAGATGAGCTAAAGGAGAGGTTGGAATACTCTAAGTATAAAACCAGTCAAGCTGCTATCTCTTCAAACTTACCCGATAAACGTAGGCAAATAGTATACCTAGATCATGATGAGCAAAATGCCCCTGGTGGATTTAAGAATGACATCAAGCAAGCGGCAAAGACTGGAGACAAGGAGCATTTGTTTGAAACACTTCTTCAGGAAGCTGCAAGTCGTAAACGTAAGTATATAGTTGGACGAGTTCTGGAAGCTGTCGCATCCAAACAGAAGGTCGTTGTATTTACAGGACGTAGGAAAGACTGTGATGTATTGGGCATGGCTATCGAGAGGAAGCTTCCTTCGGGTATCCCTATGTGGTGTGCCCACGGTGGTGCATTATCTGCCAAACGTGATGCTATCCGAAAAGAGTACATGGAAACAGAAGGTGGTGCTGTTCTGGTTGGTACAGGTCATGCTTGGGGCGAGAGTATTAACCTGCAAGATACAGACTTAGCTTTGTTCGTCATGCTACCTTGGACACCTCGCGATATCCGACAATGGGAAGGACGTTTCTGCAGGCTGGGTCAGAAGCGACCTGTTCTTGTGTCCTATGTCATCGCAGAAGGTACGGTAGACGAAC
>NZER01000226.1 GCA_002690445.1 Candidatus Pacearchaeota archaeon
GCGGATCCAGGGGTCTGCCACTTTCAAGAGTGCTCCGGTCTCCTCGGGCCTGCAGATGACTCCCTTGAAGCCGCCCCAGAAGGTGCCTCTGGGTACGTCAAGGGAAGGGCTGTGCTGGACCTTCCACTTCTCAGCCAGGGGATGATCCCAGGGGAGGTACTCCCCACAGGACAGGCAGAGGGCGTAGACCAAGTCTTGGGTCAACCTGTCGTACACCTGGGCCCTCTACAAGTGACAACTGTCATACTCTCAGGAGTGCCAGCCGTCAAGAAGTCTCTTCTTGCTCTTCCTGCGCCCCTTCTTGTCCGACCAGTGCCAGGGCCTCGACCGGAGTGATCCGGTGAATGCCGAGCCTCCCCGGCCAGACTGCTGCGAGGAGAGTCCAACATTCCTTCTTGCCGTGCTTGTTCGGCCGGTAGACCTGCAGCTTCGCTCCGACATGCACGAAGGCCTCGACAGCCTCTCCCTCTTGCAGCTGGGAAGAGCCGAAGCGCGCACCCGCCTTCCTCAACTCCGTGCCGGCAGGGAGCCAAATCAGATCCCCCGGTTGGAGGCGGTGGCTCTTGTTGGGGACGTTCTGGATGTTGGGCTTGAACTTGCTGAGTCTTCCAGAAGGCGAGGAGCGGGCGAGCACTCCTGATCCAGGGAATGGCTGGTACTTGTTGCTCATTCGGTCTTCTCCTGCAGCTTGTTGACCTCTTCTTGAGCCTTCTCCAGTTCCCTCTTCGCCTTCCCCAGTCGGCGCTGCTGGTCTTCCTCGTTCAGCTCCGCCAAGATCTCGCGCCAAGACTTGTCGACCCTCTTCCCTCCCCGAGCCTCGACGACCTCAAAAAGCTCGCCTTCGATGAAGCCGCTCCAGTGAGTGTAGCGGTAGGCGTTGCCTCGGGGGGAGTTGACCGGCCAGCTGACCTCTCCGGAGGCGAGGACCTCGGCAGTGCTTCCGTCGATCACCTTGATGGACTTGAGCCCGCCCCACTCGCTCTCGGCGGGAATGACGTCGGGGATGACCCGAGCCAAGGCCTCCTCCCTGTTCGGGAGCCACTCCTCGTCGCCTTCCCAGTCTCGGATGCAGCAGCTGCAGCGGTAGCCGTTGTGGTGCTCAGTCTTGACGAGGTAGGCCATCACTTCCCTCGCCAGTTCTTGAGTCACTTCCAAGCAGCGCGGAGGCCCTTCTCCGAGCGCTCGAACTCCCGGTTCTCCTTGCCCTTCTTGGCCTTGATGGGCCCGTGGTCGCTCCCCCACCGGAGGTCTCGCCCTTCCTTCAGCCAGAGGTAAAAGAGGGCCGGGTTGGTCTCGCCCTTCCAGCGGTCCATCCGGGAGGGGTAGGAGATGGCAGGGCGGCCGGATAGCTCCTCCACGATCGAGAAGAAGGGGTCGTTCTCAACCCAAGCCTCTACCTGGGCCTTTCTCTTGGCTTGGGCTTCGGCTCTCTTCCTCTTCCTCTCCTGAAGCTCCTCGGACATCCACTCGGAGACCAGCTTCAGCTCTCCATCGGCAGGAAGCAAGGCGATGCGGTGGTCCACGACGGAGTCCCACAGCTTCTCGTCTTCCTCGTCCACGAAGAGCTTCTCGGCCTCAACCTCCAGCCGCTCGACCTCTTCGGGAGGGGCTCCTTGAACCTCGGCCTTGCGAGCTTCGGAGGAGGCACGGCTCCACTCGTGGTCCAGCTCGGAGAAGCGCCGTCCGGTCTTCTTGCAGCGGAGGTCCTCGTTCTCCCAGAGGATCTGGCCCTCCTCAGTCATGGTGACCTTGCCGCTGGCTTCGAGGTCGTAGAGCTTCTCGTCAAGCTTGTACTCGGGCCACCCCTTCATGGGATCAGAGACGTCAAAGACCTTGTACTCGTAGGGGGCGGCCCAGAAGCACCCATCGACCAGAAGGGCCTTCTTGCCCAGCAGCGTGTAGCTCCCCCAGCAGAAGGTGCCCTTCTGGTCCTTCCTCTTGCCCGTGTCGAGCTGGCAGAAGGTCTGGCCTTGGTAGTGCTCCCCACAAATGAGATAGTCGTGACCGTCGAGGTGGTCCTCCATGAAGAGGAAGGGGAACTGGCTGTAGTTCCTCTTCACGTCTGCGACCTGCTCATCATCGGCCGTCCGGTAGACTTGACCGCGAGAGTAGTTCCAGCAGCCCTTCTTGGTCGAGTAGATGGAGACTACGAGCTTGTAGCGACCTGAGGGGGAGATCGTCTCCGTGCTTCCCTGCAAGTTCTCTGGAGTGTAGAAGTCGTCCTTCTTGAGCGCGAGTGCCATCACTTCCTCCGGGCTTCATGAGACGGTAGCCAGAGATTGCCATTTGTCAAGAAGAAGCCCTTGCAGGCACGGCAGCCATCTGTTAGCTTGCAGCCGGATTAGGCTCCTGCATTGGACCTGCCCGCAAGGCGTCACCTTCATCAGGGGCGCCTTGCCTCGTTGGGGGTTGGCCCAAGCCCCTGAGCTGCTCGATCTCCTGCACCAAGTCGGCGACGATGCTCATCGTCATGTCCTCGGCCACGGCAGCCTTGTGGTTCCACTCCCCTGCACTCAGGGACACGGACAGGCCGACCTCCAAGGCTCTTCGATAGAGGTCGGGGCGGTGCTCTTGGACAAAGTGGTAGTGCTTCTTCTCGTCGGTCAGCTCCGGCTCACTGGCCCAAGAGAGCTGCTCCAGCGAGGAGAGGCACAGGTCGCGGACCTCTCCTAGCAGCGAGAAGAGGTAGGACCTCTCGACCTGCTCCATGAGGAGGACCTCCTCGGAGAACTTCTCGATCTCGGCCAGGTAGCAAGCTTCAAGAGGGGCAGTCCTGGTCTCCGGCCAGCGCTTCCTCACGACCTCGTGAGCTGCACTCTTCACGATGCCGAACCCTGCGACTCCCGTAGAGCACGGCTCCCGGCAGAAGACCAGGATCTCCAGGAGCGCCTGGTAGTGCAAGGAGATCGAGACCGGCGGGCCCCACGCGGAGGGGTGCCTCTCCAGGGAGTCGAGCCGGTTCAGGGTCCACTTCCTGAGCATGTAGATCTCGGGACTCAAGACTTGTCTCCTTCCAACTTCGGCTTCGACTTCGACTTCGGCTTCTCGAAGCGCATGTCCAAGACTTTCCTCTCCTCTTCGGTCAAGGAGTTCACTATGCCCTCCACTCGCTGTCGAAGCCGCTTCAAGGAGAAGGGGTCGAACGGCGGGTCATCCCCTGACCAGCCTGCCCCTCCTCCAAGACCGGCGGTGGCCTCCAGAGCACAAGCCTCCTCGCACACCTTCCCCTTCGGAGCCTGGCAGCCTCTCTCCTTGCAGATCGGACTCACGGGAGCCTCCTGGCAGCTGCCAGAACTTCGATCTCGGTCACGGGCACCAAGTCCTGAGCTTGAGCCCACCAGACTCGTCCACTCTTGCCCAGCTCCCGGACGCGTAGGAGGGGAGACCAGTGAGTTGGGCCCTTCCCAATGACTTGGACGATGAGGTCTCGCTTCAAGGTCTTGGGTCGCCTGCCCAGCCTCTTGCGCTTCCTCCGGGTTCCTGGGACGTAGAGTCGGCGCCCTTTCAGGGCTTTGCAGTAGGAGTTGATCTCGGGTGGGTCTTTGGCAGCTCCTACAGCGGTGATGACGTAGCGCCAGGGGATGGAGGTCTGAGACATGTCTTGGGGGCTTGAGCAGTCTTGGGTGCAGCGGCTTGGGAAGGTCTGGGAGGTCTTGAGCGGCTTGAGTTCAGCGTGCCTTGCTCTTTCGTCCCCTACTCCCCTACTCCCGAGGGCTCGCCCGGCTCGCTTGCGCTCGCCGGCAACTGCTTTCGCTGTCCTTCGGCTGGAAACCCCCTTCTTGCTGCGCTTCACCTGTGCCCCGACACCTTGTTCACCCTTCCTCCCGCTTCTTGGGCTTCGGCCCTCGAAGGCTGAGACCCACCCGGTCGTTCCTGACTTCACACCACTTCCGAGCACGGTCGGCCCGAGGGAAGGCCTGCTTGGACTTCTGCTCTCCGCCCTCTCCGTAGACGAACCAGCCGTCCTCTTCCTTCTTCACTTTCCACCCAGGGGCAAGCCACATCCCGACCACGAAGCTCCACCCGTCGGGAGGGAAAGCCGAGTCCGCCTTGTCGATGGCCGCAGAGAAAGAAGTTGCCCCCACGGGCAGGACCTTGTCTGTGAGAAGGATGAAGACCCCTCGGTGGTGGACAAGGGTGAGGCCCCCAGCTTCCCGAGAGGCGAAGCCGTACTTCTTGTTCGTAACCCAAGCAGAGGTAACCACGGCGGGAGCTTAGCAGGAGGGGCCAGAGGGGTCAAGTGTGCCAAGTGACGAACCGGCTTCCCGCCCCACCTATAACTTGTGTTATGCTACCTCTTGACACATGACAAGACTTCTCCCCTCTCAAGCAGAACCTGTAACTCTGAGCATAAGGAAAGAGGAGAAGAGGCGAATACTGCAAATACACGTAACTTTATGCTCAGAGTTACACATCTTTCCGAAGGAGAGGGAAGTCTTGTCATGTGTCAAGAACCCTGATAACACAAGAAAACAAGGATAGAAGTCTATGCCCCGCCGTAAGAAGGAAGACTTGGCCGAGTTTCAGGACTGGCTTGTGAGGGACCGGTTCATCGCCGACTCGACTGCCTGCACCTACGCCTCCAACACCCGAGCAGTCTTGAACTTCTTGGAAGACCCCCAAGACGAGGGCATGGTCACCCGAGACTTCAAGCGCTTGGGACACCTTGCCTCCCGCCGGAAGGTCACTGCTTACAGGACGGCCTGGAAGAGGTTCATCGAGTGGGCCGACGTGGCCAAGAACGTCCCACTTGCCTTTCCTGGTCTGACCCCGATCCATCGCGGTCCGCCTCCCCTTGGGCATGAGGTGAGGGCTGCCCTTGCGTTCCTCACTCAGAAGGGCCACTTCCTCCAGAAGCAAGTTCCTTCCCTCCGGTGGTCCATGATCCTGCCCACCCTTTCTTCCCAGGATGGAGTGGAGCTGCCCAACCCCTTCGTGCGGGGTGAGCGGATCTGGATCCCCTCCGAGCACTTCCAGCACCTCATGGAGTGGAGCGGCTTCAAGCCCGGAGATGATGCCCCTCTCATCCCCCTGAAGTTCGGGTCTTCCATCGCTTACCCAGGAACTGCTTTCCGGCGAGAGCTGAAGCAGTACAGGAAGGACGTGGAGCCCCTGCCTGTCCCAGACCTCTTGTGGAGAGAAGCCCAGAAGGAGGCCATCAACCACAAAGCTGCTCAGGAGGGAGTCCGAGTGCCTGGCATCGACATGAGCACCCCCGAGGCTCACACCACGCAGGCCCTGATCGCCTTGATCGAGCAGGGGCCCCCGGCTCACGACCCTCAGCAGTCCAGCCCTCACGACCCCTCCGACTCCTCCGATCCTCAACGAGAGTCTTTGCCGGCCGAAGGCCGGCCCCCGCCGGGAGTAAGGGAGCAAGAGAGTAAGGCCCCAGACAGCAAGGCCCCAGAAACCCCAGAAGACCCTCCCCCCTGCAAGACCCTTCCCCTTCCCAAGACTTCTCCTGACCCCAACGAGCCTCCCCTCTGCTCCCTTTGCCATCACCCCTTCGAAGCTCACGCCGCTCACTATGGCCTGACCGACGGGACGCTCCCCAACTGCGCGAAGGAGAACGGCTACCCCGAGGACTCCTGTCAGATGTGCCGGGGGACTTGTCCTGGAAGACATGACTTCGTGAGCAGGAGGCAGGAGTGAAAATGAAACATCAAGGCTGGCGTGCTGCTCGCAGGAATATCTCTCAAAGTGAAGAGCGCTTCGCCTCGGCACGTCCGCCCTATGCCCAGCCCCCTGGAACGGCTGGCAGCTGTGAAGAGGAAGGGGAAGAAGGGATGACCCATGAGTAAGAGGAAGCCGCTTCTTGACTACGCCCTTCACGAGATCCCGGAAGACAAGGCCTCCCAGCTTGCTCGGCTTGCCGTTCTTGCCCGAGAGGCCCGTCAAGCCGGCTGGCACCTGGGGCAGGCAATCACCCAGAAGTTCGACCTCGAACAGGAACTTCGGGAGGAGGGCTGGGCCGTGGTGCAAGAGCCAAGCTTCGTGAAGAAGGAGCAGGCGACCATCGAGATCTCGGACGAGAACTGGGAGTGGGTTCAAGCAGAAGCCAAGAGGGTGGGGAAGGAGCCCCAGGGGTACCTCGAAGAGCTTCTAGTGAAGGGGATGAAAAGGAACTCTCTGGCCCTGGCTCTTCCTGGGCAGAGCTTGGATGAGGCGATCAACATGAACATGGACCGCTGGCGCGCCGAAGAGTAGAAGAGCCGACGCCCCGACTGAGGTGTGACATCCCAATCTACGAATACGAGTGTTTGGCCTGTGGCCGCCAGCAGGAGTTGTTCCTCAAGATGGAGCACTCCACACCGCACTGCTCGAAGTGCCTCAAGGCTATGAGGAAGAAGCTCTCTCGAAGTAGCTTCTGTCTCAAGGGCTCCGGGTGGGCGAAAGACAACTACGGGATTCGCGATGGACAAGCAAGCAGAGGCTCGGCGGGAGGGGATTCGGGAGAGAGCTGAGAGCGGGTGGAGGCCTGTCCTCAGCGCTGACGTGATCTGGCTGATCGAAGAGATCGAGAGGAGGAACGAGATGATCGGGAGGCTGCGGGGGCAGAAGGACCGTGAGTAGGAGGGTCTCACCCTGGGTGGAGACGACCTACCAGAGGGACGGCCGAGAGCTGCTCCTCCCCGTCCGTGCTCGGGTGCTGGCCAAGGACCTGCGTAACTTGAGGCGGGGGCATTTCTCCATCATCCAGGGGGAAGCCTGGACCCTCGATGCCGAGCAAGAGTGGACCCCCTACAAGCGCTTCCCCCGAGTGAAGCTCCCCTTCATCCCTACCGACGAGCAGCTTGAAGGCCTGGCCGAGGCCGTGGCTGACGCGCTCGTCGAGTGGATCGAGGAGAACGACCCCGAGGGGCTGGAGCGGCTCCTCCTGCAGGCTCCCGAAGTCAAGTGGGATGGGGAGGTCTTGTGAAGCTCTTCGCTTGACAGGAAAACTTTGACAGAGTATGACAGTTGTCACTTACGGAGGGCCTATGCGCGGAAGGGCATTCATCAAGAGGGTGGTGGGAAGGCTGGCCGAGGCTGTCGGACTGACGGTGTCCGATGAGGCCCATCTGAGCTGGACTCGCCCTCGTCGAGAGAAGGATGGGGAGATGGAGGAGGCCCCCTTCGTCTGGGTCGATGAGGTCATGATCGAGACGATGACAGGCCAATTCATCTACTGCTTCGACTTCCCCTGGGAGCCCCTCCTCGACTTCGAGGGGGCCACCTTCGACCTCTTCTGCGAGATCACTGGCTACGACAAGGAGAAGCTGCGATGAAGAGCTGGACCCGAGAGGAGCGCGAGAACCACCTGCGCCTCACCTCCGCCAAGATGGACCTGGCAGAGGTGCTGGGATGGCCGAAGATGGACAACCTGTCCTGGTTTCCGGTCTGGCCGGGGGGCTGGTGTCTGTTGGGCCGGGCAGCAGCCCTTAGCGTTCAGGACTCCCAGCGCTCCATCAACTTCGAGTTGGGTGAGGGTGTTGGGAACCCTGTCGAGGCTGTGAAGGCTGCCATCGAGAGGATCCAGAACAGTCCTGAGAGGCTTCAAGAGAAGGTCCGCTGGTACTGCCCCGCGCATAGCTGGGAGGAGGTCGTCCTCCGGGGCCACATGCACTCCGGCTGTCCGAAGTGTGGGGGTTACTTCTGCGAGCCTTGGAGCCCTCCAGTGCCAGTTGTCGAATCCGGAGAAGAAGAGTAGACTTCTGTCATGTTCATCCCCTCCCCCTCGAAGCAGAAGACGGCAAAGTCGTGACCAGGATCGACGAGGCCTGGACCGAGTGGTCGGGAGCCGAGGCCCGAGCTTACGCTGCCTCTGCTTTTGGTGGCCTCCTCAAGGGAGCGCAAGGGGACCACCTCGAACGGGTGACCCTCGTCCCTGGAGAGGCGTGGCTCCTTCGGGCGTTCAGCGCGGGCCGTGCCGGTGTGAGCGTCGGGCAAGACATCAAGACCTTGATCAAGCCCTTCACCTCAGATGAGCAGTGGGAGGAAGCCGCCGAGGCTTACAGGAACGTCAGGTGGAGCCCCGGAGACATCTGGTTCCAGGTCAAGAGAGAAGAGCCTACGAGGTACAACGTCTTGAAGGAGACCGAGTCGGGGTGGGTCGAGATGATCAGGCCGACAGCTGCCTCGGAGGTAGAGGCAGCTCTTGGTAAGTACGCTGACAGGCTCGAAGAGGTCGAAGGGTTGATCCTCTTGAGAGCCCTGCTTCAGTGGCCGAAAGGCTGGAACGGGGATGCCATTCGGGGAAAGAGCTTGGTCTTGGACGGGCAGGCTCGATGGAGAACGCTTCGGGACGCGGACCTCCTGGGCATCCTCCGTCAGGGGAAGAGAGGGCGGAGACCCTGAAGGGGAATGCTCATGTGGAAGGAGCTTGAGAACTGTGACTTGGAGGTCCTCCAGCTCTGCGGGTACAGGTTGGTCTGCAGCTCCCTCGTAGGCTTCGACGACGCCTCCACGATCACCTTGCCTTCTTGCCCTCGGGCCTTGGCCCTCTCGTGGCGTGATGTGGGGGGAGAAGGCTCGGCCCTCACAGCTCGTGAGATCTCGGTTTGGGGGAAGGGGCAGGGGGAAGGCCGAGTCTCTATGACCGTCGTGGTGGAAGAGGACAACACGTCCGGCCTCGCTGTCCGATACCGCTCTTGGGGAGGGGAGGGAGACATGAAGGTCGAGGCGGGGGAGGTCTTCGAAGAGGTCCGCGCCCCTTCCGAGCTAGAGATGCTCGCTGCTCAAGTCGTCTCAGATGACGGTGTTGAGGATCAGAGCGAACCGAACCCCTGACTCGACCGGGGAGACCGAGTGGAAGGGGCCTTGCTGCCCTTCAATGGTGCAGGGGAGGGTCATGATGTCACCGGAGCAGAGGGTGATGCTTTCCCTGCAGCCATCGGGCAGCTCGATGCTCGTGGTAGCCCCTTCCCACTCTCCGAGGACCCCGATCACGGTGTACCCCACGTTGTTGAGAGGGTCGCGGTGTCGCTTGACGAACTCGCCGGGGAGGTAGCGGCGCAAGAAGACAGTGTTGAACTGCTGCTGCACCTTGCTCTCCAGCAACTCAACTAGCTGGGAGAGCTGCTTCGGGAACGGCAGCCGAGAGCCTCCGCCCCACTTGACGGAGTGGAAGTCGCCCAGCCAACTCGGGCACGGCTTGAAGGGAAGAGTATCCAGGCTCCGAGCCGGGGGCAGATCGAGACCGGAGGGGATGGCTCGTCGAAGTACCTGCACCCCGCTTTTGGGTGTCACAGGCTTCATCCCCTCTCGTGCAAGCTCTTCAAGGGGGCTCAGCAGACTCTTGAACCCTGGGGGAGGAGAGAAGGTGACCTCCACCCTGCACCCCGTGAAGACCTGGTGCCTCCCGGTCCAGCGTTGATACTCCGGCCAGGAGACTCGGCAGTAGCTCTTGCACTTCTTGCACGAGACGTAGGCTTTCACCAGCCTGACTCCCTTCCGAGGGCAGCGAGCTGTTCGAGGGCTCCGAGACCTGGACGGAAATTGGGAGGGGGCGGGTAGCCCCTGCTCACCGCGATTGGCCTCTTGCAGCCTCGGGCCACGTGTTCATAGGCTGCCTCGCGCCACTTAGGCCATCGGCTGCACCAGTAGAGCTGGCAGTAGAGGCAGACCAGGAAGCGGGGGAAGGGGTGGACGCCGTCCCACTCCCAGGGAGGCTCTTGGTCCATCAGAAGCTGCTTCGGGAGTGGAGCGTGTAGACGATGCCGAGCGTGGTCTTCTGCCGCGACACTCGACCCTCTTCCATCAGGGAGTCCAACATCTCAGCGATGGGCCTCTTCCGCATCTTGAGGATGGAGAGGATCTCTCCCAGGGTCGACACCCCACCGTGGGTCATGATCGCCTGCATCACAGCCCGCCGGAGCCGCGCGTCGGGGTGTTCGGCGATGACATCGGAGAGATGAACAAGGCTCTTGACGTGCAGCTCGATGAGGGCGATGGCTGGCTCCAGGACATCGAGTCCCATGAGCCAGGGCTGCCCAGCAAGAGCAGCGCCGAAGTCCCACCCGTAGATGAGGGCTGCTTTTCGGGCCATTGAGGGGGCGCGAGACCGGATGCCGATGATGTTCTCGGGCAGCTTCCGGTTGGTGATGTCGTTGTACCACTGGGCCCATCGTTGCCGAGCTTGGTTGTCCAGGCCCATGCAGAAGCCAGCCGTGGTCGTAGTGGCCCGGTTCCGGATCTCGGTGGTCAGCCAAGAGACGTGGGTCTGGTCGCCGATCGGGTCGGGGTCGTTCCGCTCCCGCTTCCCGTACAGCACCATCCAGCGGCCCATGAAGCCACCGGTCCAGTCCTCGGCCAGCGTGTGCTTCTCAAGGTAGGGGATGGAGCAGGCCGCTCCGATGGAGAGGCGGGGGTTGTCTACCCGGACGATCTTGTTGTTGGCCTTCGTCCGTTGTGTCGAATGGCAGTTCCCCAGGATGACGACCTTGCCGTTCCTTCGGGTGACGAGGGTTCCGTGCTCGGTGGTAGCACACCAGACGCGAGTGCCAGGTTCGGGGTTGACCAGCTTGAACCGAATGCTCTTCTTGTTGCCCGGATCCGTAAGGACATGTCGTTGTGGGTTGATGCTCATTCGGTAGGCCGTCTTGCCGGAGGGCAGCTCTTGCACCCCGTACTGAGTGGCGTAGCCGTTGATGACGGCCAAGTGTTGAAGACGGTCGATAAAGGGCTCGCGGGTGGACCAGAGTAGGCCCTTCAAGCCCTTCTCAGTCTGCTCCCCATCAGCAAGAAGAAGTTCCTTCCAGAAGACCTCGAACTGGTTCTTGCTCATCTTCAAGAGTGGCAGGGGAAGGTCCTTGTCCAGCCACTGGGTATAGGGGGCGATGTCCGCCTTCTTGATGTAGAGGGTCCAGATGTCAGAGGTGGCGATGTACTGCCCTTGGGCTCGCCCCTTCTCTGCGGTGACCTTCTCCGTGTAGGGAAGGGAAAGTCGTTGGAGTAGTGCTCTGATCCGGTCGAGGTGCTTGTGTTCAGCCTGGTACAGGTTCAGCCCGCTTCCCGTGACTTCTGGCAGGCTGCTGTCGGTCAGGGCCCAGGCAATGAAGCGAAGCTCATCATCAGTGAGGTCAACACCCGGCTGGTCGAAGGTCGGCTCTGCAGAGAAGGGCAGGTAGAAGCTGCTCCTGCGGGCAGCCATCTCCTTGCCCGTCTTGACCAGGTAGCGAGGGGAAGGTTTGTAGTTCTGGCTGGGGTCGCGGTACTTGATGTAGTAGCGGTGCCCCTCTGTGGTTCGGATGTCATGGTTGTGCCCCTTCAAGACGGCCATCTTCTCTCCAGGGCGCACCTCGCGAGAACCAACAGCAAGAACCTTGGAATGGACGAGCGTGTCTGTCGTGGGGTCCAGGCAGATGGCTGTGTCCCCGACCTTGACCTCCCCGTCCTTCTTCCAACCGGATTCCGTAAGGATTTCAGTACCTTGACAACAATCCCAGAGGTCGGCCAAGAGCGTCTTCGTCGGCTCGAAGTAGCCTCTCTGGGCCGAACTGAGGAACTTCCCGAACTCTGAGATGGGGATGAACTGGCTGGGCCGGCGGGCGAGGGAGTCGATCAGACCTTCAGGGCTTCCAGGGAAGTCTCCGATCAGGGGCGCAGCAGCTTGGTCAAGAATCGACTTCCCGACTGCCAGAGCGCTAGACTTCTGATCTTCCCCACTCCGGCCCACCAGGAGGCAAAAGTTGTTCGCCCTCAAAGTCCCGGCATAGGGCATCCCGTAAGCCAGCGGGCAGGTGGTGCCGAGGATCGTGAGCCCCACGCCGAGGTGATAGACCAGAGGTGATGTTGTCTGATTCAGGGCATGGAGGACGTAAGTTCTGAGCCACCCCTGCTTGGGGACGGCAGCTGCCGCCTCAGCTTCTGTCACAGGCACATCACCGCCCTCATCCTCTGAGTGCTCGTAGCCGTCGAAGTGCCATCTGGCAAGGCTCCAGCAGCTCGTAGCACGCCGTCTGGGTGGGGGAGGCAGAGTCCCTCTCGCAGCCGGATAAACTCTTCACTCACGATGGCGCAGTTCAAACCAAGCAAGGCCAGCCTCACACCCAAAAGGCAGGCCCTGATGACCCTTCGGTACACCAAGAAGGCCGTGGCGAGCTTGGAGGAGTTCATCGAGAAGTCTGACGACGTGCCCGGCTGGGTGTTGACCAAGATCAACCAGAGTGCGACCTGCTTGGGGGCAGCCCTCAGCTACGCCTCGTTCAAGAAGGACAATGGGCGATGACCAAGGCTGAGTGGGCAGCGCTGATCTACGGGCTCTCCGTGGCGGGAGCGGCTGGGTGGTCCTACTGGAGAGGGGCCCGAGAGCTGAAGGAGATCGCTACCGATGCTCTCATCTACGGAGGGATGGCCGGAACGGGTATCAACGTCGTTGTCTGGCTCCAAGACGACGCCGCTGAGAAGGCTCAGACAGCGAAAGCGCTGACCAACGCTGGGGGCCAGGAGAAGTGCTCGACCTTCGGCAAGGTCAGCCAGGAGGGTCTCGCACTCCTCTCTCAGATCAACCCAGAGAAACTCTACAAGGCCGCTCACAAGCTGGGCGTCCAGATCGGCCCGCAAGAGGACAACATCTACCGTGTCGTCCTGCCGGAGAGCTGAGAGATGAAGAGACGGCCCAAGCACATACACCGCGCCAAGAAGAACCCCCCTCTCGACTCCCGCCTGAAGGACCTCTCCCGGAAGTTCACTGTCGGGGCCGAGATGAAAGTCTACGACCCGAGGACCGATGCCATCAAGTTCGTCGCTTCTGGGAGTGGGATGTGGGGCGTTGCTCGCGGGACCTACGCGAAGAGCCGTTCAGCTGCAGATGTTGTCCAGAGGAGCTGGGAGTGGCACCAGCAGCCGGACGAGCTGATCCGCCACCGCCAGAAGTACGAGGCGTCGCTCTCTCATGGCCGCAAGGCTGGCCCCTACCGCGTCACTGCCGAGCCCACCAGGGACGGCATCCGCTACTTCGTCTGGCCTCTGCGGCCGAACCAGAGGGTTCCCCAAGGCTACAAGACCCTCCGCGAGGCCGAGCGACGACTGGCTCAGACCTACTACGACGAGCCTCCCACTTCTGAGCTGCCGCCTCGGAAGTACTCGAAGGCCGAGCTGTCAGAGTGGCTGCCTCCTGCTGAGATCTTCGCGGGCCGGTCTAGGGTCCCTTCCCGAGTCGCGGCCGAGGAGCGTCGCCGGTTGGAGAGGACGGGCCACCGCAAGCCCCCCTCTCGCCGCAGGAAGGAGAGCGGCTTTGGGGCTGGGGCTCACCTCAAGCCCCTGGTGCAGCAGTGGAACCGCTTTGACCCCGACTGGGCAGACAATCCGGCGTTCGTGCAGATGTTCTGTCAGGGCAAGTCTCCCCCGAGGTAGCACTCGGTCTTCGGGTGCTCAGGAGTGACGGCTGGCTCTCCGAGCTACTCTCGGCAGAACCACGGAGATCCCCTCATGGCTGGCTTCCTCTTTCGCCCGACGGACGTGATGCCCTGGGCTCACGGCAAGAAGGCTCGCGAAGCCAACTGGCAGGACCAGGGCTGGGGCTACGTCCTGTTCGGTTGGGCGGACCTCGAAGACGATTCCGGGCGCTACGCCGTGAAGATGAAGAGGCTTCAGAACGGAGGCGTCGCTCCCGAGAGTGGAAGGATGCTCTTCGGCACCTTCAAGAACACTGGGCTCCTCCACGTCCTCGATGGGAAGGGCTCCAAGCCGGGTTGGGCCTTGAGTGAAGCCCAGGCCAAGCAGAAGTTCCCGACCAGCGATGGGAAGGAGGCCAAGAAGAACCCCACCTTCCGCCCTACTCGCACCTACCCCAGCCTGTCGAGGAACATCTTCGACCGAAGCCTCCACCCGACGACTCCCACGGTCTCTTCCCATGGGATGGCGCCGGCTGCCTCGATCACCAGCCCCGAGCTGCCTTCCCTCAGAGCCCGGAGCCGTCCGAGGGGAGGCTACCTGCCTGCCGGTAGCTACACGAAGATCGGCTTGGCCTCACAGCCTGGAGCCGACACCCCGGACGCGAAGGTCTACCAGCAGCTCATCGACCCCCAGCTCTGGCGTCTGGCCGACGGTGGGGACCGCTGGGCGATGCACGAGCTTCAGCGGAGAGGCCCTGCTCACTACCGTCCTGCTCGTCCGAACCCGTGGGGGTCGGCTGGCCTGAGTAGTTGGAGCGACTACACGCTCCCCCCGTCTGCCTGGACGGCGAAGAAGACCAAGAAGGGCTGGGTCGTGACGGGCAGCCCAAAGGGTGACAGCCCTGTCAGCTACCTGGCCGAGGGCGCACGAAGTGCAGAAGAGGCGGTCCGAATCGTGGAGGAAGAGGAGCAGCGGCGCTACCGTCTTGCTCGTCCGAACCCTGCTGCCCGGGAGGGCGTGACGTTCTGGATCGAAAACCTGCAGCGCAAGCCCATCGAATCGAAGGACACAAGCGCCTGGAGGGCGTGGTTCCGCGAAATGGCTGCAGGAGGCAACCCGCACGGCTGGCGGGACCGTCGCTTCCGCGATTGGAGCGATGCAGACTTCGCAGAGGTGGTGGCCGCGTTCGACAGCGTCGGCAGCCCGATCCGTCCGAACTCCCGCTCCCGCTCCCGCTCCCGCTCCCGCCGCTACGGCCCTCGCTTCGGGCAGCGTGTCTCTGACACTGGAGGCCCTTGGGAAGTGGTGTGGTCGGCGTCCAGGCACAGCGTGCTCCACAACTTCCTCACGACAGACGCCGGGCTACCTGAGAAGGCTGCCTCCGCTCTCCTCAGCGACGCGAGGAGTCAGGGGCCTCAGGCGTTGCAGGACCCGCAGGGCCGCATCTGGCAGGTGACCTTCAAGGGAGAGGGGTATCGAGGTCCCGTCTACAGCTTGGACAAGCGCAAGGCCAAGAAGAACCCTCGACACACGAGGAAGGGCTGGCCGAAGCGTATCGGCCCCTTCTTCGTGCAAGTAGGACTCAGTGGGGATCGGGCCGAGTACGCACTCGCTACTGCTGCGGCGGAGGAGTACGGGTGGAACCCCGTTCTTATCGTCAGCAAGGTGTTCGGAGGGCCCCGCAAGGGGCAGTGGGTGGTCGACCTGAGAGGGGAGGGCGACGCTGCTGCCCAGAGCTACTTCTTGACGAAGGAAGCTGCTATCGCCCAGGCCCGTGATGAAGTCTCAAGCATCTGGCCAGACTACAAGCGCAAAGACTTGGGTCGTCGGGCCAAGAAGAACCCCACAGCTCGGGGCTTCACCTTCCAGCACGCCGACATGAACGAGGACTGGGCCACCTGGGCCGAGGCCCGTCAGGGCGTGATGCACCGAGGGCAGGGCTCCGGGCCGGGCTCTTGGCCGGTGGGTGCTCAGGCCAACCCCAAGCTCGCGGCCCTCGTCGCCGGGGGTCGGGGCTTGAAGATGCGGGATCTCCCCTCCCTCGGATCCGGCTCTCGTGGTGGCTACAGCCCTGCTGAGAGGGACGCCATCCCAGCCAGCTTCTTCCTCAAGCCCGAGGTCAGGAGGTGGCCCGTGGCGGACGAGTACCACTTCAAGCGCGCCCTCCAGTACATGACGGCAAGTCGGGGCAACCCCGGTGAGTACCCTCTGCTCCTCATGCGCTTGGCCAAGCTCTGGCCGGTGGCCCGTCACCGCGCGCTGTGGAAGATCTACAGCCGGAACCGGGCCAAGATCCAGCGCAAGTGCAAGGCCAGCGACTCTCGCTGCATCATCCCTACTCTCGCTGACCTCCGTGACGTGAGGCCGGCGGCCAACGCGATGTGACCCATGGCACGCAGGACCATTCGCCGAACCTTTCGCCCCTCGGACTACAGCGTGGGGGTGTCCCCTTCCGATGGAGTTCCCAGCGGGGAGTACGGCTTCATCATCACGGTGCCCCTGCTCGCCGGGACTTGGGTCCTCCGCAAGATGGGCGTCCTCGAAGAGAAGGAGCCTCCTCCTGTCGTGGAGATCGTGAAGGCTTACTGGTGGGTGCCCCTAGTGGGGCTGCCTTTGACCTTCCTGGCCGTGACGAAGGGGATGGAGATGATCTCAGAAGGCCGCAAGAAGGCTGCCCGGTGAGCGAGACCTACCGCCAGCAGGCCATCGAGCTGATCGAGTGGTTGGAGGACCACGCTGTGGCAGATCCTTTGGAGGCCGTGGCCGAGGTGTCTCGCCGGCTGGAAGAGGTAGCAAGAAAGGCGACAGAAGCTGAGGCGGACCAGTGGGAGCAGAAGCCCCTGAAGCGGGAGTCCGACTCTTGGCCTTGTGTCTGGGAGATGACTTGATGCCTGCTTACGCTTGGGACTGGCAGACTGACCCCGCTTTCGCTTGGTCGGGGGAGGGCGCAGGCTACGCCTCCTCGCCAGGAAAGGCTGAGCAGGGTCTCCAAGCAAGCCTCCACGAGGCTCTTGGAAGGTGGACGGATGCCCGCCTCCAGTTCGTCCGAAGGGAGATGGGAGGGCACTACTTTGTCATCGTGGACCGGAAGGGGAAGGTGATCGGCCGGGCTCTGATCGAGAGGATGACGCCCCGGGAGGCTGCGGTGCTGGCAGGAGCCTGGTCTGGTCCTGGCGAAGCAAACCCCCGAGCAAGAAAGAACTTCTTTTGGGGCAAGAAGGAGGCCAAGGCGGCAGCACCCGAAGCGCCGCGGCTCTCCTTCGAGGAGGGCCTGCGCCGCGCACAGGCTCTGGGCAAGGGGGCCCCGCTGGGTCCCGACCAGTACTACCTGGTGAAGATGCCGGCTCCCGGCGGTCGGCCCGGGACGGTCTGGTACTTTCTCAGCGGGCTCCGACCTCGCGCTTTCGAGAGGGCGTCCAGCTTCGTCACGCCCCAGAGCTACATCACGAGCCTCGATCCCTGGAAGGCTGTCCTGAGCAACCTCCAGGCCCATAGGACTCCTGGGGAGTACAGCGCCCTCCTGCTCGACACGCTGGAGAACAAGGTTGGCGGGGTCTACGACTACGCCCGCGTCGCCGCGACGGTGAAGGCCAAGGAGAACCCCTACTGGGTGGAGGTCGGCGAAGACGGCTCTCCTCGCCAGGAGCAGATCTGGACCGGGCCCGGCCGTTCCTACTGGGGAGACAGGCAGTTCAGCACGGCAGACGACCACGCTGTCGGAGAGATCATCGAGATGGTGGAGCCCTTCGGCGTGCGCTCCCAGTACGAGGTGGTCGAGGCTGCCTCAGGCAAGCTCTCCAAGCAGCGAGGGAAGGTCCGGCGCAAGTACAGGACTCAGAAGAACCCCCAGGCCCGCAAGAACCCAAGGCAGAAGAAGTCGATCCGCGAGCTGGCTGTCTCCACCTTGACCCGCCGGGCTCGAAAGGGAGATGCCGCCGCGCGGCGCGAGCTGGGCCGCCGTGGGCTGGGCCTGACCGGCAAGAAGGACTACTCCCTCTGCGGCTACTGCGGGTCGCCCGAGCCGCTGATCAGTGGGGAAGATGTTTGGCGGGGCTACACAGGGTGGCCCTGCTGCCCCGACTGTGGTGGTGTCTGATGGCTCAGGTCTGGGAAGAGCGCATCTACCAAGATGGCAAGCTCTACAACACGCTCTACTTCGACCACATGGACGACTTCTGGCGCATGATTAGGGGACCCCAGGAAGGCAACGAGCAGGTCTATGCGAACTGGAAGGGCGGCCGAGGCTGGGCGAAGACTTGGTACATCGACGGCTCGGGCATTCGCTGGACCTTGGAGTTCAAGAAGGTGGAGGAGCCCGACGGGAAGGCTCACCGCCGTAGGGCTTGGAGGAACCCGCACCGAACCTGGGCGGTGGTCTTCAAGCCGACACCTACACGAAGAGGAGGGAGTCATCTGATCGGGGCAGAGACGAAGAGGGAGGCCGAGGTGAAGGCTGAGGCCCGCTGGCCGGGGAAGGTCAGCCGGGTGGTCGAGGCTTCAAGTCATCAACGTTGGCGGGGGGCAAGAGAGGAGAAGCTTCGCCGTCGGGGTGTCATCCCCATGGCAGTTCTGGTTCTCGCTTATCGGGGCAGAGACATGTCTGGCGTCTCAGGCCGAGGCCCACTTGAGCTGAATGTGGTGAAGAGCGTGTTCACAGCGAAGCCCAAGCAGAGCCCCGAGTCCTTCCGCCGCCGCTTGGCTGCCCAGCTCCCCGCCATGCGAGAGGACTTGGAGGCGAGCCTCTCGATTCCCTCCCAGGGGAAGGTCTTCCTCTACGAGTTTGAGAGCGCGTGGCCCCTTCAGGAGGACCGGGAGGCGCTGGCCTGGAGGCTCTTCGCTTCTGGTGCGCCCTGGACGCTCGTCTATCAGGAGGACCGAACTCGGGAGGAGATGCAGCAAGCCCGCCAGGCTCGGCGTCAGGCTCGGGGGAAGAAGAACCCCAACTTCGCTGCTCGGACCGTCCGCCGCATCCTCAAGAAGCGCGGCCCGACCCCGACTTCGATGATCATCCTCGAAGCCTGGGACGATGGGGTGTCCAAGCTTCAGGTCCTCACAGCCATCAAGCAGATGCGCGACGCGAACGTCATCCAAGCAGTGGGCGAAAGCACCAGGCCGAACGAGTGGATCTGGGACCTGGCCGGCCCCCTGCAAGCGAAGCGCAACGGCGGCTGGCAGGACTACAAGGTCACCTTCTCCGTGGGGTGGCGTGGGGGCAAGCCGGCCTACCAAACGGTCATTGTCAAGGCCCGCAGCGAAGCTGAGGCTGACAAGAAGGCTCGGGCTGAGCTGGCTCCTTTCGCCCAGGGCACCCCAGAGATCCGGATCGCGTCGGACAACCCCTGGGCCCTCGTTGGTCGCATCGCTCTCCAGCTCGCCATCCCCATCGCTCAGAACGTCAGCCAGCGCACCTGGAAGCGCTTGATGGCGATGTCTGTCGAGGAGCGAGCCGACTGGATTCAGGCCACGGCGTTGAAGACCTCTTGGCTTGGAGGTCCCTTCGGGCGCATCATGGCCGGCGTCGGCCGGCGCTTCGGGAAGGGAGCGAGACGCAAGGTCGCGCTCTGGGCTGCCGAAGCGATGACTGACCCGAAGGTCCAACAGGCTGCACTTCAGGCAGCAGAGGCCGGAGCTGCGGCCTACCAGGCAGAGAAGAGCAAGAAGATCGCTGTTGCGGCCAAGATCAGAGCAAACACCGCTCGTCGAAACGGAGGAAGTGTGCTCTCACCTTCCCAGGTGAAGAGTCACTACTTGGACTACTACGACGGAGATCCTGCCTCTTTGCAGTCTCCTGGCTACACCCTGGCTATGCGTGATGCCTCTTCTGATAGGACGCCTTCGGCCTTGACACGTGCAATGACCAAAGCAGCAGAATGGAATCTCCAGACTGAAGTGCTGGTGTGGTTCTACAAGGCCAAGGCGCGGGGGGAAGACGATGCTGTTGCAGCTTGGTCTGCACTCGGTGAGTGGGACATGGGTTGACCAACGCCTTGAGGACCTGAGATGACCTACAAGCCCTACGCCGGCATCGGCAGTCGGAAGACCCCACCTGCTGTGATCCGACAGATGACCGAGCTGGCGGATGTCCTCGACCAGTTGGGCTTCACGCTCCGGAGTGGGGCTGCTCCTGGTGCTGACGCTGCCTTCGAGGCTGGGGTCAGCTCGAACCGGAAGGAGATTTTCTTGCCTTGGCGTGGGTTCCAGGGATCGACCTCCTCCTTCTACCCGCCGAGTCGGGAGGCCTACGATCTGGCCATGAGACACCACCCGAACTGGTGGGCCATGAGACGTGGGGGACGTGCCCTGCAGGCTCGCAACAGTCACCAGGTCTTGGGTCAGAACCTCAACAGCCCGGTTCTCTTCGTCGTGGCGTGGACTCCGGACGGGGCAGAAGAGCAGACTACCCGGCAGACTGGAGGCACCGGACAGGCCATCCGCATCGCAGCTGCTCGTGGCATTCCCGTCTTCAACCTGGCTCGACCTGATGGCCTCTTCCGCCTGAAGAGCCTGCTCCAGAGATTGGCGTAGCACCCCGAGAGCCTGCCCCTTCTGGCTCTCCTGACCCGTGAGAGCTACTCTGCGGCGGAGGAAGCCTCACCCGATGAGTGGGAGCCGGGTAGCACTTGAAGAAGAAGGGGCTTCTGGAGCAGGAGAGGCCGGGACGGTAGGGTAAGCAGGTCTCCAGGGAGAAGTTCTCATGGCTCGTCGTCCTCGCTCCACCGGCTACGTCCGCGCCAAGATCCGAGCCAACACCGCTCGTCGAAACAGCAACCCCCGGTTCCAGCCCGGGGACCGTGTCCGTCATTTCGACACTGACAGCACGTCGCTGTCGGGAAAAACGGCTTGGTACACCGACGGGATCGTCCTCGGAACAGTCCCATGTCTCTCGCGCCAGGGGGAGGAGCAGTACGTCATCTGCGCCATCAGGGCCGTAGAGGCAGGGAAGTTGCGGAAGGCTCGACCGAGGAAGGACACCCTCCTGCCGAAAGTCGGAAGTGACAGGCTGGTCTGCCTCACGAAAGAGGAGGCAGAGGTCGACGCTCTCGCCACCCTGTTTGAGAAGGCCGAAGACGGTCTCGAAATCCAAGAGACCGGAGAGGCCCTGCACGCCTACAGGAGGGCAAGCAAGGGTGCAAAATTGCGGCTCGCGGATTGGGCCAGGAGGCTGCGCCTTGGGGCGCGCGAGACCATCAAGGAGTGGGAGGAAGCCCCGCCCGATGAATGGGAGTAGGCTGTCGGACCTTCCCTAAAAAGGACTCCGAGGGCTGAGCGAACTCCAATGGTCGTGTTGCACACATCCGATCTCCACGGGAACTGGCGTCTTCCGATGCAGTTCCAAGACTTTGACGTTTGGGCCAACACTGGCGATA
>NZER01000227.1 GCA_002690445.1 Candidatus Pacearchaeota archaeon
CAGAATGAGCTGAGGAAGATCGCCAACATCAACCTTCCATTTGATATGCAGAGGCAATCCATGCAGGCGCTCACTGCCCCGGCAATGGAGTATGCAAGGTTGCAGCAGGCAGCTCAGCAACCATTGCAGTTTGGTCGTATTGGGCCAACCAACTACCAGCCTGTATCTGAGCTGCCCTACACAGCTACTCCATCCACTGGCCAGATCATGGGTAGTGCTCTTGGTTCGTTGGGCACACAACTTGGTGGGCTGTATGCGTCGAATCAGCAGAATAAGCAGATGATGGATCTGCAGGGTCAGGGCTTCAAGAATCAGCAGCAACTGCAAAAGGATTGGTTCCGAGAGAGATACGCCCCTAGGAACCCGCTAACTGGAGAGTCTATACCTGCCGACTGGTCATAACAATTTAAGCAAACATCATGCCAGACTACAGCATACTAAGAAGGATGGAGCAACGGATGGAGAATCTGTTTGCTCCTATCAGGAGGTCACAGAAGGAGCTTGGTGCCTACGAGCGGGATATTGCCAGCCAGACACAGGCCATGCAGAACAGGCTGTTCACTGAGCAGCTTGCTGACCAGAGGGCGCAGGAGACTCGTGAGTATACTAGGCAGACGCAGATTGATTTGGAGGAAAGGGCGAGGGCGGAGCATGATAGGCGGCAGGAGAATGCAGAACAGGCTGCGAATAGGGCCCGGGATGCTGAAGAAAAGAGGGCGGACAGGGCCCGGGAGGGTGCAGCAAGGATTGCGAGAGACGTTGTTGAGGCCAAAAATGAGCGTGAAGATGCTCAGGCTATTCAAGCTAAGGAAGATGCTGATGCAAGAGCCGCTCTAGTCGCCGCTACCTTCGCCGTTAAAAGCGGAGCAGACCCTGATCGCGTAAACTTACTGATGGCTGGAGTCAGGGGTGAAGTCGAGACTGGCGACATGCCGGAACCTGACTTGTTTGGTGCTGGGAGATCTCCAGTTCCTGCCCCAAGCAGGGCCGCCCCTAGGGCTGGAGCAGCGGGAGGAGGGCGAGACGTTAGTAAGTCTATACTCGACCTTACTAAGCTGGGGTATGATGCACTTAAGGCATCTGTTAAGAGCGACAGAATTGAGGATGAAATCCATAACCTCAGGAAGGAAATAGCTAGCCTTGGAGGGGAAGAGGATATCCCTGCTCGTGGGAAGCAAGGCCTTCCTGAATACAGAGACAGTCTACTGAAGCACTTTGCTTCCCAGAGAAAAGTTGTCGCTTCCAAGGATGCAGAGGATAGCGCTGTAAGAGTAAAAAGGATGACGGCCATGACAGAGGGAATGCCCTCTTGGGAGACGGCTACCATAGGGGAAATCAATGGCTGGCTTGCAGCACATAAGATTACTGAAGCAGACATCGCAGCCCAGCAAATGGAAAGGATATCTCTTAAGCACAAAGCTGACTCCCTTCGGAAGAGGGGTGAGGTTATTGTAGTCAAGGACCTCAAGGGCAAACCAGTGCTACCTGAGAATTGGGATGACGTCCCTGTATCGGATATCAGGGACGGGGTTATTGGTTCCTTTGTTAATTCTCATGTTGCCAGCCTGAAAGGCAGGTTGGATACGAAGCTGGATGACTGGGAAAGGATTGCAACTAAGCATTCTGATCTCCAAGGAAAAGGCCTTACTAGATCAGAGGTACTAACTGGCTGGGCCAATACTGCTATTCTTGCAGACGGGAGTCTGAACCCATCCAATCCTTTAGTTCAGTCAGGGTTAAGTAAGGCCAGCATTGAAGAGATAAAGAAGGACCCAAGGAGATATAAAATAGTACGCGCTAATGCCGCATACAGGGGCAAGCTTGATGCCCTTGATTCCGCAATCCTAGCCTCCATGAAGAAGGCAGAGGAACAGTGGGTGGCTGACCATAATGAAAAAGTAAAACGAGGCAAAGCGACCGATGCCGCAATTGCCGCGAATAGCGTCTTATCGCTGCATAAAGCAATAATCCTTAAGGAGGGCACTGCCCTCTCAACGCAGATCCAAACCTTTCTTGGGGAGGATTATACTGAGGGAGCGCCCGGGACAAAGTTGCCTTATAGTACGTGGTTAAACAGGGGGCCAAGTATCGAGATACCCAGCACTAGCAGGTCATCAGTGCCAGCACCATCATCTGTAACGGGAACACCTTCGACACCTAAGCCCACGACAGGACCTGACGCAGTTAGCCGTCACCTTGAGAGGCAGCATTCTGATGCAGCAAATATTGGCGTTGATGCCAAGAGCCTTAATGATATGCGAGGCTACATTGGCGGCTCGAAAGAAGAGCTGGATAAATTAAGCGTGGCCCAAATCACTTCCGAATATATAAAAGCTAGTAAAAAATCGAATCTAGATAAGGCAACAGATGTTCAGAAGCTATTGTCTTCAATATCCTCAAAGTCAGTGTATTCAATTCATGATGGGCGAGGAGGCAAAAGGGTAGATAGTATAAATTTAGTTCATCAAATTGGGTCAATAATTGACAAATATGACACAGGGAGAAATTTGGCAGGCCAAAAACTCCTCCCCCACGAACTGGAAAGAACAATTAAACTTCGTGGAGTGGGGGGCTCTGGCGCAAAAGACGTTACAATTAGATGGGACGAGGAGACTATCAATAAACTAAGACCCATCATCAAGGGTATTAGGAGAAGGCAGGGCTACATTGAATGGGCTGATGGAATTCTACGTAACGCACCCTTGACCACGCCCGGCGACCCCTTACCACACAAGGACCTTATAGAAAGTCGCAAGGACACGTCGTGGGTGCCACTCTACAGGCCTGCCGCACCACGCCTCGGCCCTGTCCCTGCGCCTACAGCGCCTGCCCCTATGCCTACAGATTACCCTCCAGCGCAGAAGAGAAAACACGTATTCCCAACTAACGAGCTTGGTCTCCCGACAGGCCCAATGATACATGAAGGCATAAAGGGGATAGCCATATCGGACCGTGCCACTCTTTTAGGAATGCCTTGGGGGGCCGAAACCCCCACTAAAGGGGTGTATAAGACTTGGGAGGAGAAATACGAAAAAGAAGGATTGCCCGGCGGTCCAAACTGGGTGACTCCGTCATACATGTTCAGGGGAGGATATAGGGACCCAAGGCATGGAAAGTATTTGCCTATTGAATCACTGCAGCTTCAGCCAATGAGTGAAGCTGGGCCAATGATTCCTCAGTCAAGCAAGGATCTGATTGAGAGCAGGAAGGACATATTTAGCCTGCCTACCCCCACACCGCCAGTCCCGCCCATGGTACCCCCTCCGGTGCCGACACCAGACTTATCCATCCCTGCGCCTATCCCTGCACCATATAACTATCCTGTAAATGTTCCGCCGCCAGCAACTGATGGTATTACGGAGCGATACATGATGAGGCCGCCGTGGCACGAGGAGTATCAGGCCCCGCCCCCTCCTATTCCTCCCCCTAGTTATGGGCCAATGATTCAGCCTCCTCTTAATATCCCAAGCGCACCACCAACTCTTGATCCATCAATCTCACCCCTTGGGACAGAAGGAATGGGTCCCCTCAGGAGGTCTGTTCCTGCTCCCTCTCCTGTTGCCCCTATGCCGGGGATGAATCTGATGGGGCCGATGAGGAGCCAACCATACAACCCGAATCGTTTTATCTGGGATGCCCAGATTGGGCAATTAAGATTAAGAACACTTGAGGATCACCCAACGGACCCGACAACATCAGGCACAGGAGCGATTCCAGCGATGCCGGGATTATTGCCTCCATACGGATCGCCTTCGTTCCACAGGCCTCAATTGCCATCACTTCCGCCTCAATTGCCGTCACTTCCACCATATAATCCAAGATAATGGGCGCATGGCTTGATAAGTTCCGGAAAGACAATCCCGGAGATGCACGCATAGACGCGGACGTTCTCTTTGAGCTTGTTCGTAAGAAGGGAGAGGCATGGGTCAAGGCCAACTACCCAGAGGACTACGATGAATATGATCGCCATGTATGGGCGCTCAATCCCCTTAGTGCCACGGAGGAATTCTCTAGGGGTGCCCGCCGAGGATGGGAGGGGCTCAAGGGGACTTATTATGGAGCCAAGGGATTGGCGTGGAAAGGGCTTGAAAAATATGCAGGCACAGACACAGAGGACTACGCCAAGCAGAATTTAAGGTGGGTCCTTGAGCACCAGCAGGCAGCAGCAAGGCCCGAGGTTCAGGGTGATCCTGACAGCTATGCTGGCTGGATAGGGGAGGCTGCCCCGTCCCTTACCGAGGCGTTAGTTACTGGTGCAGCTGGTGCGGGTGCTGGCTTATTAGCCGGTCAGGCAGGCCCACAGGCGGCTACCCCTGAGGAAATAGTCACTGTCCCAGCTGGGTTCATTGCTGGTGTCTTTGGGAAGAATTCTGTAAAGCAGTTAATAAGAAATGAAATAGTCAAGAAGCTCGGGAAAGAGGCAACTGAGGCATCCGTCAAGTCGGCATTAAAGACCCAGCTGGCAGGAGCAACAACAAAGGCCCAACTCTATCAGCTAGCCGCCAGTAAGGGTATCACAACGAAGGCCCTAAGGGACCGGATCAGTTCCAATCTGATGAGGTATGGCGGCACTGCTACCTCCATAATGAACAGTGAGGGCATGAATACCGGCGAGATCTTCGCTGATCTTGGTAATGACCCTGACATAGACCTTGATCAAGCCTTTAACACTGCGATGTTATATGGAACGGCGGCAGCCATTCCTGATTCCGTTCTGCCATCATATGTTACCGGCAAGCTGGTGAAGGCCGTTACTGGCCAAACGCTTGCCAAGACAGCCAAGAAGGGGCTCTACGGCAAGATAGCCAACAGCTCCTACGGCAAGGTAGCAAGCGCCCTCACCAAGTGGGGCGGGACTGGTGTGTTTGAAGGCGGCACAGAGTTCTACCAAGAATACGTAGGTGTCCTTGCTGGTAAGACAGCCAAGGGCATGACGCTCAGTGAGGCCATTGATGACCCGCTCAGCTACGAGGAGCTGAAGGGCATGAAGCACGCTGCCAAGATCGGCTTTACTGCAGGCCTCATGGCCGGTGGCGGAGTGACTGTAGCGGACGTTGCGACTGGCAAATACTCCACTCCAGAAGACGTTGAAGAGACTCCGGCAGCAGCCCCAACTCCTGCGAAGCCTGCGCCGACTACGCCGACACCTGCTCCTGTTCCGGTCTCCAAAGCCAAGATTGATGATGCCGAGGTTGCCAAGGTGGAGGAGCTGGTGGCACGCAAGGTGGCCAATACCAGCTTTGAAGGTGAAAAGGAAATAGAGACTGATGATTCTGCCTTAGCCCTTGAGGTCAATGCCGCAGTAAACGGAGATGGGGTGGATGCAGCAGTCAGGGCCCACTACTATGCCCGACTCAGGGAGGAGCTTGCCAAGAAGAAAGCCGGGGAGGCTGCGGTAGAGCCTGCTGTGGGGCCACCGGCAGATACATCGGTAGATCCAGAGACACCCACCCCTGATGAGCCAGAGCCCACCTTTGACCCGATCTCAGGAAAATGGACCTCAGGAAGGGTTACTGCCCCGACACGGTCCGAGACAATGGGGCCGTTAGATTTATCCAAGCATAGCCCTCAAGTAGTAGCACTTATTGCCAACTTTGATGAAGCCTTTGACGCGGCAGCCCTTGAGCCAGTCAAGGAGTTCCAGCCGATGAGCGAGGCTTCCGAGCAGGAGATGAACCTGCTTGAGCTTGGAAGGGCCGCGCAGGATGTTGGCGAGAAGCACACGGCAAGGACTGGCTGGGGAGAGGGGCAAGAGGACAGCCAGCGAGAGAAAGATACAAAAGCATTTGGGCAAGTTCTTAAGGCAAGGAACAAAAGGATTAAGGCGGCAAACTCCAAGAAATCCCGCGAAGTCCCTGCCCTGACAAAAACCCAGCAACAGGAACTTATTAATACCGGCATAGACATTGAGATTAAGGCACTTGTGGCTGAGCAGAATAAAATTGAGGAACAGATAGGTAAGGCAAACGAGAAGAACCGCAAGAAGCTATTAAGTCTACAGGAGCAAAGAGCAGACGGTAAGATTAGCAAGGCAGAGTTTGACAGCAAAGTCGCTGAACATACCCCATCAAAGACCATCACCAATCAGATTGAGAGGATTAAGCAGAAGATAGATGCGCTAACGGCGACCAAGGGCAGGGATGTTAATGAGGTATTTCCAAGCAATGACGTTGCTTTCCAGACACAGGGCTTAGACAAGGTAACAACATACACTGAGCCCGACCCAGACACCGGGGAGGTCGTGACAAAGGACCTTGAGAAACCATCATATCCTGCATTCTATCTGGTTAATGAGGAGCTTGAGGCCAGCAGGGAA
>NZER01000228.1 GCA_002690445.1 Candidatus Pacearchaeota archaeon
AAATCAATCAATGGCATAACGAAACCATCAGCACACTCAAGAGAACCAAGATGCTAAAGAATCTATTCGGCTATCCACGAACCTTCACCAGTTTCATCGACGAATCAATGTACAAGGAGGCATACGCTTTCGTTCCACAATCTACTGTCGGATGTATCACCAATCTAGCCTTTGTCGAGCTACAAAACCGGCAAGACCTGATGGAGCTAGGCGTTGATGTGTTGCAAAACAACCATGACAGCGTCCTGCTTCAATGCCCCGAGAAGGTTGTCCCTCTTGTTGCAGGGGAGGCAATGAAACACATGAACCGTAAACTCGTCTCGCCTCGTGGTGAACCATTCCAAATGCGTTCAGAAGCGTTGGTCGGACATAACTGGAAGGAAATGTATGAAGCCGACAGTATCGTATAATGTAGATGACAGAAATATAAGCGTTGCACTGGACAAGACCACAGGAGACGACAACTCGTATGAGAGTTTGCTGGTAATTACGGTAAACAGAAATGTTTTCACGTTGAAATTGGATGAGTACGCAATTGTTACGAATCTTATTAGCGCACTAGATACAGTTGATCTCCATGACGAATCTTGAGAAGTGTCGGCACTATCTCAAGGACATGGAATCCCCCGACCTCTTCATAGATTGGGGGTTTTATAGCCTGATAGCTGCCGCCCTACAGCGAAGGGTGTGGTTGTATCCTGACTCAATGGCAATTTATCCGAACATCTTCACATTGTTGGTCGGGCCTCCTGCCGCCGGTAAGTCTAGGGTTATCGCACAGATTACCGACATCATCAAGAGCGAGCGTTTGATGGAACCTAACAAGGATAAGAATGCGATGGTTCCGATGTTTCCATACGGTGCAGATACAACGACACAGGAAAGCCTGCTTCGATATATGCGAGATGATTGCATGAGAACCTTTGAAATTGCAGACACGCGACTTGGTGGCAACGCAAAGAAAAAACGGTCACATCACTCAATCTGTTTCATGGTTGAGGAACTTGGCGTCTTGTTCCGCAAGAACTCGGAGGACATGGTGAACATGCTGAACCAGTTTTATGACTCGCGTAGTTACCATTACAAAAGCAAGCATCAAGGATCAGATAACATCACCAACCTCTGCGTGACAATGCTTGCCGGTACAACGCCCTCCTTTATTCGGGAAGCGTTTAGCGACAGGATAATATCGCAGGGTTTCACTTCCCGCGTCATCGTTGTGTTTGGCCATGAACCACGGTTCTTCCGACAGTTTCCCGGCCTGACAGACAAGCAGAAGAAATGCCGGGAAGACCTGATTGAATTCTTGGTTAAGCTACATGATGTTTCAGGTGAAGTATCATTGTCACCGGAAGCTGCGGCTTGGCACAAGGAAATATATGAGTCAGGCGATCTCCTGAAGAAGCGTGTAAATAAAGATCCAAGGCTGGACAACTACTATGGACGCAAGAATGTTCACCTGTTGAAGACCGCCATGCTGATGCACTTCGCTGACAAGACCAACCTGATTATCTCATTGGAAGACCTCAAGAGGGCGTTCAAGTTGTTGGCAATCACAGAACACAAGATGCACGAGGCCTTCAATACGGTCGGTAGGAATCCGATTGGGGAGGTTACAAAGCATATCCTGCGGTTTATTATCGACTCAGATACCGGGGTTCGCTACAAGAAATTGTGGTTGAATTTTGTGTCCGAAGTGAGTAAACAAGAACTCGATCAGGTGCTTGAGTTTCTCGTCACAACCGAACAGGTTGAGAACAATGGCGGCTGGTTTAAAGCCAACGTCGATGATGTGTATGACACGATGAGTTTCTAGTCGGGTCAGGCAAGGTTCTTTTTTCATCTGCGATTTTGTGGTCGCAGATTTTTTCTTGCCTTGTCTGTTTGCAGGATTCGTCCTGACCGACTAATACACTTTGCCGCCAGAACTAATGTAACGCAGAACCAAGTTCTTCGCATGTTGGGTCATGTAAAAGAACTCTTTCTCTTGCTTCATGAGTTTCTTCGCCCTGCTTTTTGAGATAACCGTACCCCTAGTTATTTCGCCACCAGCAATATCAACAGCCTTCTTTCCAAGCCGCTCTGATCCAAGGAGTTTTGGTTTCTTTCTGTACAACTTGGCCTCAACTTCGGGCGAGGCCTTGAGTCCCAAGTATCTGATTCGCTCAAGATGCCTGTGTTCCTCCCTTGTACTTGGCAACGCGGGAGTGCTAGACCATTGCGCCCCGTAGAGTGCCTGCCAGTTTTCCTTAAATTGAACAGCCTGTCTTCCGGGGTTGTCTGGATACAAGGCAACAGCTTTCTCCGCTGCCTCCCTGACTGCCGCCGGTAACAATCTTCTGGCTTCTGCCACACTTGTGGCCTTCTTGAAATCGCTTCTTGACGGCCAATCAAATGGATTACTGATGCCTGATGGAACTCCGGGCTTAACGTAGCCTCTTTCCAGCCGCCTAAATTTACGCAGTTGCGCCCTTGCATTGAACTCGGACATGTCATCCGACAAAAAGATGTGCTGGGCTGCGTAACGCATGGACTGGTTAAGTCCCATCATTGAATTCCTGAAGAACTTCGTCCATGCCCTAGCGAATCCATCATTAAAGGCTTCACCAGAACTTAACAGATGTGATAAATCACCAGCTATGGTATAAAGAGCGTTGGCTGCCGGGAATGTCAGGCCACCGGGAATACCCTCAAGCACACCATAACGACTGGCCCTGACAAGGTCATGCAGGATTGAAGATTGGATTCCAAAGAAACCGGCAAAGGACACGGAATTTAATATTGCCTGCAATTGTTCCTTGGGGTTATCCATCTGGATTGCTTCAATCAACTTGGGATCGCTTTGCATCTTGTTGGCAATCATCTCGCTGAGATACTTGATTCCCTCACCACCAAGCACCGCACCGAATGTTGCCTTGATTAACGGCAATAAATCACCTTGATTTATCATTGGCATCCAGATGTCCTTTGCCATCCTGTCCGACTTCTCTATCGACCAACGTGCAAGAGATGTGAACATGCTTGGAACGCCACGCTGCGTGAACTTTGGCAGGCCACGGACATCGTATGTGCCTTGATTCATCTCAACCCAAGCAGCAGCCGCCTGATCCAAGACTTCGTCAGGTGCTTTTTGGCCAACCCAATCAGACAGATTGCGTCTTCTACCCTGATAGTTTGCGCCACCACCCATCTGTTGATCCAAGGATCGCAACAACCTGTTGGCTGTCCAGTCGCCAATACCTATGTACTCGGTTAATCGCATCCCTTGGCGAAGTGCCTGACTTGTCAGCTGGCGACCAAGTGAGAATTGCAATGCCCTTGTGTTTCGTTCCAAGACTGAACGACCGCCGATAACAAGCATCACATCAGCTGCCTTGTTGATGCCATCGGTAACCTCGTTTACACTTTGTTGCGTCCACTCAAGATTGTTGAGTGCAGTCTTGTTTACACCCATCAAGTGACTCTTGACCCAAGCATCCTTCCATTTAAAAAGATGTGTAACCAGTAGCGGCAAATCCTGCGTTCGCATGTAAGGCAGGGCAAACATGTAGGAAGATACAAAGTCACGAATACCAGCACCAACACCCAGCCAGCTTGATGTGACCATCCGGTTGAATGTGCGCGACCACAAATCCCAGTTCTCGTAGAACCCGATGTAGCCCTGCATAAAGGCATCCAAAGAATCCTCACTGCTCATCACATCTTTCTGATAAGTTTTACCCTTCGCCTTGCTTACTATCTTGCCATCAACGATGTTCCGAAGATTGAAGGGGCCACCCTTCTCCAGACCGGCTATGTCTGGATCAGCGTAGTTACCCATCTGATCGGGGATACCAAGAATTTTACGGGCCGTCTCATCCCCCTCGATGTTCTTGAAGAAGGCTGCGTCCTTGGTGAACCGAACAACGTAACGGGTCAACCGTTGAAAGGCATTACGCTCAACCCATCTCTTCGGTATGCCAAACCTACCCGTGGCAACCCGCAACGCCTTGTACTTCTGCGAACCAATTGTGTGCTGAGTGGCCTTGAGACTGTTGGCCATGTTATCAAACATAACCTCGAACTTGCCACGCAAGGCCGCTTCATTGTCGGGATCAAACTTCTCAACGCCATCAACATCAGACAACGCTGTCTTGATCTCGTCCTTGTCAGACTTCTTGGCAATCGACATCCAATATTCAACGGCCTCCTTCTTCAACGCCTGATGCTCGTCAGATTCCTTTGTCACCTTCATCAGGACACTGCGAACCTCCTGACTTATAATTTCTGGTGTGTACTCAGGTGTGAACTTGCCGGGGCCAAGACTCCGCTTCCCACCACGATAAGCCTCAACCAACATGCCAATATCATTCTGGTACTGCCTAGTGTCCCTATAGATATTCTCCATCATGCGATCAAAATATCGCAATCGTGGATTGGCTGTGTATAATTCCATCAACTTTGGATCAATGGCATCGTCCAAACCAACCTTCGCTCGCCATCTGTCCAGCTGAAAATCTCCGAGTGTGTTGAACTCATCAGGCGTTAACTTCACATCGCTGAACGCAAGCATAACCCTCTCATGAAATTGGCCGCGCAACAGGTTCTCGTCTTTCTGGGTGGCATTCAGTCGATCAGCAACATAGTGAGCCAGCTTCTTTGATTCCTTGGTCAAACCAAGCTCACGAACCCGATCAACGATGGGCCGCATACCGCGCAACGCACGTTGTAGCGGTTTCCAAGTTAAAGGCTCACGAAGTTTCGGGTCAGGTAATGTCTTGAATCGAAGTTCACGCTCTCGCTTAACCCATTTATCATGCTTTACCGGCGTGACCTTCTCACCAGACGTTGGTATGCCCTGCATCAACTTGTCAACGTCACTCTCTGAAACCTCGCTGACTACCTTTCCCAAGCTAAAATCGACGGCCTTGCTTGTCCTCGGTGGCATTGGTGTGTCTGTCACACGTTCGAAGACATTCTTAAGACCCTTGATCCCTGTGGCGCTCTCGGCAAGTTGCGTAATGGCATCAATTGCAGGCATTTTTGCAAACGCAGACTCTTCGACAGGCACATCCCGGGCCGCCCAATACTTCTTAAGATCATACAACTTGTTAGGCATCGCTGTTGCTGATTCTGAAACCTTGGGCCACAATGTATTAAGTCCGTCAAGCGCATCGTAGGTTCCCTTGTTTAACATTCCGTAGAGAACATGCTGCGGTGACCTCGTTATGTCATAGAAATCCTTGCGAACCTTTGAACCACTCACGCCAAACGTGTCTACTATGGCATCAAAATCCCGCAGAAACTCATCGGCAGTCTGCCATGCACGACTTCTACCAACTATGCTGTTGGCAAACTTCATGCGAATATCATCTGGCAACGCCCGAAGCGCACCCTGCAACGAGTTGCCCTGACCCAACATTCGATCACCATACAACTTGTAGTTTGGCTCCATTGAACCAGCCTGCGCCCAAGTTTTGCTGCCGCCAAATACTGTTGATAAATTTATGTTGGCAATATCAAGCTCACGATAATAGGGACTCAAGATGTTCTTGAACTCATCCGGCAAATCGTTCCTTGCCGCAAAATTCAAGAAACGTGTAATCAGTTCCGGCTCAACACTGTCAAGCCAACTCTCACCTGAGATCAAGCGACCCCATAATCCCGTCAAGTCTCCCAAGGCAACCTTGTTGTTAATCAAATGACGGTTCAACAGGTGCTGCGCCAAGACCATGTCAAAATTGTTGTCAATTGTCGGCACTCCAATCCTGATCTCATCCGCATCATGTGAACCGGGAGCAATATCAGGCTGTTTTGTCTCAAGTACAATGTTGACCGGATCATCCTCAAACATCTTGAAGATTTGCTTGAGCGCACCTGTGTTACGCTTTTGCAGATTCTTCATCATCCTTGTGTAGTTGGCCTCGTAGTTTGGCAGTTCGGCCAAGTTGAACATCTCAAGATAGTCGAGGTCAGAGACATACTCAGTCTTGTTCACAATACCCGACTTCAACCTGTTCAAGTTATCAACATACTTCTTCGCAAATCCATCGGGCATATCCGGGATGTTGAATATCTCTGTAACTTCCTTTGGAATTGCGTAGGCGTTTGCTGTTGATGTGTACTTGACTCCATCAACCGTCAACGATCCCGTGTGACTATCATCAGGCGTAATGCCAAGCTGCAAATCTTGGGCTAAACTTGTTTTAACAAACTTGTCAAGTTTTGTACCTTCAGCAGCATTGATGTCCACATCAAGCAATGGGTTCCTGTCGATCTCCATGCGTTGCGCCACATAATCAAGTATCTCTTTCTTGGCTGGCTCACCGTACCGAACAGTTCTGCCCCTGTTTACATCCTCAATCCATCGACGCATCTTGTCGAACTTGCCTTTCGGCAGATTCCGCATCCTAGCATCCAAGCGTTCACCCACATCTTGAGCAAACAACTCCAGAATTTTATTCTTCTGCGCTTCCGTGAAAGCCTCACCTTTCTTTACGTTAATACTTGGATGATCCGCATACAAATCCTTGAGCCATTTTATTGCACCATCACTCTCTGCCTTGTTGCTTGAGCCAACCAAGTCACGAATAAAGACATGAGCCATTTCATGGTATGCGACTTCAGGGTTCATGTCGTTAAGGCTCAGAATAACTTCACGACCATTTCTCGGCGCAAAACCCAACACCAAGTTATTGGCTGAATCAACAATCTGCTTGGTAGCCACACGCAACGTCAGGCCCCTCTTGGCTGCAAGGTTTCTAACTGACTCATAAGCATCACCTAGCTGATCGTTTACCTTCTTCTTAAGCGCAGCCCTGACCTCCTCTTTTGTGATGCCTTTTGTCTGTAGATATTCACCAGCTGCACCCAGTCTAGCCTGTCTTTCCAAACTGTTTAGCTTGGTTTCCGACAAACCATCGACCGCTTTATCAACCTCAGTCTTGACATGCTTTTCAACCACCAGTCTGGCCGGTAACTTTGGATCGTACTCAGTCACGCCCTGCTTCTTGGCAAAGTCAGCCAATGCCTTGGACTGGGCTGGGTCTGGCTCAGTAAAATCTTTCCTGTGTATCCTCGTGGCTTCCTTGGCAGAACTATCGGTGGATACCTCATCAGACTTCTTGACTGCATCACCTTTCTCCTTGATTTGATGCGCCTCAATGTAGGCCTGAATCTTTGCCTGCTGTTCTTGTGGGGTAAGGTTTGCCTGAAAATAAACTTCTTCCGGCTCAAGTTTATCAATCCTTGGTTCAGGTGATGTCTCAAGAAACTCTCTCTGTTGGCCTTTTGCTTCGCGTGGTGTTACCTCCGCAAATTCCATACTGCGAGTTTGCGCGGTTGCATCAGCTTCAGATACCGGGGGAGCATCAGGCCCCAACAATTTTCTGCCATGCAAGACCGGCTTGGTAAATAACGCACCACCAACTGTGGATGAAATCAATGCGCCCGGAAGAAACTCGCCCTCGCCAATCTGTCTGCCACCCTCAAACGCAAGACCCATGCCACCACCAATGCCGACATTCGTCAGGGCATAATTGATAACCTCCTTGTTTGGCTTGCCGCGCACACCACCGGCAGTCTTTACAAATTCACCAAGACCCTTGGCCGACTTGAGCGAGGGGCCTACGCCACCACCCAAGGCGCTGCCACCAACTTCACCAACTGTGTAGGCAATGGGATGTTCGCGGCGAAGTGCTTGATGCTTGAGTTGAGCAGCTTGCTTCTCGTCTTCTGTCCTAATCAGATCAAGTGCGGCCTCCTGACCTTCGCGGGCAACAACATCACCAATCAATGCGCTGCCAATAACACCCACACCCTTGATTGCTTTACCAGCTAAACCGGGAAGTGGAAGTTTGGAAAGGCCGACCATGCCAGCCTTTAATCCGCCCAACGCACCAAGTCCCGGTATTACATTTACCTTGGCCCCCTCAAATGTCGCACCTAACGAACTTGTTTGCTTGGCTTTTTGCTCGGCTTCGTACTCTTCCGGGGTGAAAACAGGATGATCGTCAGGTAATCCATGTCTTTTGCGAAATCTTTCCTTCTTCTCTTCAAGGGTCATCGCGGGTATTCACCTTCAATATGAGTCTGCCTTGGAGCAATAAGTTGCTGACCACCTTCCTGACCGACAGTTGCACCTTGTGCTGCAGCTTGTGCCTGAGATTGGTCAACAGCATCACTTATAAACTGGTCTGCGGTATAGGATGAGAACCCTGTGCTACCTGACTTAGCTTTGACAACGCTAAATAGATTTTGCGCTTGCTGTGCATGGGTTGTTGCATTCTCTGGGTCTTGTATTGCAAGATAAAGCAATCTAGCTATTTCAGTCATAAGTTTGGTCGTTACTTCATTGCTTACACCTTTAGCCTTAAGTTCTCCTTCAAGCGCACCAGCCTGCTGATGAATTATGTCAATGCGATCATCAACTGTTTCACTCTCATATTGAGCTTTGGACGCTGCACTCACACCACTAGCCATTCGCTGACGCGAAATCTCCCTGTCCAGAAAATCTTCTTTAGACATGGGATCACCTGTCATTACAGTCTCGACACCTTGATCGTCCATTTGCGTGTATGGCGCATAATCTTCCGTATACTTTTGATAAGCCTCTGGATAGGCTTTCTCATACAATCCTTTGTCCCGTTGAAATGAGGTTTGTCGTTCTTCTTGCGCTCTCTCGGCTGCATCTTTGGCCTGCAACTCATTCATTCCTCGCGCCATCAACTGTCGTTGCAAAGCATCAACCGCATCCAATTCACCCGTAAGCGCACCACGCTGCAGGATCGGGCTGGCCGATGGCTCCTGATAGAAGCGATCAAAATACTCCAGTTCATCCGGAGATGCACCACCGCGAAATTTGTCAGCCCACTCCTTGGCTTGTCGCCTTCTCTTTGTTAACTCAAATAAACTAGCCATTATGGTTTTGGAAATATTACATCGCCTAATCGCTCTTTGCCGCCTTTACCGGGGTCTGCTGTTTGTATAATTGAACCAAGCTGAGACATTGTTTCCTGCGGCGACGTTCCAAATCCTGTTACCTGTCCCGGCGCTGTTGGCGTTGGCATTGTGCCTTCACCAAATACTGTGCCGGGATTTACACCAGATTTCAAACTGCTCACAACACTACCAGATTGACCCAGTGCCTGACCAAGCCGCTGCTGTTTCTGCGCCAAGGCATCACCAAATGTCATCGCTGCCTTGTACTTGTCCATCTCAGCAGTTCGACCAACACCAATACCCATCCGACCCAAACCACGCTCAACATTAGCCATCTCCGAACCAGACAACTTCGAGGGGTCTTGAGCTGCTAGAAGCGATTGAAAGCTGTCTCCAATTTGTTTTTGTGTACCCTGAACTTCGGGTGATAACTCGTGTTCAAAACCACGCAACCCCCCTGCAATAGCTTTACCAGACTGATCGAGTTGATCTACTCTTGTAGCAGTCTTGGCCAGATCACCAAGTCGTTGTTGCTCGCGATTAACCTCTCCAAGTATGTCAACACGCCCCGGCCTACCGGCCCTTACGGTTGTTGGATTTCCAGTTTGCTGGTCAAGTATGATGTTGCCATCCGCGTCTGCCGCATATTGCGGCTTAATCCCATAAAGCTCTTCGTATTCTGTATCAACACTACCGCCCATCGGACTTTTTGTGCGGCTTGTGATCTGCCCGGCTTCATTTCTTTCAGTAACGATGCCGTAATTTAACAACGAGTTTAAATCATCAAGAGCAACTTGCTCCATCTTGCCAGCTTCAATTTTTGAATTAACATATGCTGGTAAGAATGCGTTAAACTCTTTCTTTAAATCCTTTATATTCTGTTGTGACGCATCACCCTTGGTTGACAAAGCTTCGCCCATTGCATAGAGCATACCTATGTCAACAATGTTCTTCATGGAGAGTATACCGTCCTCACTAAACGTACCTTTGACTCCATCAACTAGACCACCAAACAACTCGCTGCCTGTGCCTATAATTGCATTTTTTAGTCTTTCTAGTAATTCTAACATGATGTTATGTTAATATTCCGGCAGTGCGCAGAACACCTTTTAAGTGGTTAATCTGTTCTGCCATGTCGTTGAGAACGACGATGAGTTCTGCCTTGGTTGGGTGTGCTGCGTCCGAAGCAGCAAAATCAATGGCGGTTTCTGCGGACGCTGAACCACATGATGTACCACCAATTGATGCGATGTCAGCTGATGCTGCCGCTTTCTTCACAACACCATCTGTGCTGGTTGTTGCGTCTGGTACTGTCAGACCGTCAAGCATGGCGTTTGCCGCCGCTAGGTCGGCAAACAACGTGGTCGCATCTGTAAAGTCTGTGTGAGCTACATTAACTGACATAAGCCTGTGATAACATTGGATTCATGGGTGTTATATCCCGTGTCTGGAGTTGGATGTTCGATAGGTTAATTCCATTTGTCCATTTCAACGCGTAAGACACTTTCCAACCCTGTTGACCACCCTGAAAATTGTAAAGTAAATTCTGTATTTGCTTCGGCCCACTCCAAACCGTTGACAAAGTAACGGGAAACTTGATGGGCGTAGCCTGTGCCGCCAATGTCTTAGACTGTGAACCAGCCGAAGTGTCCGGCGTTGTCTCGTCATTCACACGCTGAATGGCTGTGACCGACGAAGCCGATTGTACCTTGTTAAATAAAAGACGAAGCTCCTGCGGCTTCTGTTCGACTCTGGTATCGTTGGTGCAAAATGCCCTAGTCTCGACGTATGCCGTTGCGAAGTTAGAACCCTCATATAACTTAACACACTTGTAGGCTGGCTCACCCGAACTGGTTGTTGTTCCATGTGTGATTGCAAATAACTCGCGCTTGTTGTTTGTCTCCACCTTGGCAAAGTCCATGATAGGCCCAATGTTAGCGTTGCTGTCATCGGTGAGTTGATCGAAACTTACAAATTGCTTTGTTAGTGTATCAAAAACGAGAATGCCGTGACCAAAAATAGTATTACAAGCAAATAAAGCGTAATCATCAAATACAATGGCGGTACACTTTTTAGTGTCTTGCACAACACCCTTAAACAGTCGAGCAACCTTAAGTGAAAATATCGAGTTTCGTCCTTCATTTTTTGACTGCAT
>NZER01000229.1 GCA_002690445.1 Candidatus Pacearchaeota archaeon
AACAACACATTTATCGTAGTACTCTTCAGATAAGAATAACAACTCGCCACCCCACTCATCCGATAATTCATCTCTATTCATAAAACATCTAAATCCTTTGACGGGTTACTTGGTAGCAATCCTTGGTTATCCACTGGTCGCCCCCTTCCACCTATCACCAGCGGCTTGGGCGTTTTCAGCGACCGTAGGCTTTACTATAATGTAACGGTTCTCAACCAGCCAACGCCTAGCACGGCTTATAAGGTCAGGGTTAGTGGCTCGTTTTACATACCACTCCTCAAACTCGCCCAGGTTGGCATGATATAGGTTAAGGTTTTCTATGCCCTCCCAAAACATTAAGGTAAGCCGCTTGTCCAGTTCAGTCATAGTATTGTAGTCAGGGGCTTTGGTTACATTAAGCATGCGGCACAGGTTTTGTGCGACTTCCTTTAATGGGCCTGGGCATTCGTCAATAACCAAGTCACCCAGCATGTCGTATTTTAGCTTCTGGTCGTTTAATCTCATTTTACGGCCTCCCTAGTTGCTTATCCAACGTTGGCTTAAATTGGTTGTGCCCTGGGGTGATAAGGCCGCCCGCCGTTTGCTGGGCTTGTAGCTTAATGTTAATCTGTGCCCAAACATAGAAAGCCAGCCATTCACCATGCTGGGGGCACAGGGGGATGCCGCCCAGGTTGGCCACGTGCTGGGGTGTGCCCACCGTTACGCCCACGGCTGGTGGTGGCACTAGAATAGATGTAGTGCATGGCGGGTACACGCACTTAATCGGCACCATATTGGCGGCCTTCTCAGGCCCCACCACGGCTATCTTGCTTCGCTTCCCGTCACGGGACGGCCCCTCTTTCTCGGCTCTTTCCCTATTCTTTGCCTTGCTCACTTGTCACCTCCTTTTGCTATCCTCCTGCTATTTAGTTCACGTACGTTTGCTTATACATCTTGGCGGGGTCAAGCCCTAGCGGCATGCGTTCCTGTTTAATCCTCGGCATTGGTTCCCTCCTTTCGCATCTTGGCCTTTACTTCTCGGTAGTCGGGCCCCTCAAGCATAACGGTTACACCTTCTTTTATGCGGCTTCTGATGCGGGGCTGTAATTGCCCAGGGGCCAGGTTAGTGGTGAAAACTGTGGGCTTTAGCTCAAGCCACCGATGGTTAATCAGCGTGTCCAGCTTGTCTACCGCCCACTCAGTGGATTTCTCTACACCCAGGTCGTCAAGTATGAGTAGGTTAACGCCTTTGCATTTCTCAAACTCACCTGGCAACACAACGCCGTAGTCACTCTTTGGCGGCCTGTCATATTCGGCCCGCATGGCATCCAGCAATTCACTGACTTGCCAATACTTAACGGTTCCCATTCCCAGGCCCAGCCATTCCCAGCCGATGCCCAGGGCCAGGTGCGTTTTCCCTCGGCCTGGCTCACCCACAAAGGTAATAAAATGGTGCTCACGCTTGGCTACAAAGGCCAGGGCGGCATTGTAGGCGGCCTGGGTGCCCTTGCCTGGTAGAAAGGTCATTAGCACAAGCGTGCTACCTGTTGTGGCCAGGGGCATGCCGCTGTATTTCGCCAAGCGGTCAAACATGTCGTTTCGTTCGGCAATATCCGCTTCGGTGGTCATTGCTTCCATCCCTCCTTGAGTTCTTTAGCCGTTGGTAACGGTTGCACCTTTGGCGGGTGAATATCCAGTTCCTTCTTACACCAGTTATTGAGGGCCCGCTTGGCATCCCTCATGGGCTTGTTGTGGTCAGCATACCAGCTTTGGCAATCGGCCCACAATTCAGCTACCTTCAACCCTGGGTACCTGTTCGTTTGTAAGTCCTTAATGTAAGCCTGGAACTCAACGCCGCCGCTTCTACTTTCCTTTACTTTACTTTCCTTTACTTTACTTTGAGGATTACGGGCACCTTTATCGGCGTTTGCGACACCAGAAACAGCGTTTCCGCTACCAGATACGGGCTTGTCAGGCACGGTGGCATCAAACCGTTTTTTATACATGCTGGCCAGGTTGTCAACCAGGTGTTGGCACCATATCCCCTTGTCTTCCCACAATTCCTGGTCAATGGCCCCCAGCGATGCCAGCGTATCCAACACCGATAACGCCGTTTCCGTATCCGTAAACCCTGTTTTAGCTGTCAGAAACGCCGTTTCCTCTACCGTATTGCAATAGTAGCAATGCCCTGGGGTGATGCACAATAGCTCTAATAGCTTGAACCAAAACGCATAACCTGGCACGCCAAACTTACTTTCAATTATATACATGGTCTTGCCATGCACGGCCATGTGCGGGAAGTAGTCGGCCGTTTGCTTTCGCTGTCTTGGCATGTTCCCTCCTTTCGTAACGGTTTCGCTTGGCGGGGCGGGTGAGCTAGTAGCCACCATAACAGAAGTGTAGCGAGCACCCCTTTTACCGACACCCCGCCAAACGCATTCGTCACCAGCCTTGTATTTCCTTTACTTCCGCATAGGCTTCGGCAACAATGGCCGATTGCTTCATGGTTTCGGCCGTGTAGTTGCTAAAGGTCTTGTAAAACCAGGTGGGTCCGAACTTCTTGCCGTGCCCTTGCAACCAGGTAAAGAACTCACCCACGGACTTCGGGGCATCAGGCTCGGGTGGCTTTGCTGGTGGTGGGTTAATCCCTATGTTACGCCAGCGGCCGCCCTGGGCCACCTGTTCCCATACCAATATCTCGTTGGTTTCAATTACCTGTAGCCGCATGCCTGGCTTCCCATCGGGTAAGCTGTCGGCCTGGGCAATCATGGTAATGGCATTCTCCTCACCATCGGTTGCCGTAGGCTCTGTGGTCGCCTGTGGTTCGGCTGTTTTGGCCGCTTCACTGGCGGCACGGTCGGCGTTAGGCGTTGAACCATCTGGCCATAGGTCGGCGGTATCTTTAGCGGCTTGGTCTAGGTCGGCCACAGGCGTTTCGGGTGGAAAGTCAACGAACGGTGCGGTATCGCCCGCCTCGGGCAATTCCAGCTTGTCGCCGTCCTCGTATATTTCGCCAGCCATCCCTTGCACCAGGGCCAGCGGGGCCATGCGGCTCTTGCGGAACGCTTCTATCATCTTGTCCTCACTCCGTATGTTGAGCACCCGCACCGTTTTCTTTTTGCCATCGTCAGGGTTGGTGACCTCTTTGGGTTCCAGGGCCAGCACCAGCGGCACCATGCTGACACGGTCGTATATTTGCCGCACCAGGTCAAGGGCGTTATTCACGTTCAAGATGCTGTTAGTGCTTCCCGTGTCAATCTGCCACACCCCGAACCCGCTAACCTCTGGCAATAGGAATTGTAGGTTCATTACCTCACCGCACCCACGCTTCCCGTAGTCGGGGCAATCCCGCCCCTGGCATGCCGTTTCCTTGTTGGCCACCTCTTTGCTATCCCTGTTAGCCAGGGCCCCCGTGGTGGTGTCAACCATGCGTGTGGCCGTTTCGCCGTCACCCTTGCATACCAAGCCACGGCTTCGGCTGTATAGGCGGTAGAACTGGCTGGCAAACGCTTCGGGGTCGTCAAGTGGGAATACTACCCGTAATTCCTTTGGCTGTTCGCCGTAGGTTTTTACCAGTTCGTCATATTGCGGGTGGGTGGGGTCAAACACAAAGTAGTCAACGGCTTTAGGGTATTCGGCCTTGCCTTCGGGCTTAACCTTTACCCCCAGGTGTATCTTGCCTATCCTGGGTAGGCGGCGGCGTTCTGTCAATCCTTTAATTGGGCTCATCAGTCACCGCCTTTGGAACCGTGGCCAGCCCTATAATGTAGGCGGGGGCCAGGTCGGTTCGCACCTCTATGCGTTCCAGGGTGGTATCGTCAATTAGCCCACCCTTAACCAGGCCGTGTATCTTGGCCTGGTCAACGGTTTCTACAATAACCGCTTCGGCAAACTGTGGCATCGTTTCCCGCACCATCCCAGGGTTGTAGGTTACACTTTGGCGGCCTTGCTTGAGGGCATAAAGCCCTTCGGGAATGTCCTGTAAGCTACCGCATTTCTCAATGCCTGTCTTGACATTGGCGTGGGCCGCTTCCATTGAAGCTTCGGCCCGCCGCATGGCTTGGAACGTGGGCATATCAATAATAGCGGCTTCGTGGGCTTCTCTGGCGGCATTGGCTTCGGCTTCGGCCTTCCCGTAGGCCAGTAGAAGGTCACGCACCTCAAGCGGGTTCTTGAGGTCAATGGCTGATTTGGTGTAATCTGTGCCAAACTTTGGCATGTGTTCCCTCCTATTTTTTACTATCGGTATATACTATTGATAACAGTTACTACTATTACTTATAGGCCACCTCCTTTGTGCACTTTGCCGTGGCACGTCAAGCACAGTAGTTCCATAGGCTTGGTGAAGTCGTCAATAGGCCCCGTGGGAACGCTGTGGTAGTGGCCATTGCGGCCCAGGTGCACGCCACAGTCCTGGCACTTGCCCCTGGCCAGGTCATAGGTAATTTGGCGTAGGGCGGGCCCAGGGCACAGCATTTCGTGAACCCATTGACGGCTTACGCCCATGTCTTTGGCTATGGCTGTAAAGGTCAAGCCCTTTAGCCATAAGCCCAAAGCCCGCTGTCGTAATTCTACGTTCTTTGTTAGCATGGTGTCACCTCCTTATAAGCATACTATATCCTGGGTTCCTTGCGTTTGTCAAGTATATCACAATAAATGGGGTTGCGTTTTTACTTCAACCTTTACTATTGTGTCGTTATGTATCCCGCCATGAGGCACTAATAAAATGCGGGTAATCTCAAAGCCTAAAGTTTTACCAATTCCACCGCTATTCCAGCCAAAGCTAATTACCTTGCCGCCATTCTTAATCACTCTGGCAATCTCTTTTTTAATATCAGTCCAGAAGTTTGGGCGGGTAGTTTCCTGCGTAACTGCTATCCCGACTGATTTATCTACCTCTGATAACTGCCTAACCGAATAAGGTGGGTCAAATAACATGCCACCAGCATAACCATCGGGAAATTGCCTTAAATAATCAAGAGCATCCATGTGGCTTTGGGCTTTTATATCAGCATTAAGGTCGTTAGTGCAATTAGCTGGACTGTATTCTCCACAGAACGGGTCAACCCATATTCCAGTTACCCATTCTTCTGTGAGTAAATCTTTGATAGGTTTAATGGTAAAAGTGTGCTTACTAGGCATTGCCCATATCCTGCTGAATATCATTAAAAACCTCCTTTAATAACACAACCACGGCTGGCGGCAAACACCATCGCTTGCCGCCAGGTAGTGGTGGGGTTATCGTTCGGGGCAATCCTCTGGCTCTAAGCCGTCAATGGGCTCATCAAGCTCATCGCACATCCAATGCCCGCTATGCCCCTCCACCAAGCACGCACAATCTCTACATAGTTCCTTATCCATCATTTCACCAAGTAATCCCAGGCCCGTTGCTTGATGGCGGCACCCTTGCTTGATATGGTGTTCTTTAGCCTGGTGTCGGCCCCGTTGGCACCTTTGTATTCTCGGCCGAAGTCCACATATTCCACCACGGCGTTGTAAGCGGCCCACTTGGTGCCCTTAATGCCTGGTTCGTTCAGCCCTTTGCCCTCACCCTCAAACAGCCTGGTTACCGTAAACATACGTTCCTGGCTTCGTTTGGTGAAGTCCTCAACACTCACCACGTCCTGTGCTGGTATTGCACCCGTGCTACCAAAGGCCGCCGCCAGTAGTTTGGGCATCTGTGCGGCGGGTAATTGGTGGCTGGCCAAGATGCGGGCCTGTTCCGCAAAGTCCTCGTAGAAGTTCATGCTTATGCCAAGTATCTCCTGGGCGGCTCCCACCCTGTCAATTATACTTCCCGAGTGCCTGGCATAGAACATGTCAGCCGTGCGGCCCTGTCGCATCATGCCCATAAGCACATTGGTGCACTTTAGCCGTATGGGGGCAAAGAGCATCCGTAGGGCAGTTTGCCCGTCATGGCCATTGAACAGCCACAGGTACTTATCTACGGGGTCACCGTTGATGCTCATACCACCATTGCCACCGTTAATCTTGGCCATAATCCACACACGCTTGCCGCCCGCCAGGGCACCAGCCATGTGGTACTTGGCCTTACCATCGGCCACCACCTGGTCAAAGAAATTAAACGCATCCACGTTCTGCACTGGCGTGTAACCCTTCCCTAACACGCTTAACACCTTGTTGTCACTCCTACGCATCACGGCGACCTTGTCGCTTACCTCGTTGTAGAACTTGCCCTCGCCGCATGCCTTCAACGTTGAAGGGCAAAGCATACCAGGTGACGGGCCACAATTCGGACGGGTGTAAACGGGCACCGTGTCCACGGCCCAATCCAGGCCGCTTGCTTCTATGGCTTCCCTTGCCGTCAGTGCATGGTCTACCTCGGTTCCCTGGGAGTGCCAGCTTGCCTTGTCATACCTAAACATAGTTTCCGCTTCGTTAGCCAATTTAGTTCCCTCCATTTATTTTATTTTGTCGGCCGCCGAACGGCCGCCTGGCGTCCTTGATTTCGGGGCATGTGCTTTCTACATATTCCTCATTACCCATATCTATGGTGCCTCCGTTTCTTTTTGACGGCTTACCACACCCTGGCCGACAAAGCCATACGCATCACTATTGAGCACTAGGCGGCCATTTCCAGGTTCAAAGTCTAAGCTAGTTGCTAACCCGTCACGGATATTCTGCCTAAAGCTACGGATAGTGGCGTTGATGGCTTGCCAATCAATAAGGTGGGCTTGCTCGTAGCAATCGTGAGCCATGTGCACCTCCTTTCTATTATTTGGGCTAACCAGCCCACGTCAGCCCGCAACCGTTACAGTTACGGGCTGGTAGTGGTGTGGTTAACTAATATGCGTGGCCGCCACTTTCGTTAGCATCCTCGTCTAATCTAGCTTGGCGTAGGAACTCGTCTATCTCTGACATGAGAACGCACCAGTTATCGCCCCACGTGGCAACAAACTGGCTTTTGAAGTCTTGGTAGTTGGCCAGGGCCAAGTCCTCATTAAGGGTGGCATCAAACAGGATGGCCAGGGCCAGTTGTGCGGGCCCCGAACCATTGTAACCCCAGCTAAAGCCATCGGGTGAATGGTTGCGTAGCTTCTGGCTGGGTAGTGGGCTCAAGATGCGGTGGCCTAAATGGTCACGGGTGATTACCTCAACGTCAGATGCCGTCTTATGGGGTGGGGTCAATCGCCTACCGCAATATGCTTTCATTTATGCACCTCCAATTACTTTTCTTACCCAGGTTAGCTTGTCGTCAAGCTGGGATTGATTGCGTATTCTAGGACTGTTCAGCCGTATGCGGTAGGCCATTGTTCTTTCGTCAATGCCCACCTTGCTGGCCATGCGTTTGTCTATCACCACTGTAACCCGTATGGCCTCGCCGTGGTGACGTATTGGCTGGCCGTTCTCATCGGTCAGCACAGGGTTAGCCAATAGGTCAAGTTCAGTACGTAGGGCTTTGGTGTCAATCTTCATTGCTTCCCTCCTTTGTTTATTTAGGCTCATAATGCACTGATAACTACCAGGTTAGGAACCTGGCGGTATGGTATGTGGTGTTAGGAGAATGGGTTAGCTCACGAATTGTGTCGGGTGTATTTTCGCTTGGTGCGTGGCCGCCCTGGGCCCCTGGGGATTACCGCATCCAGCATGTAGCTTCTGAATGAGTAACACTCCACGCTATCGCTTGCACCACGGTTGTTGATGCCCAGGTGAAAGTAGCGGCATTGCCTGTCGGGGTCGTAGTAGATAGAAGTAATAGTTCGCTTGCGGTTAGTTCGCACCAGGGCCAGTAGTTCCTTCGGCGTGCGGTGGCCCAGCACTACGGTGTCGCCTTTGTTAAACTTGGTCAATCGTCACCTCCTATTGTTAATCAACCCGTGGCTGGGGCCGTTCGCATCGGCCCCAGGTAACTGGCTGGTTAACTGTATTGCAAGTCGTCAGCCGCCTCGTAGTAATACTCCCTGCCAATAATCACTGTGTGATGGGTTGCCTCAACATGAACAAAGCCCACATATCTGGCACTCTGAAGGCTGTGTATGTCACCCTCCCCAATCGGCCCACAGCTAGGGCACCATACCACTGAGGCCCCCTTACGTACATCAGCGTCTCTCGTTGTGGTTATTTTCACCACCCCCCTCCCTCCCCTCCATACTGACGATTGAAGTCCACATATACTCGTTTCATTATTTTAGTAATAAAAACCTTGCGGCACCAGGGGCATAACACCCTGTCAAATGCTGGCCACGCTGATACGTGTAGATGCTTCTGAGTCATTGCACCTCCTTCCATAATTTATCTCGGCAATCACTACAGATTTTGCCGTCCTTGACTGGGTGTCCATATATTAGATTTGGTTTACTTCTAGAGCCACACTCACAGCAAAAACGGTTTCTATGATATAACTCCCGAGCCTCCCTGTTTCTTTGTGCTTTGTAGCCTGTATCAAACATAGTCATCACATCTCCCCTCTCCTTACCTCAACCTACCCTCGCTGGAGTTAGGATTTACGAGGCACTTGACCCTCGTCATTAGGTAATGTCAATTATGTGTTGTGCTATTTCGCCCCAGTTGACCCTATCAATAGCTGACCCTAGTAGGTCGGAGTACATTGAGGCGGTATCGGCTAGCGGGTTGTTTCCTACTATATAGTCCTTTATCAAGTTCTCCAATTTA
>NZER01000230.1 GCA_002690445.1 Candidatus Pacearchaeota archaeon
CGGTGATTCGTTATTGCCAAAAGTGCAGGGGAACCGAGACCCCTTAGTCTTCCACAAGGCGGCTTTTGCACTGGTTGGGAAAACTGTTTCTTTTCCTGTCGTGCATCCCTTTAGTGATAGTTCTGATGATTACGCGAAGAAAATGGTGGACTCTGGGAATTGGGAACAGATTATTCCAGAAGAAAAATATTATCGGCTCCAGTTAAAAGACTGCGATATCCTAACATGGGCCTTTTCCGAGGACGGACTAGGTGGGTGCGATGGCAAAGCCGGAATGGATGGAGGGAATACCACTACCGGCTTCCTAATTAAAGCCGACGGTGACTTTCCAACTCTTGCTTATGCGTGTTGCCGCTATGTCCCAAGCGGAGTTTTCCCCCTTTCGGAAGTTCTCACTAACCGGGAAAAATACGGGAACGGCCTCAAGGCGAAGCTAATTTATATTCATCGGTGGGTTGGCTCATGAGAAATTATGGGTCGGTTCGCGTAACCGGACTGAAGACAGATGGTGACGATGTAGCAGAGCACATCAAGTTTTGGGCAAAGAAGGAGCCCTGGGTTTATTCGAGGTTTATCTTCAATAAGTACACCTATTATTTTCTCCAATCCATAATCCTTATCCTCGTCGCTGGTAGCTTCTTTTTCTTTCCTCCTTTGCGATTACTCCTGGCTTTCGTTTTAGCCTACCCACTAGGCCACTTGATGTTTTGCATGGGGCACACCATCGTCCACGCCCGGTACATTGAAAGTCCGCTCGAAGATTGGCAACCCGGAATAGTGGTTGCATGGCTTCACCATTATGACCAACCAGGCGCAATTCAGAAATATTGGTGGGTCCACCGATTGAATTTCTTACTTCAAACTCAGTCAAGCCTCATTGCCTTGGTAGGAGTTTGGATCTTACCGTATCTTCTGTTCGGTAATTCAATCATCCCACTTTATATTATGTACCTGTTCTGGTTCAGCATGGTCGAGCCGGTTCATGAGTTTGCTCATACGCCCGACGAAATCCTTGTTCCACGGACACAGGAAAACAAAGCGGAACGGAAGGCGGCTCGTAAGGCGCATTTCTCCCTTCCGATGTATTACTGGTTGAGCTTCGCTTGTGCCCTTCGTTTAGTCGATGAAGAGGGCCATGATGAGCACCACAACCACGGTGCCACAAATAAAGACTTGAAGCGGATTCGCCACTTCTCTGACTTAGAAGTTCCGTTTGCTGACTGGCTTTTTGACCGGGTGTGGCTCGTCGCTCTAAAAATCAAGGATTGGGGCTGGTTCAAGACAACACCGATTCGTAAGGCGTTGTATTTACAGGGCTTCTTTCTGGTTCCCTTCGCCTTCCTTCTGTGCTCATTATTATATTGCGGGGGGTGGGTGTTGTGAGATGGAATTATTGCCACTTCTGGAATTTGGGTCGAACGGTCTTATATTTGCGATTATTCTTGCGGCATTTAAGGCGATTGAGATTCGGAAGGCTAAGAGCAACGGCGGCACGATATATACGAGAATCACTGTACTAGAAAACAGGGTTCGCGATCTTGGAGATGAAGTGAACGAAATCCAGACCGAATTGCACCAGTTCCACACCCAATTTTGTGAATTCCGAGAAGAAGTGCGGTTGATGTGGGCAAAGCAAAAAGTGCGAGAAGATACCTTAAGGGAGATTCAAGATGGGTAAAGAATCAGAACAGACGGGCGACAAGCCAACCTGGAAATCAACGGAATTCTGGATCTCTCTTGTCGGCGTTATTGGTGGGATTGTGATGGCGGTGCTCCCTGATTCCCCCTCTGCGAATATAGTCGGCGGCATCCTCGCCGCTATCTGTGGCTCCAGCTATACGCTTGGGAGGTCAGTGGTAAAGGGGAATGCAGAAAAAGCCAAGGCGAGCGTGGCCTTATTGGATGCAGCTAGAAAAAAGTAATCATCCCCAATGGGCTTTCTCTTGGTTTACGTCTTCGGGATGATTTTGACATTAGCAATGGTCTCGATGCTCTTGAGGCTGTGGGGCGGGTCGACCATTCGATAGAGGATTTAAGTCTTTTCGCAGAAGCAGGGTTGGGGTTGAATAGCTGGAATATTGCCGGGGGTTTAGAGTGGAGGTGGTGACAGATGACGGCAAAATGGGTCGGACATTTCTGGAAGCAGGAAGAGTTCGCGTGTCATTGTGGGTGCGGCCGGAATGAAATTCACCCTTTTCTTGTACAACTCGCTGATGATGTTCGCCGCCACCTCGGTGTGCCCATGTCATGTAATTCAGGAGTTAGATGCGAAGACCACAACCGGCGGGTCGGGGGTAGAGTTGCGAGCCCCACAAGCTTTGGAAGTCTGCACTTACCAGTTGGGGCGGTCCACCAGGGCCACGCCGGGGACTTTACCTTCGCGGAAAAGCCATTACGGAACCGAGTCAACATCCTTCGTCTTTACATACTGTTTGAGAGCTACGGGAGGCGTTACGAAGGTCTAGGCCTCGGCCTTTATAATTCCTTCGTTCACGTGGACGTCCGAGGCCAGCTCGGGCTCAAACCGGCCCGGTGGGAGCAGGGGTTCACATGGCCTCGCCTGTAGACCCGCTGGAGGCCTTTCTGCTTATCGTTGGCATCTTTGCGATTTCCTTGATTGGTGGGATCGTCCAACAGAAGAAGCACGAAAAAGAATTATCAAAACGGCTCGGAAAAGTCTTCGACGACAAGAAGCAGGATTGAAGCGGTTGCGGATAGAGCCTAACGAATGGGCGATATCCGCCCTCCTGCTCATTTCTATTTGTCAGGTGGTGCAGACTTGCCAGGGAGGGTGACGGGAGCCGGTTGCGCGACCGGCCCCCTTTTGATTCGGGACGCCCTAAAGAGAGTGCCAATATTCAAGAGCATAGTTATAGGCGACCAAAGGGTCGCCGCCCCAAGTCAAGCTTAGTTGGTGAACCCTCTCCATCATCCTGACCGGGTCGTCCTTATCGGCATAGGCGTGGCTATCCGTCTGAACGGCCAAGTTAAGACTTTCCTGGTACGTTCGACGGCCTTCTGCCAACCGGGCGGCTACGGCCGGGTCGGGCCGGGGCCGGGAGCGGGAGTCGTATGTAAAGATTTTCCCGTTCGGCATAGCCTGATTCCAGGTATCGAAAAGGCCGTGGGTCTTCAAGTCATCCCTAAGATTCTCGACCTGGGAGGCGGTCCAGCCACCATGATCAAGATGGTGGTAAAGAAGCCGAGCTAGTCCAGTGAGCCGGTGAACGTGTGCTTGAGAACCGGTAAAGGCGTCGAGGAGATATTCAACGGCCTCGATGTCATCATAGCGATAAGGCACCTCGCATTGACCACAAAAGGTGGGCTCACTGAGGCGGGGGATAGTTTCATCGTCGCACCGGGCGCATTCCCGCATCTCCGGCGGCGGCTCTGGGTCGTTGTGCTCGTTTTCTAGGCGAGTTTCGAAACTCCGCAAACTTGCCTTGTTTTTATTGTTCATCATTTCTGGGGTTATCCTTTTCTTTCATCCAAGTTTCGAAGTCTGAACTCGGTGTCACATTGCCACCCTGTTCTAGGAATTTGGCTATTTTTTCTTTCGCCGCAGATTTCTCCAGTAAGTCGTCCAGAGCGCATCTTACGAATTCTGATACTTTAACCCCCTCGAATAGGGCGGCGGCTTTTAATTTTCTTTTCGTTCCTGGCTCAAGTCGAACAAGGAGACTTTCTGTTTTATGCTTCGTCATTACGACGGCCTTTCTGAATAAAATTCCTCTATTGTCCCATCTTCGCGGATTACTATTGCGGATGGGGGTGGTGCCCCATAAAAATCCGCCATTGCAGCGAGTTGGGCTTTAAAAATATCCAAGGTTAAACAGACCGCGATATCTTGGTCGCCCTCTGCGAATGTCACGATGACGCGCTCCTCCGCGTTCACCCAGATCCCAAAATGGGAAAAGTCCTGGTCGGTGTCATACTGAACCCACCCTTTGCCAAGGCTCCCGTCATAGTGATACCTGCTCCTGCTCATGTGGAACGAGCGCATCAAGATAGCCCCCGTATCGGTCACTTCAACCATGAGCCGCCATCGGTTAGAGCTTGGGTTCCAGTGAACAAGGTGATTTCTTTCTAGGTCCGAGAGCGCTTCCGAATAGGCCTCAGAATGATCCCCTCGGGGGTCGCAAACGTCTAATCCGGTCGCCCAAACGAGGTCGTCGGGGCACTTTGGCCCTTCCCTGAGCTGAGTTAATATTTTGAAAACGTATTCATCCCGCAAAGCGATGAATGTTTCCTGACAAAATTCCGAGTCAAATTCGCGATAGCAAAATGGGACTAGGGGGGTTGGTAATAAGTTTTGAATCTTTTTCATTGTCTTCCTTTGGTTGAGTTAAATAGTTCTACCACCAAGGCGGCACCCTCATAGGGCTGTACGCTTCGGGGTCGAGCGGGATGGGGTCTAAACCTTTCGAGGTTCTGTGGATTTCGTTCCACCGGTCAAAGCAATTCCGGCACAGCATTTCCCGTTCTCCGTCCACCCTTATCGAGGGAACCTTGTCAGGGTTGGCCGATATTATGACGCCGCAATTGATACAGGGTCCATCGACAGTTATAAAAGCCAAGGGCTTCTCCTTTGGTTGAGTTAAGTCGGTATCTAGAACTTCATATTCTATTAAAATCTATGTGCCCAATAGCCCCGTGAATATAACTTCACCAAACCGTTTTTAAGTTCACGCCGACTGTCGACTATTGACCCCATATAATTCATCGCCTCTTCCACCTCACCCGCTATCTCGGGAGCGACTTTAGCCACTGCTCGGCCTTTCCAATGGTCATCCGGGTGTTCAATATGCTGGTCGTAAAGACTCTTCATTCGTTCCTGATGGGCGGTTCTGTCTTCCCGTTTAGCACTACTTTGTAACAGGTTGTTTACAACTGTTATTTTGATGTCATCTAAATCGTCCATGTTTTTCCTTTGGTTGAGTTACACCCAAAAAGCCCGGCGGGGCCGGGCTTAATGTGGGGCGGTCGATTACCCTAAAGGCTGTCAGCCGCTTTGTAAATTACCTGAGCATTCTCATAGTTCTCCAAAAATCGATCCCTCGCCTTTTGGTCAAGGCAATCTTCAATCACGTAGCGGAAAAATTCGGCATGGATTTTTTCTTTAGGTTGCAGCCAAAAAGCGTCTTCGTCGCCGTGGGTTCCGGTAGATACTTGTTCTACAAATAATTCAAAATAGATGAGCCAGTCGGGGTTGACTGCCTGTTGGCAGATTCTCTTTAGGGATTGCTTATTGGCTTCGATGGTAATCATTGGTTTTTCCTTTGGTTGAGTTACACCCAAAAAGCCCGGCGGGGGCCGGGCTAATGAGCAGGGCGGGTGCGGTTATAATTCGCAGGTGCATCCAATACGATTGCAATCCCCGCAAGGTCGGCAAATGCAGTTTTCGCATTCGCAATTATCGCAAAGGTGGCAAGTGCATCCGGAGGCGGGGTTGTCGCAAAGGTCGCAAAGTTCGTTACCAAAGTTAAGTCGTTCCCAGATGCGAGTCTCGTCGGCATAGCCAAAGGCATTGTTGCTAAAATAAAGCATAGTTCGTCGGCCGCCGATTTTCTTTTCCTCCGCTTCAAATTCGATGTCGATCTTTACGATGGTCAATGCTTCGCCATGTAGAGAAATCTTTTTCCCAAGATATTCGTCTTTGGCTTCGGCATAGGCCTTGTCATATTGGGCGGCGGCTTCCGCGAGGTATCTTTCTTTCGAGTTCCGGTATTCCAAAGCGGCTTTTCCGGGGCTGTCGTTAAGCGGGTTCTTCGCGGCATTTCTTGCGGATACCATCGCGGCATACTTCTCGGTTTCTGATTCCCAATTAGCGGCGTCAGTAGGATAAGCGGCCTGTTGCTTACGGTGGAGGCGTTGTTCAATCAGGGTTTTTTCTGGCTTGTTCATAGCGGTTTTTCCTTTGGTTGAGTTCATACTTAATTGTATATACAAAAGAGCTCAATAGCAAGGGGAACCGCTACCCCTAAAGGTAATAAAGGGGGGCAGAAACAGGGGTTTAGGACCGAGATGTACGTTACTTGTTACGCTCTAACTCTTGAGCAATAATCCCGCACCCAAGCCCACAGCTGATGGGTGGCTCCTTCAAAAAGTTTCCGGCACTTGGGTCTAGCTGGTCAAGGTATAGCGGGGAGCCGTCCGAGTTTTTAAACAAGCTATATTCCAACTCCCGTTCAATCTCTGACATCGTTTTAAAGTGTTCAGGGAAATGCACGCGGATCTTGTTCCAATACCCGCGCCCACCACGGACGCACCCCACGCAATTATTATGATTCATTTCAAGCGGGGGGAGATACATCGCAGGGATCTCAAGACCTTCCTTCCACAGAAGCCCGAGGCAATCTTCCTTGGAAACATCTTTGCGGATCAGAATCCAGTCTGTGGCAAGCTCGAAGTTGTATTCGTTGAAGCGTTTAGCGCGTTCTTTCTCTTCCACCGTATAGCCAAAGATGTGGATATCATCCGGTCGTTGGAATTCATAACGGCACTTCTTTTTCAACTCGACAGTGCACATCGCTCCCCTGTGTGATTTAATGTATTTTGTTTTTCGATAGACATCGAAGTGGTCAACAAAGCCCTTCTTGTTTTTCAGGATAAGAATCTTTCGCCCTACCCACTTTTCGACATCTAACAGAAATTTCTTATTCGATGGGTGCTCACCCCCTGTGTCGCAATATGCGATGACGCACCGGTCTCCATATTCTTGAACCGCTAACTTTGCCGCCACCGCAGATGCCGCCCCACAGGAAAACCAGACTACCACCCTCGGTTTGTCGCTCATTATGCCACCTCTCTTTATTTATCTAGACCAAGCCAACCAGCGACCAGCTCAATGGCTTCGTCGGCACCGTGGGCGAATGATGAAAACCATCCCCAAGTATTGAAGTTGGCCAACCACCTTTTCTGTTCCTTTGGGTGGCTGTAGTATTTTCGGCGTTTAAGCTCGACGGCTATGCCCGGAGCGCCACAGGGCGGCCGAGGCCAAAAGATAAGAAAATCCGGGAACCCTTTCTGGCTCCCCCCTTCGCTGAAAAGAGCTTTGCCAGTATGACCGGATCGCTTCCCTTCGTTCGGCACGTGGGTGAACCCTATCCCTTTGGAATTCATCCACGCGACGAAATCACGGGCTTCTTCCCACTCGTAAGGGACGTCGAGCCTCTTTCCCTGTTTCTTCGGGATCTGCTTTCTATAGAAGCGAAGGATAGACCGTTTGGTGCTTTCTTTGCGTTCCTCCTCTGGAGATTTATCGCTCATCAGAAGCGGCTCACTTTATTGATGGCCCTTTGTAGTCGGCGGTCGGCCCAACGCACCCCAAGAACCCTGACCCCTACGAACACCAAAACCGAGACAATCAAAGCCAAGAGCACCAAACCCCCGACCCCTAAAACGTCATAGAAAAATTCCATATCCGACCCTCTCTTTTATTAATAAGGGGGGGGCCGTCGCCCCCCCCGATGTCCCGGCCTGATGGGTTGGCCATCAATTCAAGACATCAATCTCAGCTAAATCCAAAAGCAGGGGCTTCGGTCTTCCCGTTGGCGGGTTCTTTCTTTGTCGCTGCTTTCTTCTTGCGGGTTTTCTTCTTTGCTTTGGCGGCCTGTGGGCTTTCTGGGGGTGGAGCAATCAATTCGGGCTCTGGTAGCGATTGCATCCTTGTCGCGGCTCCAGGGGCCTCCTGTGGCTCCTCCTTTGGGGGATTGCTGCTCTCGTTGTCCCAGGATACGACGGTGACCAACTCGTCATTCACGAGCGGGAATAATTTCACAAGGGCTCGAACCCCTGTCTTGAGCCAAAATTGTTCCGGATGTTTGTCCCAAAGAGAGGTGTCGCGGGATTGTGCCCGAGCCGCAAGGATCCGAGCCTCACTTAAGTATTCGAAATCAATAAGCTGATGACGGTCAGCCGGTGGAACGCCATCCTTTAGCCGATAAGCACAGGCAAGAACCCCTAACCATTCTCCCCTATCCCCCTTTAGGTCGATCTCATGCCTTACGCTTGGAGGGTGGTGGGAAACGATGCAGTGGTCGTTCTGGTGGACGATTGAAGCATGAACGACGTCGGCGGCCCCCGATCGAATAAGAGCGCGTCTCATTCCGACATAGCCCGGTGTCAATTTGCAAATCGTAACCCCTTGTCGCTTGTCGCGATATGGGATTAGGTAGGCTTCGTTATATGTAGAGCCCAAATTGAGCCCCATTTGTGCGGCTTGCATGATGGCCGTGAATACAGATACCGGTGTGCATTCGAGTAAAATTTTAGGGTTTTCGGCGGCGGCCATGATTGCGGCCTGTCGAAAACGGTCGGGGTTGATATTGGCGGGGAGTGCCTTCCTAAGCTTGTCGAAATTCTTATCGACCAGTCCTACCAGGGCCGACCGGCCCTCTGCTTGATTGCTGTTCATCTTTTAGTCCTTTGTAATTTGGTTGATGGATACTCTTTTAATCACCCGCCCCTCGCGGGGGCAATGGTAACTAACCTTAATGGTTTTCCTGTCCTTACTCAAAGCCACGACTTTAGCACCGTGGATTAAATGGTCGATGGTTACGCGGTCCCCCGTTCTAATTGCCATGCGCTTGGATCTCCTCGCTGATTGCATCCTTTACCCCTTGGGGAAGAATGTCGTCGGAAAAGTCGGCGGGGTTGTAATTGTAGCAATTTATCGAGTTCATGAAATGAGCCAAGACCTTCGCGTCCTCCTCGTCGATGCGAAGCTTTTCTGAAACATAGGTGTAGTGGCAAAAGGCCCCGATAGGGTGGATGACGGTTATGCCCCCGTTGCCACTTTGCATCCATGTTAAAGAAAACTTATGAGGCCCGTCGAAGTCCAGCAGGTCGGGTGCGAGGCACCATGTTAGTTGATACTTTTTGTCTGGGCTTGGGGAGTAATAGGCCGAGGCGACTGTGCTATTAACAGCGGCCCCAATGCTGAATAAATTGTCAATTCCGATTGTTCTGGTGATGTCATTAATCATTGCTTATACCTTCGTCACTTGGTGAGATGTTCCTTCGTGTACCGCCGCCGCCTCATAAAGGGCCTTTTCAAATTCGCCCCAATACTCGTTCTTCTTCATGCCTGGAGGCGTCTTATCCATCACCGCCTTCTTCACTTTGGAAAGCGAGAGGCTTAGGATTGAAGCGATTTCCCCTTGGCTTAATACCTTGGTTAGTTGGGGCCAAGCGGCCCGAGCGTCAACGGCTCTTCGCGTTACTTCCTTTAGGTAAAATTCTCCGACCGCCTTATCTTTCCCATAGGCCCCCGCCGTCTCAAGCGATGAGCTAAAGAGCTTCTTGAATGAGCTGCAAGCGTACTCGATGGTCTTATATGCAGAGTGAAGCTGTGCCAGTTCTTCGGGGTCTACAATTTCAGGGTCTCCCTCGACGATACTTTTTACCGCGATGAAGCTTTCTTTGAACATGCGTGGATACTCCGAGCAGTCCAATCGAGCGGAACAGAATTTACATGCGTCCGGGGATGGGCTTTTCGTTTTCCCCTGCATTTCAGCCGCCGCAAGAATCGTTTTCTTGAATTGGCCGAGATAAACTTTGTCTATTTTTTGAGTGTGGTCTTTCCATTTACCAAATCGCGGGTGCGCTTCGCCAACGGTCACTTGTCCCGATTCCGGCCACCCGTAGGTTGCCACGGCCAAAGCCGCGTATCCGGCGGTCTGTGCGAAGTAACTTGTGCCGGGTGCCCGGCCAAACTTCCAATCCCAGACCATTAGATCCTGACTGGTCCGAGCTACGACGTCGGCGTGGCCAGTAAGCCAAACCTCATGCTCTTCCCCGTCAATTTCTACGACTCCGAGCTTTGCTTGCATAGCCACTTCGGTTTCAACATTATCTCCCATGAACGGGGCAAGGTTTTCATCCCAAAGTTTTTTCGCCATCCAGAAGCAGATCTGCAAATCCTCGATTTCGCTCAATGGAAACTTGAGTTGAACTTCGGGGAAGTCCGGGATCTGTCCTTTCGAGTCGATGTAATATTGGATACCAAGGTGCGCGGCGGACCCCTGTTGGCTATACGGGGTTTCCGGGTTCCACGGATTATCTGTCATCCCGTAAGAGGAACACGCGAGCACTCCCTTAAGCGAAGAGCATCTGTAATAAATTCTTTTCATTGATTTTCCTTTTGGTTGAGTTAATACAATTTATTTACCAAGCCTTTAAGCCCGGAGCAATTTATTGGCACCCCCTGACATTATTTACTTAGAACGGAACGTCCGGAATTGTTTTTCTCAGGGATAGAATTGACCGCCTTACTGGTCCAGAACAACCCACGGTGGGGCAATTCCCAATCTCGCACTTGAGCTTGTTTGCTTCTTGAAGAGCTTCAAGCGTTGAATCAAACGGGGCGGATAGAGCGTCCTTCGAATCCCAAAATGAACTTAGGTCGTCTTCGTCGTGCTCGCGTGAACATTTGCTGCACCACCACGTTGCAAATTGGTCGGCGGCCGGGGCTCTTATTCTTAAGCGGCGTAGGGCTTTCTTCAACCCGCATTGGCACCGCCGGTCTTCGCACCCTCCCCCTTTATGCCCGGTGATGTCGGGGGCGCTTTCCCGCAGCAAGTCAATCGCTTCTTCGGGTGGGGCGGTGCGTTCCCGATGTGCCCGTGCAAGGTATTTGCAAAGCTCTTCGTATCCACATCGGCAATAAGAGTGGTCTTCGCACCCAATTGCGTGTCCTGCAAATTGCAACGCCTTGCGGAACAAAGCATGGGGTTCGTCTTCTTTACTTTTTCGACCCTTTGTGGTCTGACTTGGGTTATCCATTGCCACCTCTGATGGGGTTTGCGTGATGTTGTTTCATCTGCTTTTGGTTGAGTTGCTGGAACGGTGGCGGGGTTGCAATGCGACCCCGTCGCCTCCCCTTTACATAATGTCCTTCGACCCCTCTAACCAATCCGTTTGATATCTTAGTTTTACTTCGAAACAAAAGTTCCCGTTGTATTTCGTAGCCCTCCGTTCGACTCCGTCGATGGCTTCGAGGCGTCGATAGAAGTTACGGTTCCCCATTCCTCGCCGCCCTGTATTCTTAGCGAACGTCTGGAACGCATTGTGGAGGTCTGGCTGTTTTTCGATACCGCTTTTGAATTGTCCGTTCTCATCTTTAGCGAGACAAGAATTAGCGAAGTCATTAACCGAGTCGGAGTTTTGAGCCCAATCCTTCATCGCGGCATTGTGGCTCGAAAGCTCCGGATACTTACCCCTCGCCATTAGTTCGGCACAGGCCCAAACTAGACGTTGAACAATCTCGTGTCTGACCTCCATGATAGAATCGACGATCTGGTCGGCCTCCCTATAGCCCGGAGTGCTGTGGCTCCATCGCTTCCCAAACTTAATCAAAATGAAACGCCGATAAAAACCGGGCGATTGGTCAGCGGCGGGTGGGAGGCTGTTGCAGGATAGGATATGCCCGGCCTCCGGCCTGAATGAAAAGCTATCCCCCCCTTTATACTCGCCGCGTATCAAGTCGCCGGTTACGGCACTTTTAAAGGTGTCGCTTTTGAATACAGACCCCTCGTCTAGCTCCGTTACTAGATTTATTTTCTTCCCCATCAAATCCACGGTCCCGAAGCGACCCCACGTGTCTGGGCTGGTGACCGTCACGTCTCCCGCATTGAAAAGGCGGCGGGCTATTTCCATGAAGAGGCTTTTCCCGTTCTCCCCGGCCCCTTCGAAAACAACCACTTTCTGATAACGAGTCGCTAGTCCACAAAGCGATGCTCCGAGAAATTCTTCTATTGTTTGAACCTTGGCCGCCGCGTCTTCATCGCCATCGAATAAGGAAACCATATAGTTGTGCCACGCGGCGGGGGCATTTTTTTCGCTTCGTAGGTTTACAACCTCGGTCAGCTTTGGCCGGGGCGTTGGTTTATTATACGTGTGGCGCTTAAACTCTTCAAAGCCCGGTGCCATGTAGCGAACCATCCCGTCTTTGCATGGCATGTGAATCAATGTCTGCTTCACCGAATAGGACGGGTCGCGCTTCGGCTGGAGGTTGGTTAAAAGAACAACCCCCGGAACCTCCTCCACGAAAGGGCTGGTCTCGTGGATAATCGAATGGTCGTTGGTAGCCATAAAGTCGAGCGCTAGAATGTTACGCTTGTTCATGGTTATGGTTTTCCCGGTGGAGGTAGTGTCGCCATCCCCCGCATCGAGTCCGTGGAGCAGCCTGAAAAGGTAATAACGCTCCGGTGCCTCTGCTCGCTTCCAGATCCCCAAGTTGCTCTGGTAAAGCCACAGACCCCCTTCGGTGATAATTGGGGCGGCCCCGTTTTGTCTCTCCCACCCGGCCTTGACTATTTGCCATAAATCAATTTCGTCATTGTACTTTACCACCCGCAGCGGGATTCCGTTGTCGTCGACCTCCTGAATGTACTCTTCGAAAAATGCGATTAGCTGGCGCTTTCGAGCGGTGTCTCTGCTCCATGCTCCGAGCGATGGGATGGGGTGGGACGGCCCGGTTTCCTTGTCCTTCTGCCCCCATTGCGGTGGGCAATTAAAGCCGGGGTCTTCAAGTAAATCGTGTTCAATCCAGTCGTCCTCCTTTAGATGATTAAGCCCCCGAACGTTGCTTTGTGCTTTGCCCCTCGTAACCTTCACCCTTCGCCCCGACTCCTGCTTCATTGCTTTTAGCCTCCCGCTAAATAAAGAGCCGCCCCGACTTTGTGGATACAAGGAAACCGACGCAGATGTGCGTGGGGGTTTTGTAATCGGGGCGGCCCTAAACTAATTTCGAATGGTTTTTTCGTATCCCGTATCCACGAAGTCACACTAGAGGAACCAGAGAGGGAAATCCAGAAATTCGCGGCTTATTTTAGGGGTGGTTGTACGCGGAGAAGCATGGGGAAAAAGAACCCCAAAACGGGGTCAATTAAACCCATGTGACAAGTGACAGTTGTGACAGTTACAATAACCCCCCCCCCATTATCGTAAGAATTCAAAAGCCCCCCCCCCTTTCGACACGACAGGTAATGGGTTTTTGAATTACAATAACCCCCCCCCTATTACCTAAAAACCGGCCCAACCGTCCCATCCGTCCCATCCGTCCCAAACACATGGCCCTTATTGGGGCAGATTGGTCCCATTAAAGGCCATGAGTCTAGATAGCCGGGGATAATCCGCGGAATGTCTGGATAGTCCAGGACAGTCCAAAATAGTCCGAGCGGTGTCTGGGTAGTCCAAGATAGTCTAAGACAGTCCAAGATAGTCTAAGACAGTCCAAGATGGTCTAAGACAGTCCAAGATAGTCTAAGACAGTCCGAGATAGTCCAGGATAGTCCGAGCGGTGTCTGGATAATCCAGGATAGTCCAAAATAGTCCAAGATAGTCCAAGATAGTCCGGGCGGTGTCTGGATATCTGGGGATAACCTGGGAAATGTGGGGATAACCTAGGGAATGTCTGGAGAGCTCTTTTGTATATACAGGGGCCTTACACCAAAGGGGGGTCAGAATATGTCTAGGCTGGACGTTTTTCTTGTAGCGGAAGCGCGAAAAGTACGTTTCCTTCCGCTACTTTTTAGCTACACCGGCCGCCCTATGTTTTGACAATCTGGTAGCGTTCATAGCTAAAGGGTAGCTAATATTTCCCTTTAGCTACAAAGCAAAGCCACTGAAATTGTTAAGGTTTTTCCTGTTTAGGGGAGTAAGTAGCTTAATTCTCTAACTCATAAGAAAAGAAAGATAAGTTATCAAAAAGAGTAATGATTTCAGGAAGTGGGTTACGTTTATTTAGCAGTGGGTGAGATTTTAGCTACAAACTCCCCACACCTGAAATACCTGGAGCCGCTTGCATCGTTCTTATAAATAGGTCTTAGGAATTCAACCTTAAGGAGAAGACGAAATGACTAAGCAATTACCCGCCGGATGGTCCACCGATGACGTATTAGCCCTTCCCGAAGTTCAAGAAGCCATCGAAAAGGCGAAGCATCAAGCGCACGAAGTCTGTGGGCTATGGCTCGACAGTGGGAAGGGATATATGAGCGGAATGCAAGGGAAAATGAAGTATTGGGTGTTTAAAAACAAAACCAAAGAGCAAGGCTCCAACCAACCCGATTATCACCTATGTGTATCCAAGCTACCTAAGAAACCGGCCCAACCGGCCCAACCGGCCCAAAGTCGTTACTCTAGCCCGATGCAGGTAGCAGACTCCCAAGCCCGAGCCCCTTATAACGATGTGCCTTATTAGCGATTTCCTGTTCTAGGTTTTCTCTATCTTTCCGCCGGTTTTGGGGTAAGATTAACCGGGGTCAGCTCTCGGCCCCTCAATGGGGCTTTATAATGCAAATTCAATCTGTGCCGATCAACGACCTGGTTTTCGACCCGGCGAACGTGCGTACCCACGACAATAAAAACATCGACGCGATTATGGGGAGCTTGGCCAGGTTTGGCCAGCAAAAACCCATCGTCGTCAACGCCGAGGGCGTCGTTATAGCGGGCAATGGTACGCTCGCGGCGGCGAAAGCGTTGGGATGGACCCAAATAAACACGGTGAAAACCGAGCTTGTGGGATCCGACATAACCGCCTATGCCATTGCAGACAACCGCACCGCCGACCTCGCTGATTGGGATGACGGTGCTTTGGTTCAAGTATTGGCCGCGCTTGAAATAGAGGACGAGGCTTTATTGGCCGCCGCCGGATTTAGTCCCGCAGAGCTAGAAGCTTTGGTGAACGAAACATCCGGGATGGAAGAGGAAGGCGAGCCAACGATACCACTGGCCGACCAGTTCGTAGTTCCCCCTTTCACCGTTCTTGATTCAAGACAGGGATATTGGTTGGACCGGAAGAGGCATTGGCGAAGCCTGATTAAAGATAATTGTGAGACACGGGAATCGGCCTTGGGTTGGTCTACTTTATTGAATGTGATCAACGAAGGCGGGAGCTTACTTGACCCGGTGTTGGCTGAACTGATTGTGCGATGGTTCGGGATGGAGGGTGGTCATTGTGTTGACCCTTTCGCGGGGGATACTGTTTTCGGCTATGTTGCCTCGGCCCTTGGTCATAAGTTTACAGGGATTGAGATTAGGGCCGACCAAGCGGCCCTCAACAACGAGCGCACCCCGGACCTTGCAGTTTACCACAATGACGATGGACAGAATGTGGGCCAGTATCTCGAACAGCAAAGCACCGATCTGGTGTTTAGTTGCCCGCCTTATTTCGACCTGGAGGTTTATAGTGATGACCCCAAGGACGCCTCCAACCAGGGGAGCTACGGTGAATTTCTCGACATCCTGGACAATGCTTTCGGGGCGGCGGTGGCGACGCTAAAGCACAATCGCTTCGCGGTTATCGTGATTGGGGATGTGCGCGACGAAAAGGGGGCTTATCGATTGCTCCCTGATATGACCAAGACGATTATGACCGGTCATGGGATGGTGCTGTTGAACGAGCTTATATTTGTCGAGCCCGTTGGAACGCTATCCCAACGGGCTCGGCGCTATATGCGAAACCGGAAGGTGGGGAAGTGCCACCAGAATGTTCAAGTCTTTTACAACGGCAACCCCCAAGAGGTTGGCAAGCACTTTCCGGAGGTTCCGATTAATGTTGGCGAAGATATGGAATAGAACTTATTGGGTTGAACTTGACGGTAATTGGCCGGGGGATGGTTTAATAAAGCTCCTCCAACGCTCACTGGAACAAAGCGGCTTCGAGATACTAGGCCACCAATCTTACCAGTTCAAGCCGCAAGGGAAAACATGCCTGTGGCTCTTGGCCGAGTCGCACTTGGCCCTCCATACGTGGCCGGAGCATGGGGTGGCCTACTTGGAATTGTCTAGCTGCAACGAGGAAAAATCCCTTAGCTTCAACGACTCGATTTTCTGCAATCTGGTTGTGCGGAAAAGCCACAAAGTGGTGACCGAGGAGTAACCAAGAAGGCGGCGATGGGAACATGACGAAAAAGCGGAGGGGGCGAAGGGTCAAGCTAACCGAGCAGGTTATGGACGCTTTTATCCAGGCCATCAAGCTCGGCTGTCCCAACAAAGACGCGTGTGGCTGTGCTGGAATTTCCGAAACAACTTTCTATAGATGGATGGAATGGGCCGACTCGAAACGCAAAGATGCCAAGGTATATCAGGAATTTCGGGAGCGTATAAAAGAAGCCGAAGGTCAAGCGACCCAACGGTGGCTCGCAATAATCGAAAAAGCGGCTCAAGCGGGGCAGTGGCAAGCGGCGGCGTGGAAGCTAGAACGAAGACGAGCGATGTTTATTCCTAAAGTGAAAGCGGAGGTTGAGGCGAAAATAGATGGTAGGGTTGAGGTCAAAGATGCCCGAGAAAGAGTCTTGGATAAATTGGCTGTGCACGCAGAGCGAATCCAAAAGACAGAGAATAATCAGTAGTCTAGACCCGGCAGAGCTTGAGGCACTGGATACCGAGTGGTGCTTTAAAGCCAGACCGGAGCAGGTGTCCCCACCGGGGGAGTGGAACTGTTGGTTAATCCAGACGGGTCGGGGATGGGGTAAAACCAGAACGGGTGCGGAAAGTGTCATTGACGCGGTGCGTTCGGGGGTTGCGAGCCGGGTCCACCTTGTGGCGAGGGCGGCGTCCGATGTTCGCGATGTGATGGTCGAGGGCGAAAGCGGAATCTTGTCTGTATCGCCGCCGGGATTCCGTCCAGAATACGAACCATCGAAGCGACGGCTGACTTGGCCCAATGGTGCGGTCGCAACCACATTCTCAAGTGAGCAACCCGACCAGCTTCGTGGGCCTCAGTGTGACTTCGCCTGGTGCGACGAACTCGCTTCTTGGCGTTATACTGAGGCGTGGGATATGCTTCTTTTCGGACTTAGGCTTGGAATTCATCCTCGCGTGATTGTAACAACAACTCCGAGGCCGAGAAGGTTCCTCCGGGATCTTGCCAAGCTTGAGTCCACCATTACTACCACCGGCTCGACTATGGAAAACAGGGACAACCTTTCCCCCGTTTTCATAAAAACCATTTTTGACAGATACGGTGACACGCACTTAGGCCGTCAGGAACTTGAGGGCGAATTGCTTGACGAAATACCTGGTGCCCTATTCACGCGGAAGCTTATCGAGCAGAGCCGGGTCAAAGAGCACCCGCCACTCGAGAGAATTGTGGTTGCGGTGGACCCCGCTACGACGGGGAAAGAAACGAGCGACGAAAGTGGGATCGTGGTCGTAGGGAGGGCGGGTAAGGATTTCTTCGTGTTGGCTGACCTGTCCTTAAGGGCTTCCCCGGATGCAGTCTGTCGCCGGGCGATTTTTGCCTACCAGGAATTCCAAGCCGACCGAATTGTATTCGAGGCCAACCAAGGTGGCGACACTTGGCGCACGATAATCAATGGGATCAACCCCCAAGCCGCCACCAAGAACGTCCACGCTAGTCGAGGGAAATTTGCCAGAGCCGAACCAGTGGCGGCCCGATACGAGCAAGGCCGCGTTCGGCACGTTGGTGTATTTAGTGACCTAGAAGACCAGATGTGTAACTATTTGCCGGGGGACAGCAAAGACTCACCCGATAGGATGGATGCACTTGTTTGGGCGGTCTCCGAACTCGACTCCAGGTCGCATCGGGACATTTCTATAGACCCCGGCGAGAACTTTCTGCCACAGGTGTTCTTTTAATGGCCAAACGGAAACAGCGGGTAAGCCGAAGAGAGCGGAGGCTCTTGGGCAAAGAAGACGCAAGGACCAAAGCCGCCGCCAAAGACATCGAGAAGTGGCTGGCCTCTTATGGGGACGCCCTAATTCGGGAAGCTATTTCTGATTTAAGGGGCAAGGGTAAAAGAAAGAGCGTCACCAAAGCAGAGCTGACGGACAGGCAGAAGAAGCTCCTAGCAATCCTGAGGCGTCATGGCTTCCGGCAGATGCAAGAAGCAGGTCTCGAAAACAGCAAAGGGTTCAGGATACCCAAAAGAACGGCCGAAGCTTATATCCGCGAAAAAGAAATACTCGTGCAACGGTTGGATAAGAAAATCGAAAGGGAGTTTAAGCGAGCGCTCGCGGGGGCGATGTCTCGCTGGATGGGGGAAAAGCCAACACCGAGCATGGGGGAAATAGGGCGGCGAATAAGAACGAACTTTTTCATCAAGCCGGAAGGGGAGAGGGACGAGGGGCTGGAAGCCATCCCGGAGGAAGACGGGGGAATAGGATTGGTGCGAACTGTCCACGGCCGGGCTGAGCTAATAGCCCGAACCGAGATAGGTAACGCCAGAGCACAGGGGCGGATCGAAGGAATGAAAGCCGCCGGGGTTAAGTGGAAGAAGTGGGTTGCCGTGACGGGGGATAAGAAGTCGGGCGACCGAAAGCATTGGGAGATGAACGGGGTTGTCATCCCAATCGATGAGAAGTTTGAACTGCCAAGAATTAAAGGCAAGAAGAGGGATAGAATGATGTCCCCTAAAATTGGCCCAATCCACCAGATCGCGAATTGTCGGTGCAGGGTAGTGGCAACAAGACAAGGTCCAAAGAAATAGAAAGGCGAGGCTATGCCAGAGGAAAATGAATTAGGGAAATACGAGCTATTAGATGTCCTAGGAACACCGGGGCTGAAACAGTACGGGGGCCGACTCGACGAGGAATGGCTTAAGCAACTCAAGGGTGACAAGGGGGTCAAAGCATTCCAAGAAATGCGGGATAATGACCCCATAATTGGGGCTATTCTTTACGCGGTCAAGACACTGGTTAGGCAGACCGGGTGGCGTATTGAACCCGCCGAGGACACTCCGGAGCACCAAGCGGTCGCAGACTTTGTGGAGGAATGCCGCGAAGACATGGAGCACACTTGGGACGACTTACTTGCCGAGATTCTTTCGATGCTCCCGTTCGGGTGGGCTTATTTCGAGTGCGTTTATAAGTATCGCCGGGGGCCTGAGGCCGAGGGTGACGCCGAGCGCTCAAAGTTCAATGACGGTAAGATAGGGTGGCGGAAGATCGCTATCCGAGCACAAGAAACCCTCTCCAAGTGGGAGTTCGACGAGGCGGGCACCACTATCGGGATGTGGCAACAGGCTCCGCCGGACTATAGAATGCGGTTTATCCCCATTGAAAAGTCGCTCTTGTTCAGAACGGAAACGCACAAAGAAAATCCGGAGGGGCGGAGCATCCTTCGAAATGCCTATCGGTCGTGGTTCTACCTTAAGCGGATTCAGGAGATTGAGGCGGTTGGCATTGAGCGCGACTTGGCCGGGTTGCCGGTGGCACACGTTCCGCTTGAAATGTTGAGCCCTAGTGCGAGCGCGGCACAGAAAGCCACCGTTGCCAACATTTTCGAAATGGTCCGTAAAGTGAAAAGGAACGAGTTCGAAGGCGTGGTCTTCCCGGCGGAAACTGACATCGATGGGAACCCGAGTGGGTTCAAATTCTCTCTCCTGTCTAGCGGTGGCCGCCGCCCACTAGATGTCAATGAAATCGTGAAGCGTTACGAAAGCAGAATAGCGATGAGCGTCCTGGGAGAGTTTGTCATGTTGGGCATGGATAATGTGGGAAGTTTCGCACTCAGCTCAAATAAAACTCACCTCTTTGCACAAGCCCTTGGCTCTTACCTTGAACAGATTTCGGAAGTTTTTAACCGGGTCGCAATCCCGAAGCTCTTAAAATACAACGGCATTTCCCCCGAGCTTTATCCTAAGCTCGTATTCGAGGACATCGAGACCCCGGACCTTGGAGAACTCGCCGGGGCTATCGGGGCACTATCTTCCGCCGGGGTGCTTACTCCGGATGACGAGCTTGAACGGTGGGTCCGCGACTTTGGGAATATGCCAATGCCCGACACCACCTCAGAAAGAGAAGAGCCCGACCTACCTGGTGGTGACTTAGAAGAGGAGGCTGGTTTAGAGAAAAGCTATGCCAACACCCTCGAACTCCCGGATGTTGTTCGATCGCGTATCCCAAGCGTCGAAGGAAGAACTATATGGCTCCGGTCGTTCAATGAGACAGAAAAAGAAACAAAGGATGAAAGCCGAGCGGTGTCGGAGGCGTGGGCCGCCCTGGAAAGGGCGGGATACCAGAAGAACAAGGAAGGCAACTATGTGAAGGTGGTTCGGAACGATGAAGCCGCAGCGGAAGGGGAATACAATGTCGGGTGATAAGAACAACGAGACAAGCCGCGACTATTTGGAGCAAGCCCTGCATCTAGCGAAACAGCAACTCCCAGGATGGGCGTGGGCGATGATCCACCAAGCCGCTCGCGGATATGCGGGCGGGAAAGGGGGCATCGCTAAAGAGGCTCCGCCTGATATACAAATGAGTTCAAAATCAGAAATCAAAGCAAAAACCCTAGAGGGGTTCGATGTTGTTTTTGTTGTCGCCGAGACTAATGACCTAGAGGCGGCGAGGGGAAAGTTGCTAGTAGGGGCCGACGGCGTGACATTCAACGAGGTCTATTTAAAGGCCTTGGGGATGTCGAGGGATGACGTTGGGGTCTGCACCTTGGGAGAACTTCCCTCGGACATTGGTAACACCACGCTCGTGGCGTTGGGGAAGGGAGCTAAAGCGGGTTTAGGTGAGCGGGCGGCGGTGTCAATGCCCCACCCCACCGCCATTAGGAAGCTCGGAGATAGTGGGGAGGTAGGTAGGAAAGCCAAGGCCGTGAAGAATGCCTTGACTAAACCTGCTTTGCGGGGTGATACTTCGAGCAAGCACGCCGAGTCCAAAAGCGCGTTGACGGTCGAGATCGCAAAGACCGATGAAGACAAAAGAATCGTTTATGGCGTGGTGCTCGACCCCTACAAAGTCGATGCTCACGGCGACCTGATTTCCCCCGCCGAGGTTGAGAAAACGGCTCACGGGTGGATGTCGAAAAGTCGCGTTGTCGGGTTGCAACACTCCGAAATGGCTGACGCCGTTCCGGTGGAGTCTTGGCTGGTCCCTTATCCTTCTGAGAAAGATTATAAGGCGGCTATGACGGGGAAACCCCATAAAGCGAATCGCACTGTCTTCGGTACGGACACCATCCATTCCGGCACCTGGGTTCTGGGAACCCGACTAGGAAAGAAGGAGTGGGCATTGGTGAAAAGCGGCGAATTGAACGCCTATTCAATTGGTGGTTTTGGCAAGCGGAGCCCCCTCGGAAATAACAAGGGGCCGGAAGTCGAGTTCCTGGAGGTTGGGAATGGCGAAAAGTAAGACCACTGAATTGAGGGAATTAGAGACCGTTGAGGTTAGCTTGGTAGATAAAGGAGCGAACAAAAGGACGTTCGCTATTAAAAAATCGGAGCGGAAAGAAATGAAAGTAATCGATGCAATCCTGAGCACCCCCTACGAAAACGAGGCGGTGCTCCTGGAAGCGTGTAAGAAGGCCGAACTTAGCGAACAAGCTATGGAAGGCGTCAAAAGCGCGATTCAAATCCTTAGTGCCTTCCAAGAAGAAGTCCCTGGGAATCTAATGAAGGAACTCTTGGAGCTTGGCGGCTTGGGTAAGCAAGAAGAAGGCGAAGAAGAAGAAGAGGCGACCCCCGCCGAAGAACCCACCGAAGAAGAAGCTGAAAAGCAAGAAGAAGAAGAGGACGAGGAGGGGCTAGAAAAGCGGCTCTCCAAACTCCCCAAGAATGTTCGGGGCATGGTTGAGCAGCTTTGGAAGTCGAACAAGACGGCGCTAATGAAGGCCGAAAAACTAGAGGCCAAAGTCAAGAAGCAGGAAGATGAAAAGCGATTAGGCGAGTGCATGGTAGTCGCCAAGACATTCAGTTCGCTCCCTGTAAAGACCGAGAAATTGGGTGCTTTTATTAAGTCCCTAGACGGAACAAAGGAGGCCGATTTTGTAATGGGCCTTCTTAAGTCAACGAACGAGCTAATCGCCAAAGACAGTGGCATCACCGAGGAAATCGGAAAATCCACTGTCGGAGGAGGATTGGACGCGATTGCAAAAGCCGAGCGAATGGCCGACGCGATGGTTGAAAAAGACGGCGTAACCAAGGAGAGAGCCTTGGCCACCGTCTGGAAATCAAACCCAAGACTCTACGCTGACTATCAGCAAGAGAAAGGACGATAAGTTATGGCTTATGAGTCAAACGGGCAGTCGGTGACCATTACGCTTGAGGCGAATGCAGACCTGTCCTCGAAACAATATTATTTTGTAGAACTTGATACTGATGGAAAGGTTGGAGCGTGTAACGCAGCAACCGACCGACCTATCGGAGTATTGCAAAACGCACCGGACGCGAGCGGTAAAGCCGCGACCGTTCTCGTAATCGGAATTTCTAAAATCAATTGTGACGCTGCACTTGATGAAAACAACTTGATTGGGCCTAGTGCTGATGGTCAAGCTGACAAGAAAATTCCTGGAACCGATACGAGCGAATTCATCTGTGGGACCATGCTGACGGCCACTGCCGGAGCGGGTGAAATCGGGACCGCCGCCATTAACTGTGCTTCACCGGCTCGTGCGGCTTAAGGAGATTAAGAAATGCCAATTGCATCAACGGCCGTTCATATTGACGCGGCGCTTACCAACATTTCCGTGGCTTACCAACAAGATCGAGGCAGTTTTAAAGCTGAAGATATCTTCCCGGTAGTCCCTGTTCAAAAACAGTCTGACAAATATTTCATCTTCGATAAAGCCGCGTGGCACCGATCCGAAGCTGGTTTACTGGCTCCCGGTTCGGAAACTCGCGGGGCGAATTTCACACTAAGTAATTCTTCTTACTATTGCGAAGTATTGGGCGTCCACATGGATGTTTCTGACCAGCTTCGAGGGAATGCTGACGAAGCATTGAACCTCGACACGTCGGCGACGGAATATGTGACGGACAGTATCCTCCTAAAGCGAGAAGTTGACTGTTTTTCAATGGTCTTCGAAACTAGTTCCTGGACTGGTTCAAGCACCGGGTCTGACATTACCGTTGGCACACAATGGAGCACCATTAGCTCAACGCCGATCAGTGATGTCCAAACTCAGTCCGATGCCATTCTTAAGAACACCGGGCGGGTGCCTAATTGTCTGGTTCTTGGCCAGGATGTTTATACTGCCTTGAACAAGAACACCGATATCCTAGACCGCATCAAGCACACCCAACGAGGGATCTTGACCACCGACCTCTTGGCCCCACTATTCGGCGTCGAAAAAGTCATCGTGGCGAATGCAGTTAAGAATACAGGCCCCGAAGGTGGAACCACCTCAATGTCTTTTTGTGCATCTGATACCGCCTGGCTCGGTTACGTCGCCAACTCTCCCGGCCTAATGCAACCAAGCGCGGGCTATCTGTTCGCGTGGACAGGCTTGGACGGGGTTAGTGCTGGAGGCGTTCAGATCCAAAAGATGCGTCTAGATACTCGGTTCAGCGACAGAATCGTAGGGGTTACCTCTTATGACTTCGTTCGTACTGGTGCCGATTTTGGCGCACTGTTTACTGACCTTCTGGCTTAATAGGGTGATGCCATGCCGGGAACAGCGGGAGCAATCTATGTAGCGAGGCGGCACTTGAAAGTGGCTTTGCCTGGGAGGAAGATCGGGGACGTATCGCCGGGGGACGTTCTCGACCAACCAGAAAAGTGCGCACAATTCCGCTCGCTGTTAAAGCGTGGTCATATTGAGCGAGTCGAAATCCCAAGGTACAGGTGCCACCTGTGCGAGCGGGATTTCAAGAACGGACCAGGTCTTAAGCGGCACAATACGAGGAAGCACAAATGACGTGGACTTTCTCCGACAGTATTGCATCCGACAAAGACAAGGTTCGGCTCAAGATTGGTGACACTGATACCGACGACCAGTTGCTATCAGATGAAACAATTAGCGCCCTCCTAGTCATTCGGGCCGATGTGGTCCTATGCGCGATTGATGCGTGTAGGGCCATCCTCGCCAAATTAGCGAGGGACATCGACCGTTCGGCGGCCGGTATGTCAGGCTCCCGGTCACAAAAGACCCAACACTATAAAGATATCTTGTCCAGCCTAATCAAAGAATCGGGCGGCGAAACCAGAATCAAAGTTGGAGGCATATCGAAGAGCGACAACGATACGCTAAACGACGATTCCGATTTTGAGAAGCCGACGTTCACCATAGGAATGAACGACCGAGTGAGCAGGAGCGGCGGGACCAACGGGGATTGGGACACCTAGTGGCTGATTTTGATGCCATAGAAGATGACCCAAATCTCGGAGCAATCTTGGACGATATTGCCACGCGAATGCCGAGCGAGGCGATGCTCAAGGGGATGGAGGAGAGCGCTCATTACCTGACCGAGTCGGTAGTTGAAGCGATCTATTCTTTGGCCAAGAACCCGAAAGGCGGCCTTGCTGACAGTTATGAACCGGAGCTATTAGACACCGGGAAAGAAGTTGTCTTCGGCGTCTTTAGTGACCTGGTATATGCCGAGATCCAAGACGAAGGGAATTTTATCTTCCCTAAGAAAAAGTGGCTAGCCTACCCACACGAAGACGCGAAAAGCTTCGTCGGGATCCGGTGGCCTAAAGACTTCACGAAGGGGGAGTTGAGTTTCGCCCTGAGTAGTCACGACCCCAACGGGACGGCTTATTTGTTCGGGGATAATTTCAAACACCCCACATTCATACTTAAGAAAAGCGTCGAAATCCCCGGCCTCCGATACCTTGATAAGGCCTTGGAGAATTTCGATGGGGATGTTGATAAGGCATTCGATAAGAACGTCGGGCTAGTGTTTTCCCAAGGGGGCTTTTAATGGCAACCCCGAACAGGAGGCTGGTCCTCCAAAATATCAAAACAGTCCTCGAAACGATAACGACTGGCAACGGTTACAAGACCACCATCGACACAGTGGAGGCACTGGGTAAATCGTGGGCAACCGTTAAGCCGGGGCAGAAGCCTTGGCTAGGAATTGTGCCGCAGCGGGAAAGCCTGAAATTTGAATATAGCAATATTCGAGTGGTCCTGTCCGTTCTAATAATTGGCCATGTGTCCGGGACCACCCAAGACGACAGAGCGGGCAAGCTGAACGATCTACTTGATGACATAATCGCGGCACTGA